>NZ_JBMHHY010000051.1:0-40615 GCF_049739465.1 Embleya sp. AB8
CTGTACATCTACCTGGGGGCGTTTTTCGCCTTCGGGGGGTGGCCGGGGCCCAGGGGGGTGGGGTTCGGGCGGCTCCCGGCCTCACCCCCGGGCGGGCCCCCCCGGGGCGGGGCCCGCCCCCGGCCGGTGTGCCGTCACCGCCGGTGTGCCGTCACTGGCGGTAGGAGCCGATGAACTCGCCGATCCGGGTGATCGCGTCGGTCAGGTCGTCGACCTGGGGCAGGGTCACCACGCGGAAGTGGTCCGGCTGGTGCCAGTTGAACCCGGTGCCCTGGACGACCAGGATGCGCTGGCTCTGCAACAGGTCGAGGACGAACTTCTCGTCGTCGACGATCTTGCACACCTCGGGGTCGATCCGGGGGAACGCGTAGAGCGCACCCTTGGGCTTGACACAGGTCACCCCGGGGATCGCGGTCAGCGCCTCGTACGCGGCGTCGCGCTGCGCGTGCAGCCGACCGCCGGGCAGGATCAGGTCGTTGATGCTCTGGTAGCCGCCGAGCGCGGTGGCGATCGCGTGCTGCGAGGGCACGTTCGCGCACAGTCGCATGTTGGCCAGGATGTTCAGACCCTCGATGTAGCTGGCCGCGTGCCGCTTGGGGCCGGACAACAACAGCCAGCCGGAGCGGAAGCCGGCCACCCGATACGCCTTGGACAGGCCGTTGAAGGTCAGGCACAGCAGGTCGGGCGCGAGCGAGGCGAGCGGTACGTGTACGGCGTCGTCGTAGAGGATCTTGTCGTAGATCTCGTCGGCGAGGAGGAGGAGTCCGTGCCGCCGGGCGAGCTCGACGATGCCTTCCAGGACCGGTTGCGGATAGACCGAGCCGGTCGGGTTGTTCGGATTGATCACCACGATCGCCCGGGTGCGGTCGGTGATCCTGGCCGCGATGTCGTCCAGGTCGGGATACCAGTCCGCGCTCTCGTCGCACAGGTAGTGCACCGGGGTGCCGCCGGACAGGCTCACCGCGGCGGTCCACAGCGGGTAGTCCGGCATCGGCACGAGCACCTCGTCGCCGTTGTTCAACAGCGCCTGCAGGGCCATCACGATCAGCTCGGAGACGCCGTTGCCCAGGTAGACGTCGTCGACGTCCACCCCCTCGATGCCGCGCGTCTGGTAGTGCTGGACCACCGCCCGGCGTGCGGACAACACACCCTTGGAGTCCGAGTAGCCCTGCGCGGCCGGCAGGTTGCGGATCATGTCGTGCAGGATCTCGTCGGGTGCCTCGAAGCCGAACGGCGCGGGGTTGCCGATGTTCAGCTTCAGGATCCGGTGTCCCTCGTCCTCCAGGCGTTTGGCCTCGTCGAGAACCGGACCCCGGATGTCGTAACACACGTCGGCGAGCTTGCCCGACTGGCGCAGTTCGGGCAGCGGACGATGGTGTGGCTGCGACAACTCTTCGACGCTCACCTGGATATCTCCTCCTCGCCGGGCGATCGCCCGCGCGGTCCTCGGCACCCCGGGGCGGGCGACGTGGCGAGTCTTCCACGCCGGGGGGCCGACTCGCAGTGGGATATCCGACATACGGACGACCGGGCACCTGCTCGGGATCCCGCCGGCACCCGCCGGTAACGTGCCGGTTGGACCACAAGAGTTCATGTGCATGTTGCCCGCGAGGCAGAGCGGGGTCGCCCGACGGCGCTCTCGCGGTGCCACCCTGCCGCATATGGACGTGTCGTACTTCTACGGAACAGCGGGCGAAATCGACGCCGCGAGTCTGTACCGACTGTTGTCGCTGCGCAGTCGGGTATTCGTGGTCGCACGCCGGCAGCCCTGGCTCGATCCCGACGGCCGCGACATCGAGCCCGGCACCGCGCACCTGTGGGCGGAACAGGACGGCGTGGCGGTGTCCACCCTGCGGCTGACCGAGGAGGGAGACGGCCTGCTGCGGATGGGCCGGGTATGCACGCTGTTGTCCCATCGACGCCAGGGGCACGCCACCGTGCTGGTGCGGCACGCCCTGGTCCTGGCCGGCCCGCGGCCGGTGATCTCCGACGTGTACGCGCGCAGCGCCGACTGGTTCACCCGACGCGGCTTCGAGCAGCGCGGCGGGCGCACGGTGGTGGACGGCGAGGCGCACACCTCGATCCAGCACGTCCCGGCGGCGCGCCGAGCGGCCCCGACGCCGTCCGGCGCGGGCGACTCGGGCCGACGCGGTGGCGGGTACGTGCCGGCCTGGGCGTCGACGTGAGGTAGTGCCGCGTCCTCGCTCGGGCCCGCAGGGCGCCGACGGTCGGGTGGGTGGGCCCGGTTCGGCGCTGGGAATCCGGTGCGTTCGGGTGCCCCACGGGGGCCTCGGGACGTGTTTGGATGGGGCCTCGCGTCGGGGAGGGATCGGCCATGCGATGTGTGGTTCTGGGTGCCGGGGCGATCGGTGGCGTCCTCGGCGCTCGCCTCGCGCAGGCCGGGCACGACGTGCACGTGGTCGATCGGCGGGCGCACGTGGACGCGATTCGCGCGCACGGACTGCGTGTCCGAAGTCCCGACGGTGAGGATGTGGTGCGGCTCGCCGCGACCACCGACTTCGCCGAACCGGACTGGGCCGGGGTGGACGCCGTCGTGCTGTGCGTGAAGTCGCAGGACACCGCCGCCGCGCTGGCCGAACTGGCCCGGCACGCCGACCCCCAGACGCCGATCCTGTGCGCGCAGAACGGCGTGGCCAACGAGGACGCCGCGCTGCGCCTGTTCGCCAACGTCTACGGCGTGCTCGTCGCCTGCCCGAGCGCCTACCTCGAACCGGGCCTGGTGCGGGCCTACTCGTCGCCGGTGACCGGAGTCCTGGACGTCGGCCGATATCCGCACGGTCGGGACACGTTCGCGGTCCAGGTGTCACGTGTCCTGTCCGGAGCCGGCTACGCCTCCGAGGCGCGCGCGGACATCACCGCCTACAAGTACGGCAAGCTCGTCACCAACCTCGGCAACGCGGTCGAGGCGCTGTGCGGCCCGAGCGCGCGCGGCGGGAACCTGGACCGGCTGGCCATGGACGAGGCCCGCACGGTGCTCTTCTCGGCCGGGATCCACGCCGAGTTCGCACCGGTCAGCGCCCTCGTCCAGGTCCGCCCGGTGTTCGGCGAGCGGCGGCCCGGCGGCTCGTCCTGGCAGAGCCTGTACCGGCGCACCGGCGGCATCGAGACCGACTACCTCAACGGCGAGATCGTCCGCCTCGGCCGGCTGCACGGGGTGCCGACCCCGGTCAACGCCGCGCTGCAGTACGCGGCGAACCGGCTCGTGGCGAGCGGCGGCGAGCCCGGCTCGGTATCCGAACTCGACCTGCTGCGCGCGGTGGTGGACGGGCGCGGCGCCGCCCGCTGACCGGCTGCGCCGGGGGAAAGCCGATGGCCGGGGGCCCGCGCGCTCGCTAATCTGACCATTCGTCGGCGCCGCGCCGACGCGCCGATCCCACGTCGCTCGGCGCCGTGCCCACGATCCGCCCGCGAGGGGAGCCGGGGCGTGTCTTCAAGCCCCCGCCGAGCACCACGACGCCCGGCACCGCACCTCGCCGCCCCGCCGAAACGCCCGAATAGAACCACTATGCGGGCGCTTCGGCGGCACGCCGATGCACGGCACCGGACGCCGCGGAGCCCGACGGGGGCTTGAAGACACGCCCCAGCCCATGGGAGAGCCGTCGACGCCCCCCCGTGCGTGCCCGCCACGCGGCTGCCGCGGAGCCATAGGGCCGGTCGCCGCTGCCGGCACAGCCGTCCCCGGGGGACCACACGATGAACGACTCGGACACCCGCTCTGCCGTCCCGTCCCTCGACGACTGCCTCGCCGTGCTCGGCGCGCTGTCCGACCTCGCCCACGACGCGCCCGAGCGGCGCCGGATCGAGCAGGCGCTCGCGTCCTTCAGCCGCTCGGGACGCCGGCGCCGCCGGGCCGAGGAGCGCGAACTGCGGGTCCGGGAGCGGACCGGGGTGACCGAGCGGACCGCGCTCGGCGCCGCCGACCGGGTCGAGGACCTGCCCCTGGACGACACCGGGCTGCCGTCCTGTGTCGGCGTGGTGGAGATGGGCCTGCGCTGCTACGTCTGCAAGCAGCCCTACCAACACGTGGACGGCTTCTACCACCGGCTGTGCCCGTCGTGCGCGGCGGAGAACCGGCGGCGCCGACACGCGCGCACCGATCTGGCCGGGCGCCGCGCGTTGGTCACCGGCGGGCGGGTGAAGATCGGCCACGAACTCGTCCTCAAGCTGCTGCGCGACGGCGCCGAGGTGCTGGTCACCTCGCGCTTCCCACACGACACGCGGCAGCGGTTCGCCGCCGCGCCCGACCACGCCGAGTGGGCACACCGACTGCGGGTGCACACGATCGACCTGCGTGACCTGGGCGGGCTGGTGGCCTGGTGCGATCGGCTGGTGGCCGAGGGACGACCGCTGGACATCCTGGTCAACAACGCGGCACAGACCATCCGCCGACCCGCCTCGGCGTACGGGCCGCTGCTCGCCGCCGAGCGGGCCGCGCTCGGCGCCGGCGCCGTCGAATTCGCGCTCGGCGAGGCGTTCGCGGACGACCGGTCCGGGGCCGGGTCGGCGCCGGCCCTCGGGTCGGCGGGGTCGGTCGGATCCTTCGCGTCCCTCGGGCTCCCCGCGTCGCACCCGGCCGCCGGTGCGCTCGTGCCGGATCCGGCGGGGCTGCTCCCGGACCGGGCGTCGGTCAACTCCTGGTCCCGGCGGGTGGACGAGGTGGACCCGGTGGAGCTCCTGGAGGTGCAACTCGTCAATGTGACCGCGCCGTTCGTGCTGGTGAGCCGGCTGCTGCCGCTGCTGCGCGAGGCCGCGCACGAGCGGCGCTACATCGTCAATGTGTCGGCCGTGGAGGGGCAGTTCGGACGCGCGTACAAGGCGCCCGGGCATCCGCACACCAACATGGCCAAGGCCGCGCTGAACATGCTCACCCGCACCAGCGCCGAGGACCTGGCCGCCCAGGGGGTGTACATGAGCAGCGTCGACACGGGCTGGATCACCGACGAGAAGCCGTATCCGGACAAGCGGCGGGTCGCCGGGAGCGGATTTCGGACGCCGTTGGACGTCGTCGACGGCGCGGCTCGGGTCTATGACCCGATCGTGCGCGGGGAACTGGGCGAGCCGCCGTACGGCTGCTTCCTCAAGGACTATCGGGTCGCGCCCTGGTGACGGGCCGGTGATCGGGCGCGGGACGGCCCGGCAGTCGCGAGGGACTGCCGGGCCGCCGTGCGAGCACCCGGTTCCAGTGCGGGAAAGGGATCCCGTACCGGAGCCGGGGGTCGGTGATCCGGGCGACCCACATCAGTCGGCGTCGGCCAGGATCAGGTAGAGCCGCTTGCGGGTGTCGTTGACCACCTCGAGGGCCTTGGCCCGTTGCGCCTCGGTGCCGTTGGTCATCAGCTGGCGCAGCGCGTCGCCGATGCCGTGCATCGCCGAGCGCAGGTCGTGCACGGCCTCGAAGTCGACGCCGCGGCTGGCCTCGTCCCACGGGTTGCTGCCCTCGGGCTGGGCGGCGGCCTCGGTGCGGCCCGCTTCGGTGAGGGTGAACAGCTTGCGACCGCTGCCCTCGACACCCTCGATCACGCCCTCGTCCTCCAGGAGTTGGAGGGTCGGGTAGACCGAGCCGGGGCTGGGCTTCCACACGCCGCCGGTGCGCTCGCCGATCTCCTGGATCATTTCGTAGCCGTGCATCGGCCGTTCGGTGAGCAGGGCCAGGATCGAGGCGCGGACGTCACCGCGTCGGGCCCTTCCGCGCCCTCGGCCCCGGCCGCGCCCGTCCGGTCCGCCACGCCCGTGGCCGTGCCCGCGTCCCCACGGGCCGGGGCCGGGCGGGCCCCACGGGCCGAAGGCCGGGCGGTTCTGTCCTTCTGCTTCGCCCCACTGGGGGCGTCCTTTACTGCGGTACATGGGGTTTCTCCCTGGATTGTGGTGCGGGCGGCCGTCGGCGGCCCGCTGCTCTTCGGATCAATTCTTTGCATCTATCGCGACCGTTCGCGATGGCTCAACGATATATCGGGAGTGCTTCTTTCGCAAGCACTCGATGTAGTGGCGGTGTGGCTGCGATGTGGACGTGGCGTGTGGGTGGTGAGGGCGTGGTGAGGGTGTCGTGTGGATCGGCCTCGGCGGGTCGGCCGGCTGCGAGGGTGGGACGCATGGGTTCGGAGCCGCCTCCGGGCGAGGGGTCGCAGTCGCCCCGGGGAACTCCGGCCGGCCGCCGTGCGTCCTTCGGGGCGCGGGGTTCGATGCCCGGCCGATACCGGCGGCAGACCTGCGCAGGTTCTCCACGGAACCCGCACGAGGCGGACGCACGAGACGTGTTGGGCGAGTCGTGCTTACGGGTAGATTTCGGTTGATAGCTCTTGGTGATCGGCTGACGTGGGGAGAGGGCTGTGTGGACCTGGTTGGCGGTGGGGGTGGTCGCATACCTGGCGTTCCTCGCGGGCGTGATCGTGCTGTTGCGCGCGGCCAGGGCTCGTTCGCGGGCGGAACGGGCCGCCGACGCAGGGGAGTTGGGGGTGCGGTCGGCGGCGGACGAGCCGGCGCCGGCCCCCGCGCCCGAGCGCGCGGCGCCGTCGGCGGAAGCACATGCCGACGCGATGCGGGGACACCCGGTGTCCGACGAGAGCGCCGGGCCGGCGCGGTCGACCGGCTCCGGGCCGTCGCTGCCGCCGAGTTCGCCCACCTCGCGGGCAAGAGGCTGACCACGATGGCGTTTTCCGGCCCCGACGCGGGGTAGGCGCGGCGCATGGTGGATCCGCGGATCGACAGCGCAGCCGAAGGCGACGATCGGCGCGCACTGGACGAACTGGTCCCCGCGCCCGACCGGGTGATGCGGATCGCCGAGATGATCCGCCGGTTGTTGGCGGAACTGCGCGCGGCGCCGGCCGACGAGCCGGGGCGGGCCCGGGTCCGGGCGATCTACGAACGCTCGTTGCCCGAACTGCGGCGTTCGCTCGCCCCCGACCTCTACGCCGAACTGGCGCGCCTGACCCGCCCGTTCGCCGGCCCCGGGGCGCCGAGTGCGGCCGAACTGCGGATCGTGCAGGCCCAGTTGATCGGCTGGCTGGAAGGGTTGTGGGCGGGCATCCGGCTGACCCTGATGTTGCGTCACGACATCGAGATCGCCCCGGTGTCGCCGTTCTCGGACGCGGATGGGCCGGACGGCGGCTCGTATCTGTGACCGTGTCGAGCTGATCGCCGGTCAGCCGAGCACCCGTGGAGTCTTCGCCGTGACCGAACAGGTATCCGCCGCCGAACCGCGCTACGAACTCGATCGGGACACCACGTGCGTCCCCCGCCCGGACGAGCCGGGCGTCTTCGCCACCACCCTCTCGCCGGACTGGGCGTTCGGCATGGGCCTCAACGGCGGGTATCTGCTCGCCCTCGCCGCCCGCGCGCTCGGCGCGAGCCTGACGCAACCGGACCCGTTCACGATCACCGCGCACTACCTGAGCGCGTCGCAGCCGGGCCCGGCCGAGGTGCGTACCGAAGTGTTGCGCACCGGCCGCACGCTGAGCAGCGGCATCGCGCGCATCCTCCAGGACGGCGTGCCGCGGGTACACGTGACCGGGTCCTACGGCGACCTGGCCGCGCTCGACCCGGAGGTACGTACGAGCGCCCGGCCACCGGAGTTGCCCTCGGTGGAGGAGTGCGCGGCACGATCGGCGTTCCCGGCGTCGTTTCGCGGGGCCGCGTTCATGGATCGCAGCGAGCAGTTGCTCGACCCGGCGACCGCCGGCTGGTTGACCGGGCGGCCGTCCGGGCGCGGCGAGATCCGCGCGTGGTGGCGGCTCGCGGACGGGCGCGCCCCCGATCCGCTGGCCCTGCTGCTTGCGGTCGACGCACTGCCGCCGACCGGGTTCGACCTGGGGCTGCGCGGCTGGGTGCCGACGGTGGAGTTGACCGTGCATGTGCGGGCCAGGCCGGCGCCGGGCTGGTTGCGGGTCGCGCTGAGCACCCGCAATCTGGCCGGCGGTTTCCTGGAGGAGGACGGCGAGGTGTGGGATTCGGCGGGTCGACTGGTCGCCCAGTCCAGGCAGTTGGCCCGCGCGCCGCGGCGGCGTGCGGGATAGCCGGGGTCAGCGCGGTGGCCCGTACGGTCCGGGGGGACCGTAGGGGCCCGGGCCATAGGGGCCGGGCGGACCGTACCGGCCCTGCTGCGGGTGCGGCGGCGGGGCGCCGTGCGGGCCGCCGGGGGCGGCCCAGGTGTTGTTCTGGAAGCCGTCGGCGCCCATGCCGAACCAGCGGTTGCCATCCATCGCGGTCAGGTTCGCGGGCAGGATCTCGCTGGGCTGGACCACCACGTAGCCCTCGCCGAGGAAGGCCATCGTCCAGCCCTCGCCGGTCTGCCGACGCCGCCGCCAGATCCGCTCGGACGTGGTCTGCGCCTGGAGGCTGGTCTGTAGCCCGGCGGTCCAGGCGATCACCGCGTCGGCGTCCGCGAACACCTCGTGGTCGTGCGACGCGCGCAGCACCAGCGGGTGGCCGGACGTGGTGATCACGATCTTCCCGGTGCCGCCGATCTGCATCGAATAGGCGCCCATCCCGCCCACGTTGTAGCTCGCGTCGATCTGGACGACGCTCCAGTTGAGCGTGCCGTCCAGGGCCAGGACGTTCTCGTCCTCGATGATCAGCGCCTCGTTGTTCAGGTTCAGGATGTGGATGCTCTGCGCCTGGTTGGCGAAGTAGACGGTGCCGTGGCCGTGGCAGCGCATCAGGTCCAGCATGTCGCCGGTGAGCGCGCCGGTACGCAGCTCGGCGGCGGTCTGGTAGGCGCCCTCGAACTGCACGTTGCCCTGGTAGGCCACCATCGCGCCCTTGCGGGCCAGTACCTCGGTGCCCACCTCCGGGGCCAGCAACACCCGGAGCATGTGCGCGCTTTGCAGGCTGTAACGCGCTGCGGACTGGCTCACCGAGTGGTTGAACAGCGGACTCTGCACGAGGTCTCCGACGGATCCGGCAACGGCGTGGGCGCGGTTGGTGGCTGGTTCGATGGGCCGGTGCTCGGGTTGCGGCACCGGCCACTGTTCGGACCATGATTCCGCGCGGATGGTTCCGGCGGAAACCAAGGGCGTCCCATCTCGTCGGTAGGGGTGCGCGGAATCGGGTCCGCTACCACGTCACCGGACCCGGCGCCGGGGCGGAGCCGGGTCCCGACGGTGCGTCAGGAGGTGAGCGCGGCCACCGCGGCGTCCACCTCCGCCTCGGTGTTGTGGATGTGGAAGGCCAGTCGGGTACGGCCGGCCCGGGCCGAGACGCGGATGTCGGCGGCTGCCAGGCGGGCCTCGGCGTCGGGTTGGTCGACCGCGACGATCGCACTGTCCCCTTCGGGCAGGCCCAGCCCGCGCAGGAAGCGGTTGGCCAGGCCGACGTCGTGGGTGCGGATCCGCTCGACGCCGATCCGCTCGACCAGTTCGAGCGAGGGCGCCGCGCCCACCTGGCAGAACCACGCCGGCGACGTGTCGAAGCGCCGCGCGGCGTCGGTCAGCCGCAGTGGCGGGCCGTAGTAGGGGTCGACATCGGGCGCGCCCGCGTACCAGTTGGCGGCGTGCGGGAGGGTGCGGGCGGCCAGCTCCGGCGCCACGTAGCCGTACGCCGCGCCGCGCGGGGTCATCAGCCACTTGTACGCGCTGACCACGAACAGGTCGTAGCGGGTCACGTCCACCGGCAGCCACCCGCACGCCTGCGTACCGTCCACGTAGACGTCGGCGCCGTACGCGCGGGCCGCCGCGACCAGCTCCGCGTCGGCGGCGATGGACCCGTCGGCGGACTGGACCAGGCTGTACGCGACCGCCGTGGTGCGCTCGTCGATCGTGTCCACCAGCTTGGCCGCCGGCACGGTGACCACCTCGACGCCGCGGGCCCGCTGGACCAGCCAGGGGAACAGGTTGGAGGTGAACTCGACCTCGGGCACCACCAGTCGCCCGCCTTCCGGCAGCCCGGCGGCGAACGGCGCGAGCAGGCCGGAGGTGGTCTGGCCGGCCATGATCGTCTCGGTCGGCGCGTGCACCAGCCGGCCGAACGTCGCCCGCGCCCGTTCGCCGGCCGCGTGGAACTCCTCCATGTCGGTACGGCCGAGCCGCCACGACTCCTGGGCCCGGGCGATCGCCGCCCACGAGGCGTCCGGTGGCAGGCCGTGGCTCGCGGTGTTCAGCCAGCCGGGATCCGCCTTCCAGTGCGCGAGGCCGGCGTCGGGGTCCGGGGTGGGGCCGCTGTTCGGGTCCGGCTTCGAGTCCGGCTTCGGGGCCGGATTGGGGTCCGGTTTCGAGTCCATGTGTCGAGACTAGGCAGCCCGCGGATCGCCGGCACAGAGCCACTTCGCCGAAGGTGGCCTGATTTTGCCCGACCGCGAGCCGCCGCGTCCCGGCCCGGTCAGTTCGCGGCGGCGCCCGGGTCGCCGTCGGTGCGGTCGGCCAGCCACGCGGGCCACGGGACCGGGGGATTGGGGAGCGGGGTGATGTCCCGCTCGGCACACAGGCGTTCGAAGCCGGCCCGGTCGGCGGGCACCGCCCTCGGATCGCCGCACATGATCTCGTACAGGGTCGCGCCCTCGGGACCGGCGATCAGCGGCCCGAACGCGGCGCCCCGCTCCAGGGTGATGTGCGTGCCGACGGGGCACGGGCGGTCGCCGATCAGCACCTCGCCGGCGACCACGAAGACGTAGTGCTCGGACATGTGGCCGTGTCGCTCGACCACGACGCCCGCGTCGTAGCGGGCGTAGATGACCAACCGCTCGGGGGACCACTCCAGGAACTTCTCCCAGACCGAGGCGCGCCGCCCGCCGTGCGACTGGGCCTTGACCTCATGCCAGGGGGTTTCGCAGATGTGGGTGATGCGCAGTTCCGGCTCTCGATCCGCCACGGGGTTGCCCTCCCAGGAAGTGACGATGCGTCAGATCGATCTTGACATATCACAACGCTTGGGATTTGCCCGATATTTGGCCGATAACGGAGCCTTGAGCACCGAATCCTTACGGGGAATTTACCCCCGCGCCCCTTCGGTCGGTGATCACGTCTTCCGGGCTCCGCATAAAGTCGGTTGATACACCCAACCATGAACCCCGTCGCGGGGAGCCGAACGTCTCATTCGGTGCCCCGTACATGTAAGGAACCCGTCTTGAAGAGCGCGCAGCAGGCGCCGTCCGCCACTGTCCCGCCCGCCGCACCCGAAACCCCCGTCACGACCCCCACCGCGACCGCGCCCGCGGGCGTGAGCCGGACGGGGTTCGTGCTGCTCGTGCTGATCATGGGTGCGCTGACCTACTCGCTGCTCCAGTCGATGCTGGCGCCGGCCCTCCCACAGATCCAGACCGAGATCGGCGCGACCGCCGACGCGACCTCTTGGCTGATGACCGGCTACCTGCTGTGCGCCTCGGTGACCACGCCCATCCTCGGGCGGCTCGGCGACATGTACGGCAAGAAGCGCCTGTTCGTGTTCACCATCGGGATGCTCGCGGTCGGCTCGCTGGTATGCGCGCTGGCCGACTCGGTCGGCCTGATGATCATCGGCCGGGTGATCCAGGGCTTCGGCGGCGCGGTCTTCCCGCTGTCCTTCGGCATCGTCCGCGACGAGTTCCCGCCGGAGCGCCGGGCCGGGGCGATCGGCCTGATGTCCGCGATCATGGGCATCGGCGGCGGCATCGGCATCGTGGTCACCGGACCGATCATGGACCACCTGTCCTACCACTGGCTGTTCTGGATACCGATGGTGACGTGCCTGGTCACCGCGGTCGCGTCGTGGTTCCTGATCCCCGACTCGCCGGTGCGGGTCAAGGGCCGGATCCACTGGCTCGGCGGCGCGCTGATGTCGCTCGGCCTGGTCGGCGTGATGCTCGCGCTGAGCAAGGGCGAGTCCTGGGGCTGGGGTTCGGTGAACACGATCGGCCTGTTCGTGGCCGGCTTCGTCTTCCTCGGCCTGTGGGTGCGGGCCGAGTCGCGCGCCGCGGAACCGCTCGTGGACATGCGGGTGATGCGGCTGCGCGGGGTGTGGGCGACCAACCTCGGCGGCCTGCTCGTCGGCTTCTCGATGATGGCGGGCATGCTGCTCGTACCGCGCTTCCTGCAGATGCCGGAGAGCACCGGCTACGGCTTCGGCACCACCGTGACGGTGTCCGGTCTGTACGTACTGCCGCAGGCCTTCGCGATGTTGCTGATCGGCCCGATGGCGGGAGTGATCGACAAGCGCTTCGGCTCCAAGGCGGCGATGGTCGCGGGCTGCGTGCTGATGGCCGTGGGCTTCACGTCCCTGGCCACCCTGCACACCAGCGGTTGGCACATCCTGGTTGCGATGTTCGTCTTCGGCATCGGCATCGGCCTGGCGATGTCCGCGATGGCCAACCTGATCGTCGGCGCGGTCCCGGTCGAACAGACCGGCATCGCCACCGGGATCAACACGATCGCCCGCACCGTCGGGATGTCCTGCGCGAGCGCGATCTCCACCACGCTGCTCACCGCCAACCCCGGCCCCGGCGGGCTGCCCGCCGAACGCGGCTTCGTGCTGACCTTCGTCTGCGCCGCCGTGGCCGCGGTCGCCGCGCTCGGCGTCACCTTCGTGGTCCCCAGCCGAACCAAGCCCGCCGCCCGCCCGGTCGCCTGAACGACGGGGGTGGTGCCACCCCCACCCCCGATCCGCATGGTCGCCCCATCGTGCCGGACCCCCGCCGATCCGTAGCTTCGAACCTGTTGGTTTCGACGGGCGGTACAGGACACGGGAGGCAGCATGTTCGGGCGAGGCAGTCGCGGTAGCCGACAGGCCGAGCAGGAGGCCGGGTACACCGCGCACCTCGGGGCGCCCGTCGCGGTGGACAGCGCGGTACGGCTGGACGCGGTGACCAAGACGTACGGCCGGGGGAACTCGGCGGTGCACGCGCTGCGCGGCATCGACCTGAGCATCCCCCGGAGTACGTTCACCGCGGTGATGGGCCCGTCCGGCTCCGGGAAGAGCACCTTCCTGCACTGCGCCGCCGGCCTGGACCGGCCGGACGCCGGTCGGGTGCTGCTCGGCACCGACGACCTGACCAGGATGAAGGAGAACGACCTCACCCGGCTGCGCCGGACCCGACTCGGCTTCGTCTTCCAGGCGTTCAACCTGCTGCCTTCACTGACCGTGGAGAAGAACGTACTGCTGCCGCTGCGCCTGGCCGGCGAGCGGGCCGACCGGCGCCGGGCCGCCGAGGTGCTGACCATGGTCGGCCTCGACAACCACGCCGGTCGCCGACCCGCGCAGTTGTCCGGCGGCCAGCAGCAGCGCGTCGCGATCGCCCGCGCGCTGGTCACCCGGCCGGACGTGCTGTTCGCGGACGAGCCCACCGGCGCGCTGGACACCACCACCGCCGCCGAGGTGCTCACGCTGTTGCGCCGGGCCGTGGACGACAGCGGCGCCACGATCGTGATGGTCACCCACGACCCGGTCGCCGCGTCGTACGCGGACCGCGTCGTCTTCCTGGCCGCGGGCAACCTGGCGGGTGAGCTGTACCGGCCGACGCCGGAGGCGGTCGCGGCCCGGATGGTCGACCTCTCCCAGGTCGGCGCGCGACAGGGACAGGCGGCCTGATCATGTCCCTGTTCCGACCCAACGGTCTCGCGCGCACCTCGGTGCGCTTTCGACCCGCGTCCTTCGCCGGCTCGTTCGCGGCGCTGCTGCTCGCCTCGATGCTGGTCACGATGTGCGGCGTGTTCCTGGAGAGCGGGATCCGTGCGCACTCCACACCCGAGCGCTACGCCGACACTCCCGTGCTGGTCGGCGGCGCGAGCAAGATCAGCAAGGTGATGGGGCACGGCGACGGCAAGTACACCGAGTCGACCCTGACGCCCGAGCGGCCCCGGGTCGACGCGGGACTCGCGGGCCGGATCGCGGCGGTGCCCGGGGTGGCCGGCGTCATCCCCGATGTGACCTTCCCGGCGCAGACGCCGCATGGGGTGGTGGACGGGCACGGATGGTCGTCGGCGCCGCTGGCGGGCACCCGTTCGGGCAGTGCGCCCGGGGCCGGGCAGGTCGTGATGACCACGGCGGCTGCTGCGGCGGGCTCGGGCTCGGCGGGTTCGGCTGCGGCCGGTTCGGTCAAGGTCGGCGACACACTGCGGGTGGCCACGCCCGGCGGTGAGGTCGCGCTGCGGGTGAGTGGCGTGGTGCCCGGGAAGGGCGCGCATCTGTACGTGGCCGACGCCGAGGCGCAGCGGCTGGCCGGGCATCCCGGCACGGTCACCGCGATCGGCGTGCTGCCTGCGGCGGGCGCGGAGACCGCGAAGGTGGCCCGGGACGTACGGGCGGCGCTGGCGGGCACCGGCGCCAAGGTGTTCACGGGAGACGCGCGCGGGGCGGCCGAGTTCACCGACCTCGCCGACACCCGGGAACTGCTCACCGCGATCGGCGGCAGCCTGGGCGGCATCGTGCTCACGGTGGCGATCTTCGTGGTGGCCGGTGCGACCGCGCTGTCCGTGGGACAGCGCCGCCGAGACATCGCGCTGTTGCGCGCGGTGGGCGCCACGCCGTGGCAGATCCGGCGGATGATCGCGACCGAGACCGGTCTGGTGTCGCTGGTCGCGGGCGTGGTGGGGTTGCTGCCCGGCGTTTTGCTGGCTCGCTGGTGGTTCGGCGCGATGGAGAACCGCGACCTGATCGCGCACGGGGTCACCCTGTCCGTGGGTTGGATACCGATGGTCGTCGCGGTCGGCGCGGGTACGTTGACGGCGCTGGGCGCGGGGCTGCTCGCGGCGCGGCGCAGTGCCAAGATCCGGCCCACCGAGGCGTTGGGCGACGCTGCGACCGAGAAGGCCTTCGTCGGCTGGATCCGGCTGCTGCTCGGCCTGGGCGCGTTGGGCGGCGGGATCGCGGTGACCCGGGTCGCGCTGAACGCGTCCGGAGACAAGGCGGTGAGCGCGGCCGGCGGCGTGATCATGCTGTTCATGCTCGCGATCGGGCTGCTCGGGCCGATGTTGGCGCACCTGCTGGTGTCGGTACTCGGTTGGGTGGGGAGCCTGTTCGGCACCACCGGGCAGCTCGCCTTCGACAACGCGCGGGCCAACTCCCGGCGGCTGGCGTCGGCGATCACCCCGATTGCGCTCGCGGTCGCCTTCGCGGCGACGCTGAGCTTCATGTTCGCCGCCGAGGACCACTACGCCGGGATGCAGTCCCGGGACGCGGTGACCGCGGACCGGGTGCTGACCGGGCCCGGGTTCACGCCGCAGGCCACCGCCGAGGTGGCCGCCACGCCCGGCGTCGCGTCGGTGACCTCGGTGCTGAACACCTCGGTCGTGGTCGCGCGCGACGGCAGCCTGAACAAGCAGAGCGCGCAGGGGATCGGCGGCACCACGCGGGACCTGGCGAGCACGCTCGACCTGGACGTGCTCGAGGGCGACACCACCGCGCTGCGGGCCGGCGCGCCGCAACCGGCGGGCGGCGCGGTCGCATTGGACCGGGCCACCGCGTCGGCGCTGGATGCGAAGGTCGGCAGTCCGGCGTCGATGTGGCTCGGCGACGGGACCGAGATCAAGCCGGTCGTGGTGGCGATCTACGAGCGTGGGCTCGGCACCGCCACGGTGACGCTGCCGCGGGCGGCGGTCGAGCACCACGTGGAGACGGCGCTGGACGGGCGGCTGTTGGTGAAGTTCGCCGCCGGTGCGGACTCGCGGGCCACCGAGGCGGCGCTGACCGAGCTGACCGGGCGGCACCCGGGCGCCTCCGTCGCCGACCGCGCGGGGTATGCCACGCAGGTGGACAAGGACCGCGAGACCAACAAGTGGCTGAACTACGTGATGATGGTGATCCTGGCGGGCTTCGCGACGATCGCCGCGATCAACACGATGGCGGTCACCACGGCGGCCCGGACCCGTGAGCTGGGCCTGATGCGGATGATCGGCAGCACTTCCGGGCAGGTGCGCGCGGTGATCCGCCGCGAGGCGGTCATGGTCGGCGTGATCGGCCTGGGCCTGGGCCTCTCGGTGACGGTGGCCACCCTGATACCGGTCAACAAGGGCGCGTACGACAACAGCACCCCGTATATCCCGCTGCCCCTGTGCTTGGCGATCAGCGTCGCGGCCCTGCTCCTGGCCCCCCTGACGGTCGCTCCGGTGACCCGCCGGCTGCTGCGCCTGTCCCCGATCGACGCGGTGGGCGCGAAGGAGTAGGGGAGTAGCGGAAGTTCGATTCGCACACGCCGGATGGGCCGAGACGGTCCATCCGGCGTGCCGCGTGGGTTCGAAGGAGCGTGTGGTCGGTTTGTCAGAGGGTGGTGCGGCCCGGGGTGACCAGGCCCGTTTCGTAGGCGAAGACGACGAGTTGGGCTCGGTCGCGGACGGAGAGCTTGGTCATCGCCCGGCTTACGTGCGTCTTCGCGGTAAGCGGGCTGAGCACCAGGTGCTCGGCGATCTCGTCGTTGGACAGACCGCGCCCGACCAGGCCCACGATCTCGCGCTCGCGCTCGGTGAGCAGCGCCAGTTCGGCGGCCGGCGCGGCGGTGGGGCGGAGTGCGGTCGCCGCGTACTCCTCGATCAGCCGGCGGGTCACGTTCGGCGACAACAACGCGTCGCCCGCCGCGACCACCCGCACCCCGCGCAGGAGTTCGGCCGGTTCGGTGTCCTTGACCAGGAAGCCGCTCGCGCCGTTGCGCAGCGCCTCGAAGACGTATTCGTCCAGGTCGAACGTGGTCAGGATGACCACCCGAACCTCGGTCAGGGCCGGATCCGCCGCGATCACCCGCGCGGCCTCCAGGCCGTCCATGCCCGGCATCCGAATGTCCATCAGCACCACGTCGGGGCGCAGTTCGCGGGTGAGCCGGACCGCCTCGCCGCCCTCGCCCGCCTCGCCGACCACCTCCATGTCCGGCTGCGCGGTGAGCAGCGCCCGAAAGCCCGCGCGCACCAGGGCCTGATCGTCGGCCAGTACCAAGCTGATCATGCGTCCCCCTCGGTGGACCGCGCCGGTCGGCCGGTGGTCGCCGCCGGTTCGGCCGGCGGATCCGCCGCGTGGTCGGGCCCCTCGGCGCGCCCACCGTAGGGCAGATGCGCCTGTACGTGGAAACCGCGCCCGGGCACCGGCCCCGCGACGCACCGCCCCCCGAGCGCGGCGGCCCGCTGGCGCATCCCGTGCAGTCCGTTGCCGCCGGACGTCAACGCGTCCGCCGGCACGGCCGGTGGCGGCTTCGTCTCGGCGCCCCGGCCGTTGTCCCGGATCGCCAGATCCAGACCGGTCGCCCCGTAGGTCACGCCGACCACCGCCTCGCTCGCCCCGGCGTGGCGCAGGGTGTTCGTCAGCGCCTCCTGCACGATGCGGTAGGCCGCCAGATCCACCGCCGCGGTCAGCGGTCGTGTGCTGCCCGAGCGCTCGACCCGCACCGTCAGCCCGCCCGCCGAGGTGCGGGCGACCAGGTCGTCGAGCAGATCCAGGCCCGCGGTCGGCGCGCGCGGGGCGCCGTCCGGACCCGAGCGGTCCACCGAATCGCCTCTGAGGATGTCCAGCACCGAGCGCAGCTCGCCCAGCGCCTCGCGGCTCGCATACTTGACCGCGGTCAACGCCTCGCGGGCCTGCTCCGGCGAGGAGTCCATCAACTCCAGGCCCACCGACGCCTGCACGTTCATCAGCGAGATGTGGTGGGCCAGCACGTCGTGCAACTCGCGGGCGATCCGCAGCCGTTCGTCCCCCGCCCGGCGCCGCTCGGCCTCGGCGAGGCCGAGCGATTGCACCCGGGCCCGCTGCGCCTCGGCCGCGTTGAACGCGCGGCGCAACCGGACCAGCTCGCCGATCCCCGCGAGCACCAGCATCCACGCGGCGATGCCGAACGCCAGACCGAGCGTGGGGCCGGGCTCGGAGGTCACCAGCGGTGTGATCCACACGAAGCCCGCGTAGCCCACGGCGAGCACCACATACGCCAGGAGGCGTAGGCCGGCGGCGAAGGCGCCCCACAGCGCGATGATCATCGCGAGGAAGATCGGCCCGCGCGGATAGTCGAGCATCGCGTAGAGCAGCGCCGAGCCGACCGCGACCAACAGCACCCCGACGCGGTAGCGGCGGCGCACGATCAGGGCCAGCGGGCCGAGCACGATCAGCACGACGCCCCACGCGTCCAGCCCCCGAGGTGTGGCCGCCTGATGACGGGCCGCGAACACCATCCCGCCCAGTTGCACCGCGCACACCAGCAGCGCGAGCGCGACGTCGCGCACGACGCGCGGAACCGGGTCGAGCGTGTGCGCGAGCCAGTTTGCGCCGGGGCGGGACGTCCGCAACCACGGCGGTCCCGGCCACGCGCCCGGGTGCCGGGTCGACGGATTCGAGGGGCACTTCATGCGATCAACGGTAGGGGGAGTCGAGGGCCTCGCGCGTCGGCCGGCCGAGGGCTTGTCGGATGCTCCCGGGGGAGCAGATCACCCCCTGGGGACTGCTTCCCAGGGAGCAGGAAAGCGCCGGTCAGCGGGCCTGCCGACCTGCCACGGCAGCAGGTGGAGTGCATCCCCGGGCCGGACGCCGGCCGGGCCGCGAATCGGAAGAGTTGAACCCGTCGACGAGGCGTCGGAACCGACCGGATCCCACCCCTCGCCGGCCGGGCCCGGGCCCCTCGCCCGATGCCGCGTCCGATCCGCAACCACCCCAGGAGGACACCGTGAACGCGTCGCCGACGACCGGCAACCGGCGCTTCTCGAGGCGCGTGCGCAGAGCGGTCAACTCCGCACACGTCGTGTTCGCCGTCGGTCTCCTGGGCGTCGAATGGGTCATGCTGCTGATCGCCGTGCTGGCCCGGATGACCAACGACGACACGCTGCGGCACAGCGCCTATCGGCTGATGCGCGTCTTCGTCTTCGCCGGCGGCGTTCCGTTCGCGCTGCTCTCCCTGATCACCGGCGTGCTGCTGTGTCTGTTCACGCCCTGGGGGCTGTGGCAGCACCTGTGGATCAAGGTCAAGATCGTGCTGCTGCTCGCGGTGATCGCGGCCGGCGCCGGGGTGGTCGGCCAGTTCGCCGAGCGACTGATCGCCGACTCGGCCCCCGGGGGAAAAGCGGACGCGCTGCCGCCGGTGCAGACCTGGCACCTGGTCGTGGTGATCTGCCAACTGCTCGCGCTGATCGCCGCGACCGCGCTGTCCGTGTTCAAGCCCTCGGGTGACCGCACCCGGAGCCGAACCCGGCTGCGCCGCACCGCCGTCGGCGCCGTCGGCGACCCGGCCGCCACGCCGGGCGGGCCCGAACCGGCGACCACCGCCGCACGTGGGCGCGCCGGCGCCGGCCGTCGTGCCGCCGAGCCCGAACCGTCTCCTTCCGCAAGCTCGCTCTCCTCACGAGGATCGTCATGACCACGAGCACCGACTCCACCGACCCCACCGATCGCACCGATCCCGCCGTGCGGTACGCGGCCCGCGCCGTGCACCTCTCCCGCGTCCACGGCGCCGGGGACACCACCGTGCGCGCCCTGGACGACGTCACGATCGGCTTCCCGCGCGGCAGGTTCACCGCCGTGATGGGCCCCTCCGGGTCCGGCAAATCCACGCTGCTGCACTGCCTGGCCGGGCTCGACGACATCACCGAGGGCGCGGTCCACCTGGGTGGGACCGAACTCGGCTCGCTGACCGACCGGCAGCTCACCCGGCTGCGCCGGGACCGGATCGGGTTCGTCTTCCAGGCGTTCAACCTGCTGCCCACGATGACCGCACTGGACAACATCGTGCTGCCCGCGTCACTGGCCGGCCGCAAGCCCGACCTCGACTGGCTGGACAAGGTGGTCACCGCGGTCGACCTGGGCCAACGGCTGGGGCACCGACCGGGCGAGCTCTCCGGCGGTCAGCAACAGCGGGTCGCGGTGGCCCGGGCACTGGTCGGGCGGCCGGAGATCGTGATGGCGGACGAGCCGACCGGCAACCTCGACTCGCGTTCCGGCGCCGAGGTGCTGGCGCTGCTGCGCGACGCCGTGGACGAACTCGGCCAGACCGTCCTGATGGTCACCCACGACCCGGTCGCGGCGGGCTACGCGGACGGCGTGGTCTTCCTCGCCGACGGGCGGATCGCGGACCACATGGAGGCACCGACCCCGGACCGTGTGCTGGACCGGATGAAGGCCTTCGATCGAGTCGCCGCCGGCGCGGGTGCCGGTGCCGGCGCCCGAGGGGAGTGACCGCGATGCTGATCCGGCTCTCGCTCGCCAACCTGTGGGCCCGCAAACGTCGGCTCGTGGGCCTGGCCCTGGCCGTGCTGCTCGGCACCGCCTTCCTCTCCGGGGCGCTCGTACTCGCCGACACGATGAGCTCCTCCATCGGCGGGCTGATCCGCGACAGCGGCGCGGGTACCGATGTGGTGGTGCGCAACGCGACCTCGGTCACCGACCGGCCCGGCACCCAGCGCGGCGGGATCGACGCCGCGCTCGTGGACCGGGTCCGTGCGGTGCCGGGCGTCGCGGGCGCCCAACCGGTCATCCAGGGCTACGGCCAGGTGGTCGGCAAGGACGGCACGGCGCTGACCGGCAACGGCCCCCGCACGGCGGGCAATTGGATACCGGACCCGGCGCTGACGCCCTATCGCCTGGCCGACGGCCGGGCACCGGCGACGCCCGACGAGGTGGTGATCGACCGGGCCACCGCCAAACAGGGGCACCTCAAGCCCGGCGACCGGGTCACCGTACTGACCCCCGGACCGGTTCCCGTCACCATCGTCGGCATCGCCACCTTCGGTGACCTGGACGCCTTCGGCGGCGGCTCGTACACCGCGTTCAGTCTCGACGGCGCGCGGCAGCACGTACAGCGCGACCCCGGCAAGATCGGCACGATCGCGGTACGGGCCGTGGCCGGCACCGATCAGCGGGAGTTGGCCGGGCGGATCCAGCGGGCACTGCCGGCCGATACCCAGGCGTTGCCCGGCAAGGCGGCCACCAGCGAGGCGGTGTCCGCCGTCGAGGACGGCTTCCTGAAGATCTTCCGCACCTTCCTGACCGTGTTCGCGGCGATCGCGCTGGTCGTCGCGGCCTTTTCGATCAACCACACGTTCTCCGTGGTGGCCGCGCAACGCACCAGGGAGGTCGCGCTGTTGCGGGCACTGGGCGCGAGCCGAAGCCAGATGTTGCGGCAGGCGCTGATCGAGGCACTGGTGATCGGCGTGATCGCGTCGACGGCCGGGCTGGCCGCGGGACTCGGACTGGCCGCCGGGCTCAAGGAGTTGTTCTCCGGGTTCGGCTTCACGCTGCCCGCGCGCGGGCTGACGTTCAAGGCGTCCACCGCGTTGACCGTGCTGCCGGTGGGCATCCTGGTCACGGCGTTCGCGGCGCTGGTGCCCGCCGTGCGCGGCTCGCGGGTCGCGCCGGTGACGGCGCTGCGCGGGGCCGGCGCCGAGCGTACGGAACTGCCGCGCCGCCGGCTGGTGGTGGGCCTGGTACTGCTCGCGGCGGGGCTCGCGGTGGGTATCGCGGGTGGTGGCATGGTGGGGTTGGCCGTAGCGGCGCCGGTGTTGTCGGCCGGGGTACTGCTGATCGCGCCGGCGGGGATCCGTGCGGTCGGCGGTCCGCTCACCGCGCCGCTGCCGCGGCTGCGGGGCGCGCCGGGTGCGTTGGCTCGGGGCAACCTGCTGCGCAGTCCGCGGCGGACCGCCGGCGCGGCCACCGCGATGTTGCTCGGGATCGCCATCGTCACGCTGTTCGCGGTCTTCGCGGCCTCGCTCAAGGAGGGTTCGGGCGACCAGACCCGGAAGGTGATCGCCGGGCAGCTGGTGATCGGCGGCTCGTCGCCGGGCACCTGGGCCGGCGGCGGACACAGCCCGGAACTCACCCGCCGGGCCGCCGAGTTGCCCGATGTCGAGGCGGCCACCGGGATCCGCAACGCGGGCGCGCTCGTGGACGGGCACAGCCGGCAATTGCTCGCCGTCGACTCGGCCCGGCTGGACCGGTTGTTCGACCTGGATGTCACCGAGGGACGGGTGACCGGACTCGGTCCGAACGGCATGGCCGTGTCGGCGGCCACCGCCAAGGACCGCGGCTGGCGGCTCGGTTCGACCGCCGAGGTCACCTTCCCGGACGGCGCGCGAACGTCGTTCACGGTGATCGGGCTCTACGACCGCACGGCGGTGGTCGGCGACTACCTGATCGACCGGACCGCGTGGGAACCGCACGCGGACGCGGCGCTGGACTCGGCGGCGGTGTTGCGGTTGGCGCCGGGGGTCTCGACCGGGACGGTCAGGGCCGAGGTGCAGCGGCTGGCCAAGGACTACGGCGCACCGCCGGTGCGGGACCGGGAAGGGTTTGTGGAGGCAAACGCCGCGATGTTGCAGACGCTGGTGGCGGTGGTCTACGTGCTGCTGGCGCTGGCCCTGGTGATCGCGCTGGGCGGGATCGCCAACACACTGTCCCTGGCCGCCTACGAACGCACCCGCGAACTGGGCCTGTTGCGGGCGATCGGCGCGGCTCGGGCGCAGATCCGGTCGGCCCTGCGCTGGGAGTCCACGCTGGTCGCGGTGATCGGCGCGGGCGCGGGTCTCGCGGTGGGCCTGTTCCTGGGCTGGGTGGCGATCCGGGCCATCGGCGGCGCGAACACGGGGGCGACCCTGCCATTCGCGGTGCCCACGGTCCAACTGGCGGTGCTGGTGACGGTAGGAGCACTCGGCGGCCTGGCAGCCGGCGCCAGACCCGCAGCCAAGGCAGCCCGCCTCCCGATCCTCCGCTCGATAGCAACGGAGTAGCCGACCACCACCCACGACCCCCCAGCGGGCCGCAAGCGACGTGGTCTGGTTGGTGGTTGGTGGTTGGTGGTTGGCGGGCGGCGTCGTGGCTCGGCGTGGCGGTGGGCTGGTCCTGGCCGGTGGCCGTTGCCGTCCTGGCTGGCTTGGCTGGTTCGTGGTCGGGGGCGGTGGGCCGCTTGGCGTCGTGCGGCGCACCCTCTCCGCAGTTGCCCTGGGTTCGTTCGGCGGGGCCGGGTCGTGGGGGTGGCCGCCGTCTCGTCGTTGCTCGTCCCCTCCGGGGCCGGGGTCTTTGCTTGGTGCTTCGCATCCGTTGTTGCCCGTCCACTACGTGGCCGTCACTGCCCTGGTCGGCTTTGCTGGCTCGTGGTCGGGGGCGGTCGGCCGCTTGGGCGTCGGGGTGTTGGGCTGCTGGCGCGGTGGCCCTGGGTCCGTTCGGCGGGGCCGGGTCGTGGCAGGTGGCCACCGTCTCGTCGTTGCTCGTCCCCTCCGGGGCCGGGGTTTTTGCTTGGTGCTTCGCATCCGTTGTTGCCCGTCCACTACGTGGCCGTTACTGCCCTCGTTGGCTTCCTCTGACTCGTGGTCGGGGGCCGTTGTCCCTTGGCGTCGGGGGGTTCGGCCGCTGCGCAGGCGTTCGGGCCTCGCTGGGTTGGGTCGCAGGTCTTGCGGTGTGCGTGTGGAGCGCCGGCTCGGGGTCTTGGGTCAGGTGTGTGTCCGGTGCTTGGGTTTCCAGCGTGGTGCGCGGCCTTTTCTGCCTTGTCGTGCCTCGGTTTCGGCTCAGGGAGCACGAAACCCGCACTCGCCGGCCTGCGCAGCCCGGGCCCCAGGCAAAGCCGCAGGTCACGGACAGTCCCAAGCCATGGGAGTCGCGTCGCGATCCGGTTTTTGGACCCGACGGGAGCCGTGGCGGGCTGTGGAACGAGCTTGGCCCCGGCTCTCGGGGCCGCCGCCGGGACAACGGCCCCCGACCGCGAGTCGGGGGATGCCGACCAGGGCGGTAACGGCCACGTAGTGGACGGGCAACAACGGATGCGGAGCACCAAGCAAAGACCCCGGCCCCGGAGGGGACGTGCAACGACGAGACGGCGGCCACCCCCACGACCCGGCCCCGCCGAACGGCCCCGGGACCAACCACGGCACCAGCCCAACCGCACGACGCCAAGCGGCCGACCGCCCCCGACCACGAGTCAGAGGAAGCCAACGAGGGCGGTAACGGCCACGTAGTGGACGGGCAACAACGGATGCGGAGCACCAAGCAAAGACCCCGGCCCCGGAGGGGACGTGCAACGACGAGGCGGTGGCAGCCGTCACGACCCGGCCCCGCCGAACGGACCCAGGGCCACCACGCACCAGCTCAACAACACGACGCCAAGCGGCCAACCGCCCCCGACCACGAGTCAGGGAAGCCGTCGAGGGCGGCAGCGGCCACGTAGTGGACGGGCAACAACGGATGCGAAGCACCAAGCAAAACCCCGGCCCCGGAGGGGACGTGCAACGACGAGACGGCGGCCACCCGCCACGACCCGGCCCGCCGAACGGACCCGGGACCAACCACACACCAGCCCAACCCCACGACGCCAAGGCGGCCGACCGCCCCCGACCACGAACCACCCAAGCCGCCCAGGGCAGCAACAGCCACGCAGCAGACCGGCGACTCCCGGAGCAGGGTGGCCGGATCGGGTGTGGTGAGGGGCACGGTGGCTCCCGTCGTGGGAGTCGTGGGAGTGGGCCGGTGGAGGTGGGGGTTATGCGGCGTGTTCGGAGTTGCCGGTGAAGGCCTTCCATAGGGATGCGTACGGGCCGTTATTGGTGAGGAGGTCCTCGTGGGTGCCGGTTTCGATGATTTGGCCCTGGGCGACTACCGCGATTCGGTCGGCTCGGGCTGCCGTGGTCAGGCGGTGGGCCACCACCAGGGTGGTGCGGCGGCCGGTCAGGGCTTCCGTGGCTTTGGTGACGGCGGCTTCCGTGGCCAGGTCGAGGGCGGCGGTGGCCTCGTCCAGGAGGAGGATGTCGGGGTCGACCAGGTAGGCGCGGGCCAGGGCGATCAGTTGGCGTTGGCCCGCCGACAGGTTGCGGCCTCGTTCGCCCACGTCGTGGAGGTAGCCGTCGGCCAGGTCGGCGATCGTGGTGTGGGCGCCCACCGCTCGGGCCGCGGACTCGACCTCGGCGTCGGTGGCTTCCGGGCGGCCGTACGCGATGGCGTCGCGGACCGTGCCGGGGGCCAGGTAGGCCTCCTGCGGGACGATGCCCAGGCGGTGGCGGTAGGCCGCGAGGTCGTAGTCGCGCACGTCCACCCCGTCGACCAGGACCGCGCCGGAGGTCACGTCGTAGAACCGGGCCACCAGCTTGACCAGGGTCGACTTGCCCGCGCCGGTCTGCCCGACCAGGGCCACCGTCTCGCCCGGCGCGATGTGCAGCGTCACCCCGGACAACACCTCGGGCGCGGCGGCGCCGAGCGCGGGCGCGTGGTACGCGAAGTGCACGTCCTCGAAGCTGATCGCGCCCTTGAGCCCGCTCGCCGGCACCGGTACCGGCTCGGCCGGCGGCGGCGTCGTGGTGGGCGTGCGCAGCAGGTCGCGGATCCGGCGCAGGCCCACCGCCGCCTGCTGGTAGCCGTCGAACACCTGGGACAACTGCTGGATCGGCGAGAAGAACATGTCGATGTAGAGCAGGTACGCGATCAGCGCGCCCGCCGACAGCGTCCCGCCGCCCACCCGATGCGCGCCGACGATCAGCGCGATGCCCGCCGCGAGGCTGGACAGGAACTGGCCGAACGGGAAATAGAGCGCGATATAGCGCTGGGCCCGCAGCCGGGACGAACGGTAGTCGTCGCTGCGTTCGGCGAACCGCTCGGAGTTGCGCTCCTCGCGGCGGAACGCCTGGGACACCCGCAACCCCGCGACATTCTCCTGGAGATCGGCGTTGACCACGCTGACCTTCTCGCGCGCCTCGGTATACGCCTTCGACGACTTGGACCGGAATACCACCGTCGCGGCGATCAGCAGCGGCAGCACGCTCATCACGATCAGCCCGAGCTCCCAGTCCAGGACCAGGAGCGCGACCATGATCCCGAAGAAGGTCAGCACGCTGACCACCGCGCTGATCAGTCCGGTTTGCAGGAACGTGGACAGCGCGTCGACGTCGGTGGTCATTCGGGTCATGATGCGCCCGGACAACTCGCGTTCGTAGTAGTCCAGTCCGAGCCGTTGCAGATGGGCGAACGTCTTCACGCGCAGGGTGTACAACAAGCGCTCGCCGGTGCGGCCCGCGATCATCGCCTGGGCGACGTTGACGAACCAGTCCGCGACCACGATCGCGACGGCGATCAGGGACACCGTCATGATCGCGCCGGTGGCGCCGTGGTCGATGCCCCGGTCGATACCGTTCCGGATCAGCGCCGGCAGTGCGAGCTGGGCGCCGGTGTCCAGGATCACCAGTACGAAGGCGAGCAGCAGCGCCCAGCGGAACGGCCGCAGCAGCGAACGCAGATCGAAGGCCGGGTCCGAGCGGCGGGCCTGGGCCTCGTCCACGTTCGGCACGTCGGTCGCCGGTGGCAACCTGTCCACCTGGGCGAGCAGTTCGGGCGTCGCCTGAAGCATCGCCGTCCAGCCGCCCGGACCGCCACCGGGCCGGCCTCCGGCGACCGGACTCGCGGCGGCCGCCACTACTACCCGATCGGTCGACTTCGACCGGTCCCACAACGCGGCCGTGACGCCGCCCCCGTCGACCGACTCGGAGCCGGCGAGCGCGACCGAGGCCGCGACCGAGGGCGTGACTGCGGGCACGATCGTGGACGTGGACCCCGGCGCAGCCGCCGCAGGCGGAGCCACCGACACGGGTGCGAGCGACAGTGGCGGGTGCGCGTCCACGCCCTCCGCGTCGTCTCCGGGACCGGACAGCAGCAGGCGATACAGCGGACAGCGGGCGTTCAGCTGGTCGTGGGTGCCCACGTCCACCAGCCGACCTCGGTCCAACACCGCGATCCGGTCCGCCAGTTGCAGCGTCGAGCGGCGGTGCGCGACCAGGATCGTGGTTCGCCCGGCCATCACCCGGTGCAGCGTGGCGTGGATCTCCGCCTCGACCTTGGGGTCCACCGCCGAGGTCGCGTCGTCGAGCAGCAGGATTCGCGGATCGGTGATCAACGCCCGGGCCAGCGCCACCCGTTGCCGCTGCCCACCGGACAGGGTCAGGCCCTGCTCGCCGACCACCGTGTCGTAGCCGGCGGGCAGTTCGCGGATGAACTCGTCGGCCTCGGCCGCCCGCGCCGCCGCGAGCACCTGCTCGTCGGTCGCGTCCGGCCGGCCGTACGCGATGTTGGCCCGCACCGTGTCGGAGAACAGGAAACTGTCCTCCATCACCAACCCGATCGCGGCCCGCAGCGAGTCGAAGGTCAGGTCCCGCACATCGTGCCCGTCCACCCGGATCGCGCCGGACTGCACGTCGTAGAACCTCGGGAGCAACATCGACACGGTCGACTTGCCCGAACCGGACGTGCCCACCAGGGCCACCGTCTCGCCCGGTTCCACCCGCAGCGACAGCCCGTCGAGCACCGGCCGGGACGCGACATAGCCGAACCGCACGTCGGCCAGTTCGACCGAGGCGGCCACCACGGGCAGCACCTCGGCGTCCGGCTTCTCGGTGACGATCGGCTGCGAGTCGATCACCTCGAAGATCCGCTCCACGCTGGCCCGCGCCTGCTGGCCGAAGGTCAACAGGCTGGACAACATCCGGACCGGACCGACCAATTGGCCGAGATAGGTGGAGAAGGCCAGGAAGGTGCCGAGGGTGATTTCGCCGCGCACCGCCAACCAGCCGCCGAGCGCGAGTACGCCGACCTGACCGGCTGCCGGGATCGCCGCCAACGTCGGGGTGTACCGGCTGTTCAACCGCACCGAACGCAGCCGGGACGCGAACAACTTGCGGCCGGCCGTCTCCAGCCGGTCCAACTCCTGCTCCTCCTGCCCGAAGCCCTTGACCACCCGCACCCCGGTGACCGAGGTCTCCACCACCCCGGCCAGCGCGCCGGCGTCCTGCTGGGCCTGCCAGGTGGCGGGGAACAGCCGCTTCCGGGAGAGGTAGGCGACGGCGAACAGCCCCGGACCGACCGCCAACGAGACCAGCGTGAGCAGCGGGGACAACCAGAACATCACGCCGAGCGAGATGACGAACAACAACACGTTGCCGGTCATCATCGGGATCATCGACAGGAAACCCTGGACCATCGTCACGTCGGAGATACCCCGGCTGACGATCTGTCCGGTCTGCAACTGGTCCTGCCGCGCGCCGTCCAGCCGGGACAGCGCGTCGAAGATCCGGGTACGCAGGTCGTACTGGACGTCGAGGGAGAGCTTTCCGCCGACATAGCGGCGGGCGTACGTACAGCCGAAGACCACCAGTGCCGCGCCCACCAGCAGCAACGACAGCGGCAGCAGCCCGCCGACCTCGCCCGCCACCGCGTCGTCGACCACCCGGCGCTGGATGAGCGGGACCAGCGCGGTGACGGCCATCCCCAGGAGGGAGGTGCCGAACGCGATCAGCACGGCGCTCCGATACCGCCACGAGGCCGCCATGAGTCGGCGGAGCCAGCCGTGTTCGGGGTGGCCTGGCGCGGATCCGGTTGTCATAGCCAACCATTCTAATTGTTAACCCAGGAAACGATGTTCGGATTTCGAGTCGGCGTCGGCCGGCGTCGGCCGGTGTCGGCCGGTGTCGAGCCGCGCGGATCGGGTGGCCGTGCGGATCGTCGATCCGTCCCCGAACCCCCTCCGCCGAACCCTGGACCCCGCTCACCCCACGGGCCATCATGGGCCGCGATCCGCCGCCACGCCCCGGTCCGCCTACGCCACTGCCCACGCCACCGCCCACCCCACGGAGCCGCCATGACGTCCCCCACCACCCCCTGGGACCTGCCCGCCGGCTTCAGCTGGGGGACCGCCACCGCCGCCTACCAGATCGAGGGCGCGGTCACCGAGGACGGCCGCGGCCCTTCGGTCTGGGACACCTTCTGTGCCGAGCCGGGACGGGTGCGCGACGGGCACACCGGTGCGATCGCGTGCGACCACTACCACCGCTGGGCCGAGGACGTCGCACTGCTGGCCGACCTCGGCGTGGACGCCTACCGCTTCTCGATCGCGTGGTCGCGGATCCAGCCGGCCGGTCGGGGCCGGCCCAACCCGGCCGGCCTGGACTTCTACGACCGCCTGGTCGACGCGCTGATCGAGCGCGGCATCACGCCCACTCCGACGCTGTTCCACTGGGACCTGCCGCAGGCCCTGGAGGACGAGGGCGGCTGGCTCGCCCGGGACACCGCGGCCCGCTTCGCCGACTACGCGGAACACGTCGCGGCCCGGCTCGGCGATCGGGTACGGACCTGGATCACGCTCAACGAGCCGTTCATCCACATGGCCTGGGGCTACGCACTGGGTGTACACGCGCCGGGCCACACCCTGCTCCTGGACGCGCTGCCCGCCGCCCATCACCAACTGCTCGGTCACGGTCTGGCCGCGCCGGTGCTGCGCGCGGCCGGCGCCGAGCGGATCCTGGTCGCCAACAACCTGACCCCGGTACGTGCCGCGAGCGACAGTGCCGAGGACCGGGCGGCGGCCGCCGCGTACGACACGCTGCACAACCGGCTGCTCACCGACCCGCTGCTGCTCGGCCGCTACCCCGACCTGAGCGCGTACGGCCACGACAGCACCGCGCTGCCCTTCGTCGAGCCCGGCGACCTCGACCTGATCGGCGGCTCGCTGACCGGACTGGGGGTCAACTACTACAACCCGACGGTGATCGCGGCCGGCGCCCCGGACGCGCCGCTGCCGTTCACGATCGGCGAGATCACCGGCGTGCCGCGGACCGCGTTCGACTGGCCGGTGGTGCCCGAGGGGCTGACCACGCTGCTCACCGGACTCGGCGCGTACTACGCGGACGCGCTGCCGCCGATCTGGATCACCGAGAACGGGTGCTCGACCGCCGAGGGGTACGACGATCCGGAGCGCATCGCGTTCCTGGCCGGGCATATCGCCGCGGTGGGCGCGGCGCACAAAGCCGGAATCGACGTGCGCGGCTATTTCGTCTGGTCCCTGCTGGACAACTTCGAATGGGCCGAGGGCTATCACCAACGGTTCGGCCTGGTCCATGTCGACTTCGCGACCGGGACCCGGACACCGAGGGCGTCCTATCGCTGGCTGCGCGAACGAATCGGCGCCGGGCGGCCCGAATAACGCCCGGCACGGGACATGGACACGTGCGGGAGCGCGCAGGCGCACAATCCTCACCCTTCCGAGTGAAATTGCGTGTCCTGAGCCCTGGGCCAACCGATGACGTCACCCGGGAGGGCGAACGGTGTCTTTTCCTTTGCCGACAAAACCTTAGAGTTGCCGCGCCGCCAAGAAATCCCCGGGCGGTGCGGCGGAGCCCTGCCCGGAAATTCCCGAGCGCGGAGGACGCCGATTCGATAACCCGACGTCCCCGGTGAAGGGCAGTTCCATGGTCAAGCACGGATTTCGCAAGGCGGCCGTGATCATCACGGCGGTCATCTTCGGTTCGATGGCCTCGCTGTACATCCCCGCGGCACGCGCCGCGCAGACGCCCCGCGAGCCGCTGATGCCGGACAGCTTCCTGCCCGCGCAGTTGCTGCTGCCCCTCCAGAGCGCGGTGTTCAGGACGCAGGCCTCGATGCTCTTCGGCTGAGCCGGCGCCGGGTTCCGTTCGCTACCGGAGTTGCCTCCGGCCGGCGGTGATCCCGAAGCGCGGGGTGTCGCGGCGCACGGGCCGCGACCTCCGCTCCACCACTTCGGGAGCACCGCCGGCGGTCGACGACTTCACCCGGCGGTCGGCTACTTCAGCTGACCGGCGATCGCCTTGAGGCCCTCGGCGGCGTACTTCTCGTCCAAGTCGCCGGCGGGGGCACCGGCCACCCCGATGCCCACGATCGGGGCGCCGTCCACGGCGACCGGGACCGCGCCGGCCAGGAACAACGTGCCGGGGATGTCCCGGAGCGAGGCGCCCGGCGCGGTCACCCGTTGGGCCAGCACCGAGGTCGGCGCGTTCCAGGACACGGCGGTGTAGGCCTTGCGCCGGGCCGACTCCTCGGACTGCGGGCCGGCGCCGTCGCCCTTGAGCAGCACACGCGTCGAGCCGTCCCGGGCCACCACGACCACGGTGACCTTCTGGCCGTCCTTCTCGGCCGCCCCGAGGGCGGCCTGCGCGGCCTTGGTCGCGGCGTCCACGCCCAGCGTCCGGACCGACACCAGACCCGAGGCCGGGCGCTCGCCCTGCTTGGCCTCGGTGCTGCCGGGCACCTGGGCCGCGGCGACCCCGGCGGTGATCGCGCCCACCGCGGCGAGCGAGAAGACCCCGGTCAGCACCCGACCGCGCGTCGAAAAGTTGCCCATCGTCCGTACCTCTTTCACGTTCTTCACGTTTCTCTCGCGTCGTTCCGGGCGGTTGCCCCGATGCCTCCAGCCTTCCGGCCGCGGGTCCGGCCGCCATCGGCAATGCCGCCGGTCCCGGCGCGCCGGTCGGGCGGTGCGAAGATCAACCGATCGGCCGATCCGGGCTCGTGCCGGCCGGTCCACGGTGGAGGGGAGAGTCGATCCGCGCGTGATCGAGCCGACCGGGACCGGGAGCAGGTACGACGTGCCCCGACAACGCACAGAGCAACGAACAGAGCAGCGGGCCGAGCGGCGACCGGGGCAACGGACCGAGCCGTGGCCGGTGCGGCACGCGGGCCTGGTGATCCACGCCGGCTTCCTGCTCCTGGTCGCCGCGTCGCTGGGGCGCTACCTCGTCCGGCACGGCACCGCCGGCCGAGCCCCATGGGTGTTCGGCCTGGCCCTGCTGCTCGCCGTGCTCTACCTGGCCGGCCTGGCCCTCCCACCGGACCGCTCGCCGGCCCGGCCGGCCTGGTTGGCCGCGGTGCTCGCCACGTGGCTGGCCCTGGTCACCGTGGCGCCGAGCTTCGCGTGGTGCGCGGTACCGCTCCTGTACACCGGCCTGCGGGTGCTCTCCACCCGGGCGGCGATCGGTACGGTCGTGCTGCTCACCACGGCCGTCGTGATCGCCCAGTACCGGCTCGCCGACACCGTCGACCCCAGCCTGTTCCTCGGTCCGCCGGCCGTGGCCGCGATCGCCACCGCGGTGTTCACCCGGATGCGCAGCGACGAGGAACGGCTGCGCGAGACGGTCGCGGAACTCGCGGTCAGCGAGCGCCGGGCGGGGGTCCTGGCCGAACGCGAGCGGTTGTCCCGGGAGATCCACGACACCATCGCCCAGGGCACGTCCAGTCTGCGGATGTTGCTCCAGGCCGCGGAACGCGGTTGGGACACCGACCCCGCCGCCGCCCGGGCGCATGTGCGGCGGGCCGAGCGGGTGGCCGCGCTCGGCGTCGAGGAGATCCGCCGCTTCGTTCGCGACCTGGCGCCCGCCGAACTGGCCGGTGATCCGGGCTTGGCGGGCGGGCTGGCCCGAGTCGTCGAGCGCTTTCGGGCCGACGGTGGGCCGAGCATCACGCTGGCCGTGGCCGGACGACCGCGCCCGCTGGCCGAGCCGATCGAGGCCGCGCTGACCCGGACCGCCCAGGGCGCACTGGCCAACGTCCGCGAGCATGCCCGCGCCCGCGCCGTGCACGTGACCCTCACCTACCTCCCGGACCGGGTCGCCCTCGACATCCGCGACGACGGCGTGGGCTTCGTCCCCGGCCGCACCCCCGGCCCGACCGGCGCGTCCGACCTGCGCGGCTACGGCCTCCCGTCGCTGCGCCGCCGGCTCGCCGAGGTGCACGGCGAACTCGCCGTCGAAAGCACCCCCGGCGAGGGCACCGCGCTGGCCGCGACCATCCGCGACGCCGCCGACCCTGCCCACCGCGCCGATTCCGCCGATTCCGCCGCCGAGTCCGACCCGGGAGCCACCTCGTGACCTCGATTCGCCTGATCGTGTGTGACGACCACGCCGTGGTGCGCGCCGGGCTGCTCGCGCTGCTCGCGGGTGAGGCCGGGATCGAGGTGGTGGGGGAGGCGGCGAGCGGCGAGGCGGCGGTCGGGCTGGCCGCCGCGTTGCGCCCGGACGTGGTGCTGATGGACCTGCAACTGGTCGGCGGGATCGACGGCGTCGAGGCCTGCCGGCGACTGCTCGCGCTGCCCGAGCCGCCACACGTACTGGTCCTGACCATGTACGACACGGACGCGGACGTCTCGCGCGCGATCGAGGCGGGCGCGGCCGGCTACCTGCTCAAGGCGGGCAGCCCCGAGGACCTGTTCCGCGCGGTGCGCGATGCCGCGGCGGGCCGGACCGTGCTGTCGCCGGAGGTGGCCGCGCGTCTGTTCAACCGGATGCGCCGCCCGGACACCGCGCTGACCACGCGCGAGGTGGAGATCCTGCACCTGCTCGCGCGCGGCGTCGGCAACGCGGAGATCGCCAAGGAACTGTTCATCTCGCAGGCCACGGTGAAGACCCACCTCGGCCACATCTACGCCAAGCTCGGCGTGGACACCCGGACCGCCGCGGTCAGCGTGGCCACCGAGCGCCGGTTGATCCGACTGACCTGATCGAGGTGACCGACCCAACCGACCCAACCGACCCGATCGACCTGATTGGCGTGATTGGCGTGACTGATCTGACGCTCCGTCACCAATCGGCCGGGGCGCCTTGCCAACCCCACTCCCACCCCGCATAGTGCTAAACAAAGTCAAGCATTTAGTGGGCGGAGTGTGCCATGCCTTTCGGACCCGACACCACCACCGACGAGGTCCTCGCCGACCTCGATCCGAGCGGCCGGACGATCGTGATCACCGGCGGTACCTCGGGATTGGGCCGGGAGAGCGCACGCGCCCTCGCCGCGGCCGGCGCGCATGTCGTGCTGACCGCGCGCGACGCGGAGCAGGGTCGGGCGGTGGTCGCCGAACTGCCGGGGCGGGTCGACCACGTGGTGCTCGACCTGACCTCGCTCGCCTCGATTCGCGCCGCCGCCGGCGAACTGCGCGAGCGCTTCCCCGAGTTGGCCGTGCTGGTCAACAATGCGGGGGTGATGGCCACCCCGTTCGGGCGGACCGCCGACGGCTTCGAGCTCCAGTTCGGCACCAACCATCTGGGCCACTTCCTGTGGACCAACCTGCTCGTACCCGCCCTCGGCGAGGGCACGCGGGTGGTCAACCTCAGCTCCGCCGGGCACGTCGCGTCGGGGATCCGCTGGGCGGACCCGAACTACGCGAGCGCGCCCGAGGAGTACCACCCCTGGAAGGCGTACGGCGCGGCCAAGACCGCCAACATCCTGTTCACCGTCGAACTCGATCGCCGACTGCGCGGGCGCGGCGTGCGGTCCTACGCGGTACACCCGGGCATGGTCGCCACCAACCTCGGCCGACACATGACCGCGGCCGCCGGGCGGGACCTGGCGAAGAAGGTCACCGCCGCCCGGATGCCGCCGCTCAAGCAGGTCGCCAACGGCGCGGCGACCCAGGTCTGGGCGGCGACCGCGCCCGAACTCGCCGCCGTGGGCGGGGTGTACCTCGCCGACTGCGCGATCAGCACCGAACACGCTCCGTGGGCCCTGGACGCGGCGGACGCCGGCCGGCTGTGGACGCTGTCCGAGGGCCTGGTGGGCGCGGAGTTCGCCTGGTGAGGGTCTACACCGGGATGGACCCGAGGCTGCCGCTGCGCGCGGTGCCGGCGCACGCGCGGCGGGCCGAAGCGGCCGGGTTCGACGGGCTGCACGTGGCCGAGACGGTGCACGACCCGTTCGCGGTGGCGCTGCTCGCGCTCGAACACACCGAGCGGATCGTGGTCCGCACCTCGGTCGCGCTCGCCTTCGTCCGCTCCCCGCTGCTCACCGCCTATGCCGCGTGGGACCTGGCCGCGTTCTCCGGCGGGCGATTCCAACTCGGCCTGGGCAGCCAGGTGAAGCAGCACATCGAGGACCGGTACGGGATGCCGTGGTCGGCGCCGGTGGCGCGGATGCGCGATTACGTGGGCGCGGTGCGGGCCGCGTTCGAGGCGTTCCGGACCGGCGAGCCGCCCGCGCATCGTGGACCGTACCACCGACTCACCCGGATGCAGCCGTACTTCAACCCAGGCCCGGACCCGGACACGAGCGCGCCGCGGATCCTGCTCGGCGGGGTCGGCCGGGCGATGTGCGCACTCGCCGGGGAACTCGCCGACGGTCTGGTGACCCACCCCACCAACTCCGGCCCGCGCTACCTGGAGACCGTCGCGCGGCCGGCCCTGGCCGAGGGCCGCGCCCGGGCGGCGGTCCCGCGTGCGTTCGAACTCGTGGCCGGCACGCAGGTGATCGCGGCCGTCGACCCTGCCGCACTGGCGGTGGAACGCGAGCGGCAGCGGCGGCTGTTCGCGTTCCTCTACTCGACGCCCGCCTATCGCGGCACGCTCGACCTGTACGGGTGGGGCGAACTCCAGGACCGGTTACGGGAGATGGTCCGCCGGGACGACTGGGCCGAGCTGGGCCGACACGTCACCGACGAGGTGCTGGACACGCTGGTGCCGATGGCGTCCTACGCGCGGTTGCCCGCGCTGATCCGGGGGCGCTGGGGCGGGTTGGCGGATGCGGTGACCGTGCCGCTGCCGGTGGATCCGGCGGACGACGGGCGGATTCGGGACGTCGTGCTCGCGCTGCGCTGAGCGGAGTGGATCGGGCGTGCGGTGGTCGGCCGGGAGCGGAGGTGCAGGCCGGCGAGGCGCGTTGGTGGCGTCGGCCTCGTACCCGGAGCTGCCCGCGCTGCTCCGGGAGCGCCGGGGCGCGTCGGCGGATCGGGTGCCGGGTGGCGGGCCCGGTACGGGGCGACGGACCCGCGAGCGGGGGGAATGCCCGCGGGCCCGTCTTCCTCGGCGGCGCACTGGGGGGAGGTGCACGCCGCCGGCTGCCCCGCCGGTACCGTCCCGGGCCCGGCGGGAGCCTGAGGACACGATGCCGGGTCGACCCTCCTTCGCGCCGGAGGATCGCGATATCCGATCCCCACGAGTGCACGAACACAGTCCACTCGTCGGTGATTGGCTCTTGGCCGGCAGGCCGGTTGCCGCGCAAGCTGGCAACTGGCCCGCCCGATCGGCAGGCCGATTCCACCGCGCCGCCGGGAGTGTGTCGTGAACGCGTATGTCGCGTGGTCCCTGGTCCTGTTGCTCGTGGTCCTCGCCGTGCTCGGACCCCGATTCGGCGTCGACACACGCGACGGCGCGGACTGGCGCGCGCCTCGGCGGCAGCGGGTGCCGGCGGCGGTCGGTCCGTCGGATCGGACCGCCGCGGACGAGCCGCCGACGCCGCCCGCCGGCGGGATATCTGACGGATGGTCAGGTTTGCCGGGTGGGACCCGTACGGGCAGCCCGCACCCGCGAATTCCGACGGGTGATCTTCTCGCGGGGGGCACTCCCGGTCGCTTCCGGTGAGCGCTAGTCTCCGCGCTGAGGAGCTGCCGGAACAGCCGTGCGCGCGGAGCCGCCGAACCCGTGACTCGGGGACCGCGGTGGGCCGTTCGGTGCCGTCCGGTATCGACAGCCGCAGCGCACCCGGGGGTCCATCGCCATGCACAGCGCCATTCGCCGTCGTATCCCGCGCCCGGGACCGTTCGGTGCCGGGCTGCTCGCGGCGGTGTGCGCGCTCGCCGCACTCGCGCCGGCGGCCGTCGCGCGCACCGGCGCGCCGAGTACGGTGCGGGCGCGGCCCGCCGCACCGGCCGCGCCGAGCGGCACCACCCAGGTGCAGACCACGGTCACCGGCACCGGCGACCACCGGGTGACCGTCCCGGTGGGCGCGACCGCGATGACCGCGACCGTGTACGGCAAGGCGGTCGGCGCCACCCAGGGCTGGTCGGTGGCCGGCTCGGCCGCGGTCGTCGCGAACGGTCCGCTCCAGGCCGGTTCGACGCTGGTGGTACGGATCGCCGACAGCGGCTCCGGCGTCTTCGCCGCGACGGCGCCGCTGCCCTGGTTGTACGCCCCTGCCGGCGGCGGCACCGGGGCCTACGCCGACCCGGTCCTGTTCCCCGGCGCGCAGACCTCCCCGGCGGGCGGGATCGGCGACGGCCACGCGCTGCTGTCGTTCACCGTGCCGGCCGCCCAGGTGGGCGAGTTGTTGCCGGCCGTCGACTTCGGGCCGTCCCCGGTCGGGCAGAAGGTCGTCCGCAACCTGCCGATCACCACGAGTGGCGACGTGCCGTTCATGATCGCCGCCGCGGCCGTCGAGGGCCCGTTCGCGATCGACCCGGCGGGCACCACGTGCGCGTCCGGTCCGGACACCAACGTGCCCGGCGGGTCCTCGTGTTCGTTCGCGATCGGGTTCACCCCGACCAAGCGCGGCCCCGCCGTCGGCAAGCTCACGCTGACCGGCAACATCCCCGGCGGCAGCCGTACCGTCACGCTGTCCGGCGTGGGCAGCGGCAAGCCGGGCGCCCCCGGCGGCCTGGCCGCCACGGCCGGCACCGGCCAGGTGGTGCTGTCCTGGATGCCGCCGGTGGACACCGGGGACAGTACGATCACCGGCTATGTGATCCGCCGCTCGACGAACGGCGAACCCGGCTCGGCGGCGCCGCTGGCCACGCTCGCCGCCGACACCCTGACCTACACCGACCAGGGCCTGGACAACGGCACGACCTACTCGTACGCGGTCGCCGCGACCAACGCGGTCGGCGAATCCGACCCGTCCGCCCCCGTCGACGGCGTGCCCGCCGCCGCCCTGGTATTGCCCGCCGCCGCACTGCCCCCGGCCGGCGTCGGCCGGCCGTACACCGCCAAGCTCGCCGCGCAGGGCGGCACCGCCCCCTACCACTGGGTCGCCGACGACCCGCTGCCGCCGGGCCTGACCCTGGACCCGGACACCGGGGCGATCTCGGGCACCCCCACCGCCCCCGGGGAGACCGGGTTCGGCGTCACCGTCTCGGACAACGCGCCGACCAAGCACGAGGCCAAGGCCCGCTTCGGGATCACCGTGGCCGCCGCCGAGCCGCCCGCCGGACCCGCCCGGGCCGCACTCACCCCGGGCGGCGACGGTGCCGGCGGCGGGTCGGACACGTCGACCTGGTTGTGGGGGATACTCGGGTTCCTCGGTCTGATCGGTGTGGTCGTCGCGGTCCGCAAGCTGCGTGCCAGGCAGGGCTGAGGTTGCCCGCCGGGCAGGGCTGAGGCCGTGCGCGGGGCCGGGCCGGGGTGGCCCGCCGGGCAGGGCCGACCTGGCCGACGGGCGGGCCCGACCGGCGGGCGCGGCCGGTTTTCGGTCGCCCGGGATCGGCCCGACCGGGGACGGGCGTCGCGAAGACCGGGACGGGTCCCGAATACTGTGTCCCTCGGGGGAGCCTCCCCCGACCCCAGCCGCAACCCCCGTGAGCGGATCGGCCCGCGGGGGACGGCACCGGCGACGCATACGATCGTCGGCGCCTCGTCCACCGTGGGCGCAGACCTGTGTCACGTCACAAGGAGCATCACTATGCCCGCGCCGGCAGGCGACCCCCAGGCCAAGGAACACGAGCTGGCCGCGGAACAGGTCCACGTCGACCGCTCCTACACGCGCCTGGAACACATGCGCGACGAGGCCCAGGCGCTGCTTCGACAGGGCTACCGGCAGGCGCAGGTCGGCACGCGCGCGGCGCTGGTCGAGCGGGACGTCATGGTCTACCGCGCCGAACTGTGGGCCCGCTCGCTCGACGCCGCCGACGACGGCCTCGTCTTCGGCCGGCTCGACCAGCTCGACCGCGAGATTCGCCACATCGGCCGGATCGGCATCCGCGACGAGGACAGCGAGGTGCTCGTCGTCGACTGGCGCGCCCCCGCCGCCGAGGCGTTCTACCGCGCCACCCCCGACGACCCGCGCGGTGTGGTGCGCCGCCGGGTGCTGCACTGCCGGGGCCGCTCGGTGGTCGACCTCGAGGACGACCTGCTCGACCCGGACGCCGCCGGCGACATGGTGATCGTCGGCGACGGCGCCTTCCTGGCCGCGCTCTCACGCACCCGGGACGGCTCGATGCACGACATCGTGGCCACCATCCAGCGCGAGCAGGACGAGGCGATCCGGGCGCCGATCGACCGCTCGGTGATCGTGCGCGGCGGACCGGGCACCGGCAAGACGGCGGTGGCACTGCACCGGGTCGCCTACCTGATGTTCCAGCACCGCCGCCGCTTCGGATCGCGCGGCGTGCTCGTGGTCGGCCCGAACCCACGCTTCACCGCCTACATCGAACGTGTCCTGCCCTCGCTCGGCGAGGGCGGCGCGGTGCTGCGCTCGCTCGGCGACCTGGTCGACGGCGTCGAGGCGGCCTACCACGACGACGCGGCGGCGGCCCGGCTCAAGGGCGCCGCGTCGATGAGCGACCTGCTGCGGCGCGCGGTGGCCGACGTGCCGGCCGGCGCGCCGACCGAGTTCGTGATCTCGCACCGGGGCACCCGGATCGTGCTCGACCACAAGGCGCTGCGCCGGATTCGCCGCGAGGTGCTGGCCAAGACCCGCAACGGGCCCAACACCGCCCGCCTCCAGGTGGCCCGCCAACTCCTCACCGAGCTGTGGGGCCGGCTGCTCTCGCGCGGCGCCGGTCGGGGGGAGAAGGACGCCTTCCACGAGGACGTCGCGGCGCGCGACGAGTTCGCCGCGTTCCTGCGCGCGTGGTGGCCGCTGCAGCGGCCCGTGGACGTGCTGGCCGGGCTGGCCGACGCGGACCGGCTGCGCCGCTACGAGCGCGACCTGACCCCCGAGCAGGTGGCCGTGCTGGCGAACTCGTGGACCCGGACCGCGCGCACCGGCGAGGTCTCCTTCCACGACGTGGCGCTGCTCGACGAGCTGACCGGGCTGCTCGGGCCGCTGCCGCGCAAGCGCACGGTGGCCTACGGCAACCCGGACGAGGACAACCCGTACGTGGTGGACGGGCGGGACATCTTCAGCGGCGAGGCGGTCGGCCGGGACGTCCCCGACGAGATCAGCGAGGTGACCACCTACGCCGACCGGATGGCCGCCGGGCGGGGCGCGCGTCGGCCGCGCGACGAGGACGAGGACGAGCCGGCCGGCTACGCGCACATCGTCATCGACGAGGCGCAGGACCTGACCCCGATGCAGTGGCGGATGCTCGGGCGGCGCGGGATGCACGCGACATGGACGATCGTCGAGGACCCCGCGCAGAGTGCGTGGGAGGACCCGGGGGCGTCGGCGGCGGCGATGGCGGCGGCGTTGCGCGATCGGGGGCGGTACGAGTTCGAACTGACCACGAACTACCGCAACCCGGTCGAGGTGGCCGACGTCGCGGCGCGCGTGCTGGTGCGGGCGGTGCCGGGGGCGCGGCCGGCTCGGGCGGTGCGCACAGGGGGTGAGCGGCCTACCGTGCACGCGACCTCGGGGGAGCGGACGGGTCCCGTGGTGCGCAAGCTGGTCCGGGAACTGCTGGCGACGGTGGAGGGCACGATCGGGGTGGTCACCCCGGTCGGCGCGACCGACGAACTGGCCGCGGACCTGGCGGGCCTGGACCCGCGCGTCCAGCTGATGGACGCGCTGGACGCCAAGGGCCTGGAATTCGACGTGGCGGTGATCGTCGACCCACGCGGCATCGTCGAACAATCCCCCAACGGCCTGCGGACGCTCTACGTCGCGCTGACTCGGGCCACCAGGCTCCTCGGCGTGGTCACGGCCGACCCGGACTGGACGGCGGACCTCCTCGGCATCGAACCCAGGTAGGTGCGCGTGGTGCGGGGGGGCTCGGCGGCGATGCCTGGCCTACGGCCGGCTTTTGTCCTCAATCGCCGGCCGGGCTGGTCGGGTGTGCCGCCGTCGCAACGCATCCGGCCTGCGGCCTGCTTGTCCTCAAACGCCGGACAGGCTGAAGGGGGTGTGACCCCGTCGCCTCGCATCCGGCCTGCGGCCCGCTTGTCCTCAAGCGCCGGACCGGCTGAAGAGGGTGCGCGTTCTCGGTGGCGTGTCCGGGAGGCGTCGGAGCGGGATCTGATCGATTCAGCCTGTCCGGCGTTTGAGGACAGGCGGGCCGCAGGCCGGGTGCCCTGCGACCTGGGTTGTGTCCCTTCAGCCCGTCCGGCGTTTGAGGACA
>NZ_JBMHHY010000052.1:0-40612 GCF_049739465.1 Embleya sp. AB8
TGCTCGACCTGGTACTGATGTTCTGGATCCTGGCCGCGTTCGGATGCCTGCTGATCGACCGCGACGACACCAGAGCCATCGCGGCCGAGATGTTCGGGTCCGGCCCGGACGCAGCACGCGCGGCCACGACGAAGTTCGGCGTACGGCCCTGGCGCATCATGGCCGGCATCTGCCTGGGCCTGGCCTGCGGCACCAAATGGAGCGGCATCTACGTACTCGCCGCGTTCGGCGTACTGACCGTGCTCTGGGACGCCGGCACCCGCCGCGCATGCGGCGCACGCCGGCCCTACCGCGCGACACTGCGCCACGACGTACTGTTCGCGTTCCTGTCCACCGTCGCGATCGCGACGGCCATCTACATCTGGTCCTGGACCGGCTGGTTCATCACCGACGACGGCTACTTCCGCCACTGGGCCGACGACCGCGCCGGCCTGTCCCCGGACCACATCCTCGGCATCCCACTCCCACAATTCGGCATGACATGGGTACCCGCACCACTGCGCAGCCTGTGGCACTACCACGCCGAAATGTGGTCCTTCCACACCCACCTGGACGCTCCGCACCCGTACCAGTCGAACCCGTGGAGCTGGCCGGTACTCGGTCGACCCGTTCTCTACTACAACGAGACCGTGCACCAGGGCACGGCCGGTTGCACGGAGCAGGACTGCTATCAGACCGTGCTCGGCATCGGCACCCCGCTCCTGTGGTGGACCGGGGTGATCGCGGTCGGCTACCTGCTGTTCCGCTGGGCCGGCCGCCGCGACTGGCGCGCGGGCGCGATCCTGTGCGGCCTGGCCGCCGCGTACCTCCCCTGGATGGCATACCAGGAACGGACCATCTTCCTCTTCTACGCCGTCGCGTTCGTCCCGTTCCTGTGCCTGGCCGTCACCATGATGCTCGGCGCACTGCTCGGCCCACCGGGAGCCACGGAACGCCGACGCGCATGGGGAACCGCCGGGGTCGTCGCGATCATCGCCCTGATCGCCTGGAACTTCCTCTACTTCTATCCGATCCTCGCCGGCGAGACGATCGGTCGAACCGCGTGGCTGGACCGCCTGTGGTTCAGCACCTGGATCTGAGCCGGCCGGAGGGTCGTGATCGGCTGCGGCTGCTCGACGGTACGCTCACCGCAGGCCCGCACGGCGGGTGGTGGGCCGTGGTCGCCCGGTTGCCGGCCGCCCCCGCGCCCCTACCCCCGGAATGTGGCCCCATGACCGTCGCCCCCGCTCCCGTACCGCTGCGCGTCGTCGTCGCCGACGATCAGGCCAGCGTCCGTGAGGGCCTGGTGTTGCTCCTGGACACGCTGCCCGACATCGACGTGGTCGGCGCCGCCGCCGACGGTGCGCAGGCGCTGGAACTGGTGGCCGAGCACCGGCCGGACGCGATCCTGCTCGATCTGCGCATGCCCGTCCTGGACGGCGTCGCGACCACCCGTCGGCTCACCGCCGAGCACCCCGGGGTGGCGATCGTGGTGCTGACCACGTACGCCGACGACACGTCGGTGCTGGCGGCGCTGCGGGCGGGCGCGCGCGGCTATCTGACCAAGGACGCCGACCGTACCGACATCGCCCGCGCCCTGCGCGCGGCGGCGGGCGGGCTGGGCGTGTTGGATCCGCGCGTACAGGCGGTACTGCTCGCCGCCACCGCACCGCCCACACCACCCGCGCCGCCGGGGCCAACGGAGCCGCCGGGGCCCGCGCATCCCGACGGCCTGACCGATCGTGAGGCCGAGATCCTCGCGCTGATCGCCCGGGGTCTGACCAACCCGGAGATCGCCGAGCGGCTGTTCCTGAGCAACCACACGATCAAGACGCACATCAACCGGATCTTCGCCAAGACCGGCTCGCGCGATCGCGCCGCCGCCATCGGCTACGCGCACCGCCACCACATCGCCTGAGTACTTCCCGGGGAGCACGCGCACCCGGTCGATGTGCCGCCCACGAAGGCCGCGAAGAGCCTCCCCGGGTCGGATGCGGCGGCGGGGTGCCGGCGGCGAGAGTGGATCTCCAACCACTCGATTCCATCCACCTACGGGGGCGCACACTGTGGACCACACCTCGACCGACGCCAAGACCGACGGCCAAACCGACGGCATCAGCGACCGCGCCACCGACGAGACCCTGTCGAGCACGACACCCGAGCAGCCCGGGCAGCTCGAACAGCCCGAACAGCCGGGTCGGTCCGGTCGGTCCGGTCGGCCGGAGGAATCCGCACAGCCCGAAGAAGCCACGCCGCGCGAGGAATCCGCGCAGCCCGAGGCACCCGTCCCCCGCAAACCGCCGCGCTCCCGCCTACGCCGCCGGCTTCGTCGAATCGCGCTGACCTGCGCCGTGTTGCTGGTCGGCGTCACCATCGCCTCCTTCACCTACAACGCCGTCACCGACGATCGCGCCGACCCACCGCCGGGGCTGAGCTACGTCCAGGCGGCCGACATCCGCACGCGCTACCAGACCTGGGGCAGCTCGGGGTCCCCCGTCGTCCTGGTGCACGGTGCCTTCGAATCGGTCGACACGTGGTCCCGGCTGGCTCCCCTGCTGGCCCGCGACCACCGGGTCTACGCCCTGGACCTCACCGGCTACGGCTACAGCCAGCGTCGCGGCCCGTACACGGTCGACCACTTGACCCGCCAACTCCTGGGCTTCCTCGACGCGATGCACCTGGGCGGTCCCGGCGAACGCCCGATCCTGGTCGGCCATTCCAGCGGCGCGGCCATGGTCGCCGAGGCCACGCTGCGCGCGCCCGAGCGCATCGGCGGCCTGATGCTCCTGGACGGCGATGCCCTGGACACGGGCGCGGGCCCACCGGCCGCCCTGAAGTACGTCCTGATCGATCCGTTCCGCACCAGCCTGCTCCGGATCGGCCTCGACTCGGACTGGCTGATCCGCAAGGTGTACAACACCCAATGCGGCCCCGGATGTCCGAGGCTCGACGGCGCCGGTGTCGACGAATGGCGCCGCCCGTTCCAAGTGGCCGGTGCCGAGGGCGCGTTGTGGAGCATGCTCGGCGAAGGTGTCCTGGGCATCTCCGCCGACCGGCTGACGCATCTGCGCGACATACCACTGCCCAAATCCGTCGTCTTCGGCGCGGGCGACGACGTCTTCGACCCCGACTCCCCCGTCAAGACCGCCGGCAGAATCGGCGCCCCACCCCCGACCCTGATCCCCAGGGCCCACCATCTCCCGATGATCTCCGCCCCGGAGGCCGTGGCCACCGCCGTCAACGCCCTCGCACCACCACCCGCTCCGCCGCCCCCGCCCGCCCCGGGGCAGGGCACCTGACACCCACCGCCACGTCCGCAGCGCGGAGTCGGGGCTCTCGCGGGCGCCGGCAGCCCAGCGCCGACCGCCTGCGGAAACCGCCGAACCGACCGCGAGGGCAGGCCACATCACGCCCCCGGATCGGGCCGCGAACCGCGCAACCCGCGTGTCCGGCCCGCCCCGGACCGACGCCCCGGCCCAACCGCGCCGGCCGTTCCGACCCGGTATCGCGTCAGCGCAGGCGGCCGATGGCGGCGAACATGTTGGTGTCCTCCACGTCCGCCGGCTTTTCGTCGGCCTCGGGGCGCCAGTGCTGCATCGGGACCACGCCGGGGTCGATCAGGTCGCAGCGGGCGGTGAAGAGGGCTTCGATTTCGGCACGGGAGCGGAGGTACATCGGGACCCCTCGGCGGGTGTAGACCTCGGCCAACGCGGTGGAGCCCTTGGCCAGATCAGCGGTTGCCGCGGTGATCGCGAGGTAGCTGCCGGCGGCCAGCGGGGCGGTCAACTTCTCGATCAGGCCGGCGGCGTCCTCGACGAATTGCAACATCGCGATGACCGTGACGCCGACCGGTTGGCTCAGGTCCAGGGTCTCGCGCAGGTCGGGCGTCGCGAACAGCAGGTCTGGGTCGCGCATGTCGGCCTCGACGTAGGCGGTGCGGCCCTCCGGCGAACTGGCCAGCAGCGCGCGGGCGTGCACGAGGACGATGGGGTCGTTGTCCACGTAGACCACGCGCGCCTCGGGAACGTTGTCCTGGACCACCTCGTGCAGATTCGGCGAGGTCGGGATGCCGGTGCCGATGTCCAGGAACTGGCGGATGCCGCCCTCGGTGACCAGCCAGTGCGCCATCCGTCGCATCACCGCCCGGTTGACCCGCATGCTCGTCCACAGGCCCGGCCACACCTTCAGCGCTTCCTCCGCCGCTTCCCGGTCGGCGAGGTAGTTGTCCTTGCCGCCGAGGACGTAGTCGTACATCCGCGCCGAATGCGGAACCGTCGTGTCCACGTGAACCATGCTCGGCCACTCCTGTCTTCGCTTTTCCTGCAACTGGTAACGCGCTGGGGTCGGTTCGCGTCCGGGGGGTGCCTCACAGGAACGTACACCCGACCTCGATCGACCGCCCGGCCCTATCCGCCGAGTGCCGCCGCCGCGGCCCGCCCCGCGCGCCGTCCGGTGAACAGGCAACCACCGAGGAACGTACCCTCCAGGGCGTTGTAGCCGTGGACCCCGCCGCCACCGAAACCGGCGAGTTCGCCCGCCGCGTACAGTCCGTCGATCGGGCGCCCGTCGGCGCCGAGCACCCGCGAGTCGAGGTCGGTCTGGATGCCGCCGAGGGTCTTCCGGGTGACGATGTGCAGCCGGACCGCGATCAGCGGCCCGGCGGCCGGGTCCAGGATGCGATGCGGCCTGGCCACCCGGGAGAGCCGATCGCCCAGGTAGCGGCGGGCGTTGTGGATGCCCTGGATCTGCGCGTCCTTGCCGAAACGGTTGGCGAGTTGCCCGTCGCGCGCCTCGATCTGCCGGCGCAGGCCGGCCGGGTCGAGGAGCGGCTGCTGCGTCAACTCGTTCATCTTCGCGACGAGTTGCCCCAGCGTGTCGGCGACGACGAAGTCCGCGCCTCGCTGCTTGAACGCCTCCACCGGACCCGGCGCGCCCTTGGTGAGGATACGTTCGCGCAGGAAGGAGCGTACGGTTCCGCTGGTGATGTCGGGGTTCTGCTCCGATCCGGAGAGGGCGAACTCCTTTTCGATGATCTTCTGGGTGAGTACGAACCAGGAGTGGTCGTACGCGGCGATGTCCTCGGTGGTGCGCAGGTGGGCCAGTGTGCCGAGGGTGTCGTAGCCGGGCAGGCACGGGTCCGGCAGGCGTCGGCCGAGCGCGTCGAACCACATCGAGGACGGGCCGGGCAGGATGCGGATGGCGTGGCCGGGCCAGATCGGGTCCCGGTTGTGTACGCCCTCGGTGTAGTGCCACATCCGGTCCCGGTTGACCACGCGCGCGCCGGCCGCCGCGCCGATGTCGAGCATCCGGCCGTCCACGTACGCCGGAACGCCGGTGACCAGGTGCGCGGGCGGGCTGCCGAGCCGTTCGGGCCAGTACCGGCGGACCAGGTCGTGGTTCCCGCCGATCCCGCCGGTGGCCAGGACCACCGCCTGGGCGGTCAGTTCGAACTCGCCCACCGCGTCCCGGTTGCTCGGCGCACCACGCGGCGCGGGGTCGGGTGCCGGCAGCCGGCCGCGCACCCCTGTACCGCGCCGCCGGAGGTGACCAGCGCGTCGACCACATGCCGGTGCTGGAAGGTGACCAGTCCGGCGGCGGCACGCTCCCGCACGGCGCGCACGAACGGGTCCAGGACGCCCGGCCCGGTCCCCCACGCCACGTGGAAGCGCGGCACCGAGTTGCCGTGTCCGTCGGCCCGCAGGCTCCCCCGCTCGGCCCAACCCACCGTCGGCAGAAACGAGATCCCGTACTGCGCCGGCCAGGATCGATTCTCCCCGGCGGCGAACTCGACGTAGGCCCGGGCCCAGCGCCGCCCCCACTCGTCCTCGGGCCGATCGAACCCGGCGCTGCCCTGCCAGTCATGCCAGGCCAACGCCACCGAATCGGTCACCCCGAGCCGCCGCTGCTCGGGCGAATCGACCAGGAACAGCCCACCGAGCGACCAGTACGCCTGCCCGCCGAGGTTCGCCGGCCCCTCCTGATCCAGCACCGCGACCCGCTTGCCCCGCCGGGCCAGTTCGTGGGTCGCCACCAGCCCGGCAAGCCCGGCTCCGACGACGATGACGTCAGCGTCCATTGGAGTGTTCGCTCCTGTCCGGCCGGTTCGTGCCATCCCTCGGGATCGGTGCTGTGATCGTAGGGCCCGGCGGCCGGGCGGCCAACGACCGATGGCAGGCCGCGGACGTGGAGTCCGGGCCTGCCATCGGTGGTGTGTGAGGGGGTGAACTGTTCGGCTACAGGCGCTTGTCCGCCCCCGCCCCCGCCGCCGACTCCGCCGTCCCGGCTTCCGCCTTCGCCGCGCGTCCGCGCCGGGTCGCGCCGAGCAGCGGGACCACATTGAGCAGCAGGCCGACGATGGCCACGCCGGTGACCAGGTTGGCACCGGGCCGGTAGCCGCCGAAGTCGGTGTCACCGGCCTTGGCACCGGCGGTAAGGGCGGTGACCACGGCCAGCACGAGGGCCGCGCCGACCTGGCCGGAGGTCTGCACCAGGCCGGAGGCGAGGCCCTGTTCGGAGTCCTCGATGCCCTCGGTGGCCTGGGCCATGATCGCGCTGAACCCGAACGCGAAGCCGCCGCCCAGGAGCAGCATGGTGGGCAGTACGGAGAAGGCGTAGTTCGGCGTGCCGCCGGCGGTGGCCAGGAACCAGACGTAGCCCAGGCTCATCGACGCCATCGAGGCGATCAGCAGCGGCGCGGTGCCGTAGCGGTTGATCAGCCGTCCGGTGAACGGCGAGCCGAAGGCCACGACCAGGCCGGCGGGCAGCAGGGCGAGTGCCATGCGCAGCGCGGACCAGCCCAGTCCGTCCTGGAGGTAGAGGGTCATCATGAACTGGAAGCTCATGTAGGAGCCCATCAGCGCGACGATGCTCAGGTTGGCGCGCACCACCGTGCCGATCCGCAGGATGCCGAACCGCACCAGCGGGTGGGCGAGTCGCTTCTCGACGAAGACGAACGTGGTGAGCAGTGCCGCGGCGAGCACTATGGAGCCGAGGGTCAGTGGCGCGGTCCAGCCGCGTTCGGGTGCGGAGACGACGGTGTAGACGGAGAGGAGCATGCCGCCGCTGAGGGTGACGGCGCCGACCAGGTCATGGCCGCCCTCGTCGGCGGGGCGGTCGCGCGGGATCAGGAACCAGCCCGCGACCAGGGCGAGGATGGCCAGCGGTACGGGGGTCAGGAAGGTCCAGCGCCAGCCGAATTCGGTGAGCAGTCCGCCCAGGATCAGGCCGGAGGAGTAGCCGCTGGCGCCGAAGACGGAGAACACGGACAGCGCCCGGTTGCGGGCCGGGCCCTCCGGGAAGGTCGTGGTGAGGATGGACAGCGCGGTCGGCGCGGTGAAGGCCGCGGCCAGACCCTTGATGAAGCGGGTGGCGATCAGCAGGCCACCGCTGTCCACCAGCCCGCCGAGCAGCGAGGCGGCGGCGAACACGGAGAGCGCGATCAGGAAGACCCGACGTCGACCGAGCAGGTCGGCGGTCCGGCCGCCGAGCATCATCAGTCCGCCGTAACCGAGCACGTAGCCGTTGACGATCCATTGCAACGACGTGGCCGACAGGCCGAGTTCGTGGCCGATCGAGGGCAGTGCGACGCCGACCATGGAGACGTCGAGCCCGTCCAGGAACAGGACGAGGCACAACACGGCGAGGACGCCCCAGAGTCTGGGGGTCCAGTGCGGGGCGGACGACGTTGAGTCGGGTGTGGCGGACGAAGGGGCGGAGTGCACGCGGGCGGACGACTCCGCGTAGGTCTCGACTGTGGGGGCCATGGGGAAGAACATATATGCGTACGCATTGAATGTCCACGCATAAAATGTGAGCGCAATAAATTCACTTGCATAATATGTACGTCGGCGCTACCATGTCGCGATGAAGACCGAGGAGCCGCTGATCGGGGAGCCGCCGACCACTGGGCCGCCGGCCGAGGAGCCGCTGGTCGAGCGCTGGCGGGACCTGTTGTCCCAGTACAGCCGGGTGGCCCACGAGCTCGATCGTGCCCTTCAGGCCGCGCACTGCCTGACGATGAGCGACTTCGAGGTACTGGACCGGCTGATCACCGCCGACCACTGCAAGGCCCGCATCCACGATCTGGTGGGCGACCTGCACCTGAGCCAGAGCGCCTCCTCACGCGCCATCGCCCGACTGGAGAAGTGCGGCCTGGTCGAGCGGGCGATGTGCGAACTCGACCGGCGCGGCGTCATGGTCACCGCCACGACCCGCGGTCGCGAGTTGCACGCCCAGGCCCGGCGCACCCAACTCGCGGTCCTGGCCGAGCACTTGGTCTGAGTCCGGACGCCGGGACGAGGGCCCGCGCCGCCGCCCCGACGCCGAATCCAACCCGGGTTCTAGCAGTTCGGGTTGTTGCGCAGCTGGTACCACGTGGCGGCGTCGACCTGGCCGGACGAACCGATGTGCGAGCAGCGCTGATACCACTCGACGGCCCGGTAGGTGCTCTGGTCGTAGTTGCCGTCCACGTAGAGCTGCGAGTTGCCGGTGCTAGGCGTGTACGCCCCCAGGTTGATCAGGCACTGGACTTCCTTGATCCGGGCCACGGCGGCCGGACCGGTCTGCCCCGCCCCGGTCCACTCGGTCCCGTTGTAGAACCCACACGAGTATCCCGGGCCACCCGCCGGGAGGGTCGGCGCCGCCGATGCCTGGCCGACGGCCGACGCCGTACTGCCCAGTGCCGCGGTCGTCGCGATCGCGGTGGCCACTGCAAACGAACGTAGAGACCTCACGGTGCTCCCTGTTGTGCCGTGACGAACACGAGAACTCACCCGGCGCCGGGCGAAAACCCATGCGACCTCGCCCCGTCGGCTCCACCCGGCCGACGGCCGGGACGACGCATCTCGCGCCGTGGCCCCATGGTGAAGCCGCCACGACCGAAGCGGCAATCACCGACCCCCGGACCTCCGCAAGGCCGGCCCGATACACCGCAACGTTGACCGATATACCGCTCCTCCGAGACCCGAACACCCTTGGCATGCTTGGTAGTTGGCCGCACCGACCGACGGCGCGGAGCGACCCGACGGTTGGTCGGCGGTCGGCGGTCGGCGACGAACGCCTCGACCGGCCCGAGGGCGAACGACGTCCCGTCCTCGTTGACCAGCTGGGGATGGGCCTGCCCGACAACGACGCGACGTACCACGGCGCGACGATCGAGCAGGTGCGGCGCCTGGCCAGGCTGGTCGGCGAGCACGGGGGAAGCCGCCGGTGCCTGACCGTCGCCGACGCCCGCGCGCTCGCCGAGCGGTCCCTGACCGAAGTCGGCATCGCCGGCTGGGACGTCGAGTACACCCCGACATCCGGCGCGACGACCGGCCTGGCCTTCGCGGTGACGGACCCGGACAAGGGCGCGGTCCTGATCCGCGACGCCCCGCCGTCGGACTCGGCCTGCACGCGGACGGCCAACGCCGAGTAGCCCCGGGCCCGTTCCGGGAGCGCCCGGTGCGCCACGACTGCGAAGGCGCCCGCACGGGCAGGCGCCTCCGCAGCGTTTTCGCGGCGTTTTCGCGGCCTTTCTGCGGCGTTTTCGGGGTGCTGCCACGGCGCTTCCAAGCGAAGCGGCGGCGGGGCGATCGTCAACACCTCGAGCCTGTCGGTGGGTCGGTGGGTTGTTCCCGTTGCGCGGACGCTTACCTGGGGTTGGACTTCTCCAGCCACAGGCCGGTGAGCACGGCGGTGGCCAGGGTGACGGCGCCGGCCACGACAAAGGCGGTGTTGAGGCCGGATTCGAAGGAGCCGCCGCCGGATTCCCGGGCGCGGACGACGACTCCGAGCAGCGCCACGCCGAGCACCGCGCCGATCTGACGGGTGGTGCTGCTGATGCCCGAGGCGAGGCCTCCCTCCTGTGGGCTGACCGCCTGGATGGCGGCGCCGGTGAGCGGGGACATGGTCAGCGCGAAGCCGATGCCGACGACGGCCAGTCGCCACCACACGTTCGCGTAGCCGGTTTCCGCGTGCACGAAGCCCAGGGTCAGCAGCCCCAGCCCGGCCAGTGCCAGGCCGACGGTGACCACGATCCGGAAGCCGTACCGGACGGCGAGCCGGCCCGCGTACGGGCTGACCACGACCATGGCGAGGGTGGTGGGCAGGGTCTGCAGGCCGGCCCGCAGAATCGAACTGCCCTGGACGTACACGAAGAACTGGGAGAAGAAGAACGACGAGCCCATCAGGGCGAACCCGACCACCACCATCGCCGTGTTGGACACCGTGAACAGCCGCTGCCGGAACAGCCGTAGCGGCAACATCGGCGCCGCCCGACGGCTTTCGACGGCGAGGAAGCCGGCGAGGAGCACCGTCGCGGCGGCGAAGCTGCCCAGGATCAGCGGCGAGGTCCAGCCGCGGGAACCCCCCTCGATCAGCCCGTAGGTCAGCGTCCCCACTCCCAGGACGGACAGGGTCGTCCCCGGGATGTCGATGGCGGGGGCACTCGGATTGCGGGATTCGCCCAGGATGCGCCGACCGGCGAGCAGCAGGACGACGCCGATCGGCAGGTTGACGACGAAGATGGCGGGCCAACCGAAGGCCTCCGTCAGCACGCCGCCGGCCACGGGTCCGGCGGCCAGACCGATGCCGCTGATCCCGGCCCACAGCCCGATCGCCTTGACTCGCTCCTGGGGCACGGGATGCGCGGCGACGAGCAACGCCAGGGAGGCCGGGCTGAGCGCGGCGGCGCCGATGCCCTGGAGTACCCGTCCGGCGATCAGCCAGCCGATCGAGGATGCGCAAAAGCACAGCACGGATGCGGCGGTGAACACCGCGACGCCGGTCAGGAACACCCGTTTGCGGCCGAAGCGGTCGGCGAAGACGCCGCCGGACAGCAGCAGCATGGCGACCAGCAGCACGTAGGCGTCGACGATCCATTGCAGACCGGTCAACTGGGTGTGCAGTCGCTCCTGCATGTCGGGCAGCGCCGCGCCGACGATCGTGTTGTCGAGCAGCACCATGAACTGGCCCAGGCAGATCACCGTGAGAAACGCCGCCCGGTTCGGTCGACTGCCCACGGCCACCGGCGGTGCCGCCGTCGCAGTGCCTTCGTACGCGGTCAAGGCCGGTCCTTTCGTTCGTCTGTCGCACCCGGCTGCCACCGCACCGGCGCGGAGCGGCGAAGGCGGCCGGGGACATCACAAAAGCAGTCATCGACTGCGTTAGTAGATGCTAAAGCGACTCCGCACACAAACGCAAGAGCCGGCTGCGTTAGGGTGGGAGACATGGACGATCGACAGCGAGTCCGGCGGCGGCCCGGCGGGCGCAGCGCCCGCGTCAGCGCGGCGGTGCACCAGGCCGTCACCGACCTGGTCGGCGAACGCGGCTACGGCAGCTTCACCGTCGGCGACGTCGCCGCTCGCGCGGGCGTGGCCGACAGCAGCATCTACCGCCGGTGGGGCAACCTGGAGACCCTGCTCACCGACGTGGCGCTCACCCGCCTCGCGGCGCGGTCGCCGATGCCCGACACCGGGAGCCTGGTCGGCGACCTGCGCACCTACGCGGCCAATGTGGCCCGCGAGATCACCGGACCCGAGGGGTTGGCGGTATTGCGCCTGGCCATCGCCCTGACCGGCAACGACCAACAGGGCCTGCAGGCGCGTGACGATTTCCTCGCCGAACGCACCCGGTTCCTGGAGTCCATGCTCGATCGCGCCCGGGAACGCGGCGAGCACCCACCCGACGCGCTCGACCTGCTCGACCACGTCATGGCCCCGATGTACATCCGCGTCCTGTTCGGCGCCGGCCCGCTCACCCCGGAGTACGTCGACGGACTGGTCGACCGATTGCTACGGGCGCAACCCGGCCCCGAAGTCGAGCGCCCCTAGGGCGTGTCTTCAAGCCCTAGCCGGAGCTGGTCGGCTGCGACGGCGGCCCGCAGAAGGCGACAACTCTCAGGGGGACACTCCGTAGTAGGCGGCGATCGCGGCGGCGCGGTCGCGCAGGGAGTCGCGCAACCACTGTGGGGACAGGGCCTCCGCGTTCGTGGCGAGCTGCCACAGCGCCCATTCGGCGTGTCTCGGATCCTGGAAGGTCACCTCCAGCCGCAACCGGCCGTCCGCGTCGGTTTCCTCGGCGAGGACGGCCAGCGCGGTGCCCACCAGGTCCTCCCGCCGTGCGGGGTCCACCCGTACCAGCACGGTGACTTGGTCGCCGCCGGTCCGGAACCGCGTGCTGCGTTCCTGCCAGACCCGGTCCAGATCGACCTGGTCCGGTCGTTGTGCCGGTTCGGCGAGTGCCTCGGCGGCCAGGATCCGGGACAGCCGGTAGGTGCGATCCGCGCCGGACCTCGCGGCCAGCAGGTAGCCCTGGCCGCGCACGGTGACCAGGCCGATCGGGTCCACCGTGCGCCACTTCGGGGTCCGGTTCACGGCCGCGTACCGGATGCGCAGCTTGTGTCCCGCGAACACCGCGCGCCGGACCTCGGCCGGCACGGCGTCGGGTACCTCCTCGGCGACCAGCCGACGCGAGAGCAGGTCGATGTCCGGGTCGATCAGCAATCGCCGGACCGCGCCGGCCGCACCGGCCCGTTGACCCTCGGGCAGTGCGTCGACCACCTTGCGCATGGCCGAGGCGAGCGCCGAGCCGAGGCCGAACACCTGCGCGCCGCGCCGCGATCCGGCGACCAGCAGGGCAAGTGCCTCGTCGTGGTTCAGTCCGGTGAGCTCGGTCCGAAAACCGGGCAACAATGCGAACCCACCGTGTCGACCGCGCTCGGCGTAGACCGGGACGCCGGCCGCCGACAGCGCCTCGATGTCGCGCAGCACGGTGCGGGTGGACACCTCCAACTCGCGGGCCAGCGCGGGCGCGGACAGCCGACCGTGTTGCCGCAGCAGCAGCACAAGCGAGACCAACCGATCGGCGCGCACCCGAAAACGCTATCGGAATACCCGACATGGGATGTCGTGATTTGTTGCGAGGCTGATCCGGCACGACAAAGCCCATCGCACCCGAGAGGTGACCCGCATGGCCCACGCCATTGTCAATCCGGACGGTTTGCACGACCCGGTCCCGTTCGGCTACAGCCACACCGCCACGGTCCCCGCAGGCACGGAACTGGTGCTTGTCGCGGGCCAGTACGGATCGGGTCCGGACGGCGCGGTCGTCTCGACCGACTTCACCGAGCAGGTGAAGCAGACGTTCCACAACATCGGCATCGCGCTCGCCGCCCATGGGCTCGACCTCGGTCACGTCGTCCAGCTCAGGACGTATGTGGTGAACCACGACGTCGGCAAGCTCGGGCCGATCGCCGGGGCGGTGCAGGCGTGCTGGGGTACCAACCCGCCCACGCAAACCCTCATCGGCGTGGCGAGCCTGGCCACGCCCGACGTGCTGTTCGAGGTCGAGGCCCTCGCCGCCCGCCCCTGACCCAACGCCCACACCCGGGCCGTTCGACCCGACGCGGGTGACGCGACGGTTCGGTGACGGGTGGCGTGGCAAGGTGAACAGGCGCCATCGGACCCGAAGTCCGGGCAACACCTCGCCCCGGTGACGGACCGCCTCGTAGGCGAGCGCACGCGGCTCGCCTACGAGGCGTCGACGGATTCCGCCGACCGTCGACGCGATGCGCATCACCCTCCGGGTTCCTCGGGCCGGGCATGCGCGATCATGATCGGAATGGACACTCGTTTCCTTGGTATCGCGGATCTGGTCGAAGTCCCGTCCGTGGCGGTCGTGGTCGACGTCATGCGTGCTTTCACCGTGGCTGCCTGGGCCTTTGCCCAGGGGGCGGACAGGATCGTGCTTGCCGAGTCGCTCGACGAAGCCCTGGCGCTCAAGGCTCGCCACCCGGATTGGGTGGCGCTCAAGGACGGTCCGCCCGCGCCCGGGTTCGACACGGTCAACTCGCCGGGCCTGCTGCGGTCCATCGACCTCGGCGGACGAACCGTCGTGCAGAAGACCACGGCGGGGACGGTCGGCGCCCTTGCGGTCAAGGACGCGCCACTGGTGCTGTGCGCCGGCTTCGTGGTGGCGGAGGCAACGGCTCGGCTCTTGCGGGCGCGCGAGAGTGACAGTGTCACGTTTGTGGTCACCGGCGAGGGTGGGCGCGCCGAGGAAGATCTGGCGTGCGCTCAATACATCGCTCGCAGAGCCACCGGGACCGGAACGGATGCAGCCGAGTTCCTCCGCCGCGCTGCCGAGTCGCGCGCCGCCACCGAACTGGCGGAGGGGGTGCGCCAAGGAGTCCATCCCGATGACGTCGCGCTCTGTCTCGAGCTCGACCGATTCCCCTTCGCCATGGTGGCGACCTTGGACGGCTCACTCATGGTCCTGCGTCCGTGCGCCGTGACTTCGCCGACCGACGAAAACCCGGTCTGATCGCCGGCGAGGTCTGTTTTCGACATGCGAGCGCGCGCGCCCGGTCGGGTCCGCGGCATCAACTGCGGGTCCGCCGGCGGTGGTTCGGGGCTGTGGCAGGCGGCTGACCCGGGTTGGTGCGGTGGCGGCTTCGCGGAGCCGGAGGTTCTCCTCGTGCTCCTCAGGCACCGACCCGCACGCCGCGCCGCGCCGACATCACCCGGCACGTGGCGCACACTCCCGCGCGTGTCCGACCCGGAACCGCGGCGCCGCTCCGTACCGTCGACCGGACACGTCACCTCGCCGGCCGGGCCGCTCGGGCCATCCCCGAACCAGCCGAGTCACCCGAGCCGTCCGGGCCGTCCGGGCCGTAAGCCGCGAACCGTGAGCCGTGAGCCGTGAGCCGTGAGCCGTGAGCCGGGCAACGCTCGCGGACGCCCCCGACGAGTCTCGGCGGCGGCCGGCAGCCGTCGGGGCCACCCCTCGACGACGTCGGCAGCACCCTCTTCCGTGCCCTGCTCGGGGACGGCCCGGTCGGCGAACTGCGCTTACTCGTCTGCCCACTTGCCCTCGGCAGCGGTCCGCGTGCGTTCCCCGACGACGCGCCGACCAGCCGGTCTCGCCCGCGCGTGCGCGCAAACGGGTGAACCGGTGCACCGGCCGGTTGCCGAGTCGGCGCTGCCTCGTTACATCCCATGAGCGCCGCATCCGGGCGGCGCGAACGGCGATACGGAGATATACGCAGTGAACTCGTTCAAGAAGGCCACCGCCCTTGCCGCAGGCACCGCTGCCATCGTGATGGCGGGTGCGGGGGCCGCGAGCGCGACCTCGGAGGCGGAGGGTGCGGCCGTCGACTCCCCCGGTGTCGTGTCCGGCAACAACATCCAGGTCCCGCTCCACGTGCCGATCAACCTGTGCGGTAACAGCATCGACATCGTCGGCATCCTGAACCCGACCTTCGGGAACTTCTGCGCCAACCTCGACGGCGGGGCGGACCACGACGAGATCGCCGCCGGCCACGGCGAAATCGGTGGCGCCGGTCTGTTCGGCTGAGCAACCCCACATACGGTTCGGCCGCTCCTCCACGTCCGGACCTCAGGGGCCCCGCGAGTGCGTCCGCGGGGCCCCGCACCCATGTCTCCACCACGACCCGCCGAAGCCGACCGCGAAGGCAATCACCTTCCGGATGCCGAGAGTTGTACATCGGCGGCCGAACGGCGCATCATAGGTGGGGTATACACCGACTCCCCCCGTGGTCGGTGTGACCGGGGCGTGCCCGGCGGCCCTTCCCCCGAGGCCGTCGGGCCGTTCCCCGACCGGCGCCGGCCCCGCGTCCCTTTCGCGCCTCGCTCGTTACACCGGTACATGAGCAACCACGCCCCGTCGTCGCCCGGTTCCGACACCACCACCCACACCGGCGACACCCTTTCACCCGAGCAACGCGCGGCCCTGGAACGCATCGCCGCCGCCGGCCGCAGAGCCGGCACCTGGCTGTGCGACCTCGGCCGCCCCGGCAGCCCCGTCTGGGCCCTCGCGAGCGCGATCGAGCACACCCTGGGCGGCCTGCGCGGCCTGCGCGAGGACATCGACCTGCTGCCGTACCTGGATCCCTACACCAGCCCCGCCGGCCCGGTCGTCACCGCCGTACCGCTGACCCCCGCCGAGACGGTCGCGGTGATCACCGCCGCCGGCTGCGCCCGAATCGCCCCGCACACCATGCGGCACCCCGACTTCGCGGCCCACCTGCACACCCTCGCCGACACGATCGACGATGCGCTCGGCCACGCCATCGGCCCGCGACACTGAAGTCCCACCGCGCTCGGGAACAACTGCCGCCCCAACGCGGCCGAGCAACCGACCGCACTTCGAGCCGACGACTTGCCCTCACGCCCGCGTCAATCCCTACGGTCGTCCTCGCCGTACCGCACGTGCCGTGCCACACCGCACCGACGGGCGGCACCAACCCCAGACGATCCGAGGTCGCCCATGCCTGCCCTGCTGCACCTGGACGCGAGCATCCGCCGAACCGGCTCCATATCCCGCGAGTTGTCCGCCCACTTCGCCGAACACTGGCGCCGGCACCACCGCGACGGCGGCTACGCCTACCGCGATCTGGCCGCCGATCCGGTTCCGCACATCACCCACGCGGTCCGCGAGGCGCTGCTCGACCCCGGCACCGCATCCGACGCCGCGCCGGCCGAACCGGCGCTCACCGACGCCCTCCACGCCGAACTGCGCGCAGCGAGCACCGTCGTACTCGGCGCGCCGATGTACAACTACACGATCCCGTCGACGGTGAAGACCTGGGTGGACCGCATCGTCACCCCGGCCACCATGGTCACCCCGCACGGCGACCCCGGCCCACTGGCCGGCAAATCGGTCGTGGTGGTCACCACGCGCGGCGGCTCGTACGCCCCCGGCACGCCACGCGCGGGTTGGGACCACCTGGAGCCCTACCTGCGCGCCGTCCTGCAATCGATCGGCCTCGCCGACGACTTGACCTTCGTACCGGCCGAACTGACCCTGGCGGCAACGGTTCCCCAGATGTCCGCCCTCATGCCCCTGGCCGAGCGGTCCTTGGCCGACGCCTACGAAACCCTCACCACCCTGGCCGCGCGCCCGTAGCGGACCCGCAACTCCCCTGCCGAGGCCGCCTGTCGACCCTCGCACCGTGGGCGCCCGCCAGCCCGCCTGCCCGCCACCGGCCGAATCGGCAGTGGCGGGCTCGGTCCTCGGACGGACCCGGGTCCGTTCGTGACGTCGATCAGGCGCGTTCGCGGTGCGGCAACTTCCAGCCCGGGCGCGGGAAGTGGCAGGTGTAGCCGTTCGGATAACGCTCCAGGTAGTCCTGGTGCTCCGGCTCGGCCTGCCAGAAGTCGCCGAGCGGTTCCACCTCGGTGACCACCTCACCCGGCCACAGCCCGCTCGCCTCGACGTCCGCGATCGTCTCGAGCGCGGTCGCACGCTGGTCCTCGTCGGCGTAGTAGATCGCCGACCGGTAGCTGCGCCCGAGGTCGTTGCCCTGGCGATTGCGGGTGGTCGGGTCGTGGATCTGGAAGAAGAACTCCAGAATGTCGCGGTAGCTCGTCACCGTGCCGTCGAAGACGATCTCGATCGCCTCGGCATGGTCGCCGTGGTTGCGGTAGGTGGCGTTGGGGACGTCTCCGCCCGAGTAACCCACCCGGGTCGCCGTCACTCCCGGCAACTTGCGGATCAGGTCCTGCATCCCCCAGAAACAACCTCCGGCCAGAACCGCCTTCTCCAACCGAGCACTCATGTCGCAACTCCTGACTGGGATCGTCGGCCCGGCCGAGCCGACACGACTCGCCGCGCACATCTCCGCCGGTGATCGAGCCGATCAAGCCGATCGAAGTAATCGAGCTGATCAAACTGATCGAGGTGATCGAAGTGATCAATCCATTGCATCGTATCGACTCGACCCCATACCCCTCGGCCCGGCGGACGGCGGCATCCACCAGCCCAACACCGCGCGCGGCCCGGTTATGCCGGCGCCACGGCGCCCGGCTCCGCCTCGTCGGCGCAGACCGTGCCGCGCGGCGGCAGGGTCAGGTCGGTCAGGTAGGCCGTCGCCGCCGCCCGCGCACACACGCTGCGCCCGAAGGCGGTGTGCCCCTCGGCACGGAACGTGAGCAGCCGGGCTCGGTCGAGCCGCTCGACCAGCGCGACCGCGTCCCGGTACGGGGTGTCCGGATCGCCCGTCGTGCCCAGGACGAGGATGGGCGCGGCGCCCCGGGCCCGGTACGACCCGTCGTGCCTGCTCACCCGCTCGCCGGTCCACTGCACACAGGCGGGCGCGTGGTTGTGGTCGTACGTCGGTGGCCCGAACCCGATCGCCGGGCCGAGCAACGGCGCGGCACGGACATTGGCCCGGACGTTCCACTCCAGGCGCGCCGGGTCCCGCGGATAGGCCCGGTCCACACACTCGACCACGACGTTCACGGTGAGGAAGTCGAGGCTCTCCGCCGACGGCGACCGCAGCAGGCTCGCCGTACCGTCCCCCGCCGCCGCGCGCCGCAGCGCCGTGCCCAACGCCGGCCACACCGCCTTGCCCCCGTTGAGCTCGAACATCAGCCGAAACGCGAGCGTATAGCCATTGGCAAGGGCCCCCGACGGGGTCGCCACCGGATGCGCGTCCAACTCGGCAAGCAGCCGCCCGAACGCGCCCCGCGCCGGGCCGCCGCCGAATCCGCAGCGTGCCGGGTCCGCGTCGCACCAGTCCAGGAATCGGCCCAGCGCGCCATCCAGCGCGAGGTATTGCGGCCGGTCGTACTCGTAGGGCCGGTCGGCGTAGTGCACGGGGTCGTACGCTCCGTCCAGCACCATCGCACGCACGCGTTCGGGGTTGCGGTCGGCATAGACCGTACCGATGTAGGTGCCGAACGAGCGCCCGTAGAAGGTGAGTTGCCGCTCCCCCAGGGCCCGCCGCAGCAACTCGAGGTCGCGCGCCACATAGCCGGTACCCAGGAACGGCAGCACATCGCCGGCCCTGGCCGCACACGCGGCGTCGAAGTCCCGCGCGGTGGAAACGGCACGGCGATAGGCGTCCGGCCCCGGACGTCCCGGCGAGTTCGCGAGCTCCCGCGCATAACGAGCGTGGTCCCAGCACTCGTACCGCGCGCTGCGCCCGATCCCGCGCGCGTCGAACCCGAACACATCGAATCGCTCCCGCAGTTCGCCCGGCAGCGAGGCGTACCCCGCGCGTACGAAGTCGACCCCCGAGTTCCCCGGCCCACCGGGCTGCATGACGAGCGTCCCGAGCCGCCGGCGCGGATCCGTGGCCCGATGCCGAGTCACCGCGAGGGTGATGCCCCGCCCGCGTGGGTGGCGATAGTCCAACGGCACGGTGGCATCCGCACATTCGAAGCCGGCATCCGGGGCGGCGCACGGCACCCAGGTCAGCACGGGCGGCGACACGCCCTCCTCCCGACTCGGCACCGCCGCAGCGTCCACCACCCCGCCGCCGATCAGCAACAGCCCGACCAGCGGGACGACGGCAAACCACGACCGGCCGCAAGCCCACCTCATCCGCACCGATCCGGGTCCCTTCCCGCCGCTCCGCGCCGACCACACGGCCGAAGTCCGCGCCGTCGCCCGTGCAATATCGCAGACCGGACCCGGTTTCCCTCGACCACGATCCGCCATTCGGCCCAGCACCCGGCGGAGTTCAGGTCGCCGACGCCGCCGTCTCGACCCGCCTGGGATGCGGGTCGAGACGAACCTCCGCGTGATCAGTCGGTCCGAGTGCCCCGTGGGTCGATCGGGGTGAATACGCCGTGGCGGTCCTCGATCGCCTGGGCCGCCGTCAGACACATGTCCTCGCGGAACGCGCGCCCGACGATCTGTACGCCGGTGGGGAGTCCGTCCACGACACCGGTCGGCACGGCCACCGCCGGGACGCCCACGAAACTGGTGGCGCGGCTCAGCCGCATCGCGGTCGCCCATCGGACCCAGCCGGCCCGGTCGCGCGACTCCAGGCCCGGCTCGAACGGCGGTTCGGTGAACGTCGGGCCGAGCAACAGCGGGTATTCGTCCAGGAATTCGGCCCAGGAGCGACGAATGTTGAGCCAAGTGCCCATCAGCTTCAGCAATTCCTCCCCATTCACCGGCGGGGTCTGCTCCATCGCCATCTCGATGAAGCGGTCCCCGCCCGGCCCGAGCAGGGTGCGGACCATCGGCCAGCTGGGCGCGAACTCGGTGACGGTGATCTGGTTGTACGCCACCAACGCCTCGTCCAGGCGTGGTACGTCCGCCACTTCGCGAACCTCGTACCCGGCGTCCCGCAGCGCCTCGGCCGCGCTCGCCACCGCCGCGCGCACCGAGGGGTGGACACCGTGCCCGCCGGGATCCGCGACGACCGCGACCCGTACCGGCCCGGGCAGCGGTTCGCCGTACAACGGGACCGGCACCGCGCGCGGATCCCGGGGATCGGTGCCGGCCAACACCTCGTAGGCCAGCCGCAGATCAGCCACGCTGCGCGCCAACGGCCCGTCGGTGACCAGGAATTGCGACGCCGGCCCGGGGTCCTCCGGGCCGAGGAAGCGGTGGTCCATCGGAAAGCGGCCCACGGACGGGTTCAATGCGGCGACGCCGCAGAACTGGGCCGGTGCGCGCACCGATCCGCCCGAGTCGTTGCCGAGGCCGAGCGCCGCCATGCCGGTGGCCACCGCCACCGCGTCCCCGCCGCTGGAGCCGCCGGGGGTACGGTCGGCGGCCCACGGGTTGATCGTGTCGCCGAACAGCTCGCTGCGCGTATGCATCCCGGCCAGGATCAGCGTGGGTATGTTGGCGTGCCCGATCGGGATCGCCCCGGCCGCCCGCAGGCGAGCCACCGGCGGCGCGTCGGCCGGTGCCACCATGTCGCGGAAGCGCGGCACGCCGAACGTGGTCGGCACACCCTCGATCGCGGTGGACTCCTTCACCGTGAACGGCACCCCCGCGAGCGACCCCAGCTCCGCACCGGCGGCCCGGCGCCGATCCGTGTCCGCCGCGGCCTCCCGAGCGCGCTCGGCAAGAACTTGGGTCACCGCGTTGACCTGCGGGTTGACCTCCGCGATCCGCTCCAGATGACGGTCCACCAGTTCCGCCGCCGAGACCTCCCCTCGGCGCACCGCCTGCGCCTGCGCGGCGGCCGACATCTCCCACAGTGCGTCCCCCATGGCACACACCCCTCTCGTCCACGTTCCGATGCAACTGTATCGGAACTGTACTCTGTGATCCGATGCACCCGCATCGAATATCGCCTCGGGAGGCGACCGAGCATGCCCAAACAGGTCGACCACGCAACGCGCCGCCGAGTCATCGCCGACGCCGTCTGCCGGCTCGCCGACGAGCGCGGTCTGGAAGGGGTGACCCTGCGTGACGTCGCCGCCCGGGCACAGGTGTCGATGGGCGCGGTGCAGCGCTGCTTCCACACCAAGGAAGAGATGCTCGTGTTCGCCCTCACCCACATCGGCGACCGGATCGCCGAGCGGGTACGCACCCGGCTGACCGCGAGCCCGGCCCAATCCCCGCGCACCGCCCTGGGCCACGCCACCACCGAACTCGCCCTGCTCCGCGACGAACACCGCGCCGAGGCAAGAGTCTGGCTGGCCTTCCTCGCCCAGGCGGCCGTCAGCGAGCCACTCGCACAGCGGCTCAGGTCGAACTACGCGGCCCTCCAGACCATGTTCACCCACCTGATCTCCGAAGCCACCAACCCCGAAGACCCACCCCAGGAAGCCCGCACCCTCCTGGCCCTGACCGACGGCCTGACCACCCATGTCCTGATCGGCCACCTGACCCCCGAACAGGCCGAAAAGACCCTCCACGCCCACCTGACCAACCTGTGGGAACGCTCGACCTGACGCTTCGGCCGGCAGTACTCGACCTGACCCTTCGACTGGTGGTACTCGACCGCGTCGTCAGCCGGCGGGGATCGGTATGTCCACGAGCGGGCGGTCCGGTCGATCACACAAGGTGAACTTCGACCTCAGGACAGTTTCGCTTCGGGGGCGAAGGCGGGCAGCCGCTCGAGGCTGCTGCGCACGGCCTCCGCGCCGTACTCGAACATCTGCCGCTCGTAGTCGTCGACCGCGCCGGGCAGATCCTGACGGCCTTCGCCTGCCTCGATCAGGCACCGGCGCAGCAGGTCGGCGTCGCGCAGTGCCGTGTTCGCGCCGTTGCCGCCGGTCGGGGAGGTGGCGTGGATCGCGTCGCCGAGCAGCGTGACCGGGCCGGACGCCCAGCGCTCACCGGGCCTGACCACCCGGATGGACAGCAGGGTGCTGTTGTCCGGGTCGGCCTGCTCGATCAGCGCGCGCAGCTCCGGGTGCCAACCTTGCATCCTGGACAGCACGGCGTCCTGCGCGGTGAGGTTCTCCAGCGAGCCGTTCGGCGGCAGGATCATGGCCCAGCGCACGTAGTCGCCGATGTCGGGCAGCGTGACTTCGGGGGCCAGTTGCTCGGCGGCCTGCTTCGGCGGGGTACGAAAGCGCATCGCGCCGAGCAGCAGGCTGACGCCGTCGCCCGCGATCTTCGAGCCGTATGCCTTGGACAGGCCGGCGAACTCGTCGGTCAGCGGGGTGCGGCCGATGACGAACCGGACGCCGGTGTCGGTCGGGGTGGTCTGCGGCGACAACACCCCACGGACCGCGGAGGTGACGCCGTCCGCGCCGACGAGCAGGTCCGCGGTGGCCGGATCGCGGCGGGCGAACCGGGCCCGGACCTTGCCGTCGGCCGCCACGTCGTAGCCGGTCAGCGCGGCATCGGTGTGCACGGTGAGGCCGGTCAGCAACAGGTGTCGCAGCACCTGCCGGTCGACCACGATGCCGGTCCGGCCCGCGCCGAGCCGGCCGATCTCGTTCAGCTGCGGGTCCAGGATCAGCTGCTCGGCGGAGGCCTCCATGACGATCTCGTCCAGCAGCGGGTGCCGGCGCGTCGGCAGGCAGTTGCGCACCGCCTGGAAACCGATCGGGTCCAGCACGAGCCGGTAGCCCTGGAACCGTGCGGCGATCCCCGGGTCGCGCTCGAACACGTCGACCTCGATCCCGGCACCACGCAGACCCTGCGCGAGGGCCAGACCTCCCAGACCGGCTCCGACAACGGAAACTCGCATCACATACCTCCAAGACATCGATACGAACTTAGTTCGCTCTGATGATCTAAGTTCTAAGAGACGAACTTAGATCGTGTCAAGGTACAGTGGTCGGCATGTCCGCCGATCCCCGCCAACGCCGCGCAGCTCGCCACGCCCAACCCGCAGCGGAGGTCGCCGCGTCGGCGCCACGCAAGAAGCCGATCACCGTCGAACGGATCACCGACGCCGCCCTGGAAGTCGTCGCCACCGAGGGGTACGACGCGCTGACCATCCGCCGGGTCGCCGCCGTGCTCGGCACCGGTCCGTCGTCGCTGTACGCGCACATCGTCAACAAGGACGACATCGACGATCTGCTGATCGGCAGGCTCTACGCCGAGGTCGTGCTCCCCGAACCGGACCCGGCCGCCTGGCGCGAGCAGCTGCTCGGGGTGTACACACAGATCCGCGACCTGTACCTGAAATACCCTGGAGTCTCGCGCGCCGCGCTGGCCATGGTGCCGACCAACCTGGAAACGATGCGGGTCGGCGAAGGAATCCTGGCGATCCTGCTCACGGGCGGCATCGAACCGAGGACGGCCGGATGGGCCCGCGACGCACTCTCCCTCTACGTCAGCGCCTACGCACTGGAGCAGTCGCTGGTCCAGCTACGGCGCCGGCACCAGGATCAGGAATGGGTGCTCAGTAACGAGGAGTTGTTGGACCGCTTCACCGCACTGCCTGCCGAGAGATTTCCGCACACTCGACGCCACGCCGCCGAGCTGATCTCCGGCACCGGACACGACCGCTTCGAGTTCGCCCTCGGCCTGCTCATGAACAATCTGCGGCCCGCATCCGGTTGACCTGCGGCGTGCGGTGGCCACATGGTGCCGAGACGATGACAAGTCGCATCTCGTACAGGGAAGTTCGTTCACCTTGAACGATCGGCGCACGGCCCTGACACTCCTCGCGCCGACCGCCGAGGCGGAACCCCGCAGGGTACGGAAGCGGCCAGGGCCGGCCCGCCGGTTGCCTGCGCGCGCGTACGCACCGTCATGGCAAGGCAGTTGACCCGCCACCGGATCGCCGCCGGCTTCCGCCCGCCCGTGCGCGTCGCCGCCAAGAGCGGCAGCCTGGTCGGCGTGATCCGCAACGAGATCGGCGTGATCACCCACCCCGACGGCACCCACCACGCCGCCGCCATCTTCACCCGTTCCCGCCCCGGCGCCGACGAGGCCGCCATCAACCGGGCCATCGCCACCGCGGCCGCGACGGCCGTCGACACGCTGCGCGAACAGCGCGCGTGACGGCGAGGTCGGAGCCGGCGCCGGCTCGGGTCAGCGCAGCATCGCCGCCACCGCTTCGGCGGCCTTGGCGAGCAGGGGTTCGTCGGCGGGTGCGTTCCGGTCGTGCTTGGTGGCCAGGATGGCTATCACGATCGGGGGTCCGGCCGGTGGCCAGGTGATGCCGACGTCGTTGGTGGTGCCGTAGCCGCCCGTGCCGGTCTTCTCGGCGGTCCGCCAGTCGGATGGGAGGCCGGCTCGGAGGCGGTTCGTGCCGGTGGTGTTGGCCAGGAGCCAGTGGGTCAGCAGGTTGCGGTCCTCCGGGCTCAGGGCGGTGCCCAGAGTCAGGCGGGCGTACGTCCGGCCGATGGATCGCGGGCTCGTGGTGTCGGTCGGCCGGCCCGGTTCGGCCGAGTTCAGGGTCGGTTCGGAGCGGTCGAGGCGGGTCACCTCGTCGCCGAGGGAGCGGCAGAAGTCGGTGACGGCCTGCGGGCCGCCGAGGGCTCGAAGGAGCAGATTCGCCGCAGTGTTGTCGCTGTACTGGATCGCGGCGGCACACAGCTCGGCGCCGGTCAGGCCGGCGGCCAGGTTCTCGGGGCGGCCGGTGATCGGGGCGTAGCCCGAGCGCGCCACGTCCTCGTCGGTGTAGTGGATGCGTTCGGTAAGGAACTCGTGGTCGAGGTCGCGCAGTACGGCGCCGACGGCGACGGTCTTGAACACCGAGCAGATCGGGAACCGTTCGTCCGCGCGGTAGGCGACGCACCGGCCGGTGGCCGTGTCGAGGGCGAACACGCCCAGGCGGGCCGCATGTTCGCTCTCCAGTCGGCGCAGCTCGCCGACCGTCGCGCCCGCGAACGCCCGGCCACCGAACGGGACGACGACGGCCAGCGCGGTCGCGGCACTCAGGATGTTGCGCCGTGTCGGAGTCATGGTCGACCACCCTTCCCTTCGGACACACCCGACCCTAAGGCCCCGTCAGGTAACGGGTGAACATTGCCACGAGTTCGTTCTCGACGCGGGTGAGGTCGATCGGGTCGGGTGTGGCGACCAATAGCCTTCCTCGGCTACTGGCGCCACGGCCGCTCCGCCCCGTGCGGACGCGCACCCACCTCGGCTGAATCGCACGCATCGCCTGTGCCCGCTGGGCCGCAGCGAAGATCTCGGGCCATGCGTGACGGATGAATCGCCCCACCACACTGCCCGCACCGTAGCGATCTCCGATCTCCCGGACGGCTCGCCGTCGGCCGTCGGGGAGGGTAGAGGGTATCGGTGCCACGCCCCCTCCCTCCCCCCGTGGGCCGTCGGTCAGAATGGGGGGCATACATGTTCGAAATTCGACCGAAGTCGAGCCGAGGAGGCAGGCGTGGTTGCCGAGAACGGGCAGTCCGCAGAGCAGGCGCAGCCGATCAAGCAGCGCAAGAACGGCCTCTACCGGGGTGTGTCGGACGAGCTGGCCGCGAATATGCGGGGCGGCTGGGCGGACACCGAGCGCAGCGATCCGGCACCGATCGAGCAGGCCCCGAACGCGGCGCGGCGGCGGGCCGCGCTCTCGGCGCGGTTCCCGGGCGAGCGTCTGGTGATCCCCGCGGGCAACCTCAAGACGCGGTCCAACGACACCGAGTACGCCTTCCGGGCGGCCAGTGAGTATGCGTACCTGACCGGCGATCTGACCCAGGACGGCGTACTGGTCCTGGAGCCGGTCGCCGACGGGCACGACGCGGTGTTGTACCTGCTGCCGCGCTCCGACCGGGAGAACGGCGAGTTCTGGCTGGACGGGCACGGCGAGCTGTGGGTCGGTCGACGGGCCGGGCTGGCCGAGGGCGAGCAGCTGTACGGGCTGCCCTGCCTGGACGTGCGCAAGGCCGCCGAGGAACTGGCCGGGACGGACGGCGCCGTGCGCATCGTACGTGGGCACGACACGGGCCTGGAGGCCGCGCTCGGTGCGCGGCTCGACGCCGAGCGGGACGAGGAGTTGCGGGTCTTCCTGGCCGACGAGCGGTTGGTCAAGGACGAGTTCGAGATCCGCCAGCTCCAGGCGGCCGTCGACTCGACGGTGCGCGGCTTCGAGGACGTGGTCCGGGTCCTGGACCGCGCGGAGGCCACCTCCGAGCGTTACCTGGAGGGCACCTTCTTCCTGCGCGCCCGGGTCGAGGGCAACGACATCGGCTACGGCTCGATCTGCGCGTCCGGACCGCACGCGACCACGCTGCACTGGGTCCGCAACGACGGCCCGGTGCGCAACGGCGACCTGCTGCTCCTGGACGCGGGTGTCGAGACGCACACCCTCTACACCGCCGACGTCACCCGCACGCTGCCCATCTCGGGCACGTTCACCGCGTTCCAGCGCCGGATCTACGACGCGGTACTCGCCGCCCAGGACGCGGGCATCGCGGCCGTGCGTCCCGGCGCGAAGTTCCGCGACTTCCACGACGCGGCGCAGCGCGTCCTGGCCGAGCACCTGGTCGCCTGGGGCCTGGTCGAGGGACCGGTGGAGCGGGTGTTGGAGCTGGGCCTGCAACGCCGCTGGACGCTGCACGGCACCGGGCACATGCTCGGTCTGGACGTCCACGACTGCGCGGTGGCGCGCACCGAGGCGTACGTGGACGGCGCGTTGGAGCCGGGGATGTGCCTGACGGTCGAGCCGGGCTTGTACTTCCAGGCCGACGACCTGACCGTGCCCGAGGAGTATCGCGGCGTCGGGGTCCGGATCGAGGACGACATCCTGGTCACCGAGGACGGCAACCGGAACCTGTCCGCCGAACTCCCGCGCGGCGTCGACGAGATCGAGTCGTGGATGGCCCGCCTGCGGTCCTGATCGACGAACGCACGCGGCGGAGGCCGCCCGCCCGGCAACGGGCGGGCGGCCTCCCGCATCTACGCTCCGCGGCGGACAAGGGCCCGCTGCCCAACGGGCCCACCCGCGGGCATAGGGCTCAGGTACAGGGTCGGCTACGGTGGGTTGGACCTGCGGCGGAGGGGCGGTTCCGCGTGCAGGGTGATGCGGCGTCACCACCGCAACACGTACCGTCGCAACGTGCAACGAATCTACGCCTGGCTGCGAGCGCATCCCCTCTGGGTCGATTCGGCGTGCGCCGTACCGGTGTTCGGCCTCGCGATCATTCAGCTGCTGACCGCCGACGACGAGCCCCGGAACTTCCCCGGGGTGGCCGCGATCGTCGTGGTCCTGACCATCGCCATGGCGTTGCACCGGGTGCGTCCCCGGATGGCGACCGGGCTCGCGGTGCTGGCCGGGCTGGCCGAATTGGTCGCGGACGGCAGCGTCACGGTGGCCAACTACGCGATGTTGGTCATCGTGTACCACGCGGCCAAGGCGGGTTCGCGGCGGATGTCGCAGGTCGCGCTCGCGTCGACCGTCGTCGCGCCGGCGATCCTGCTGGCCCGATTCCCGCACTCGGACGGCGCTTCGTGGCGCGCCAACGCGTTCCTGGCCAGCTTCATCGTGGTACTGCTGGCGATCTCCTGGGTGTTGGGCGATTCGATGCGCACCCGCCGGGCGTTCTACGCCGAGTTGGTCGACCGCGCCGCCCGACTCGAGGTCGAGCGCGATCAGCAGGCGCAGATCGCGGCGGCGGCCGAACGGGCCCGGATCGCCCGGGAGTTGCACGACGTGGTGGCACACAACGTGTCGGTGATGGTGGTCCAGGCGGACGGCGCGGCGTACGCGATCGACGCCGCGCCCGAGTCGGCCCGCGAGGCGCTGGGCACGATCGCCGCCACCGGGCGCGAGGCGCTGGCCGAGATGCGCTGGCTGCTCGGCGTACTGCGTTCGCAGACCGAGAGCGACGCCTACGTCCCGCAGCCCGGCGTCGCGCAACTCGACGAGCTCCTCGAACGGGTCCGCCGCGCGGGCCTGTCGGTCCGGCTGCACACCGAGGGCACCCCGGTCGAACTGTCCCAGGCGGTCGGTCTGACGGTGTATCGCATCGTCCAGGAGGCACTCACCAACACCTGCAAACACGCCGGCCCGGGTGCCACGGCGCATGTGGCGCTCCGCTACCCGGGCGACGACATCGAGATCGACATCCACGACGACGGCCGCGGCGCGGCGGCCCCCGGTGACGGCATGGGCCACGGCCTGATCGGCATGAGCGAACGGGTGGCCCTCTTCGGCGGCCGACTCACCACCGGCCCGGCCCCCACCGGCGGCTGGCAGGTCCACGCCCGCCTCCCCACCCACCCCCGCACCCCGTCCCGGTCCCGGTAGCCGCCCCCGGACATGACCGGCGTCACATTCGGCACTGTCACATTTCCGGGGGGCTGTCTCGTCGAGGAAGTGTCCGACACGGACGCTCCGTGAATACCGACACCAAGCAACACCAAACAACACCCAGCAACACCAAGCGACACCAAGCGACACACAACGAGACCAGACAAAACCAGACGACACCAAAGGACGGTCACCATGTCCACCAGCGCCCCCGCCACCCCCACCGAGCCCTCGCCGCGACTGGCCTGGACGCGGGTCGACCCGGCCGCCTATCAGGCGATGAAGGGATTGGAGACCTACTGCGCCGAGCGCCTGGACCCCATCCTCTTCGAGTTGATCAAGATGCGGGCCAGCTACCTCAACGGCTGTGCGTACTGCCTCGACATCCACTCCCGCGACGCGCTCGCGTTGGGCGAGAGTGCTCAGCGGCTGATCGTGGTGGCCGCGTGGGAGGAGGCGAATCACCTGTTCACGCCGCGTGAGCAGGCCGCGCTCGCGCTCACCGACGCGGCGACCCGGCTCGGCGAGCACGGCGTTCCGGACGACGTCTGGGCCCGGGCCGCCGAGCAGTTCACCGAGACCGAGCTGGTTCATGTGATCACCGCCATCGCTACGATCAATGCGTGGAATCGATTCGCGATCGCGACCCGAGCGGTGGTCCCGGCGCGGCCGTGAGCAGCACGTTCGAGGCCGGCGAGGCCGGTACGGCGGTGCTCGACGAGTCGTTCGTCGAGCACCGGCCGATGTTGCTCGCGCTGGCCTACCGGATGTTGGGTTCGGTACACGACGCCGAGGACACCGTCCAGGACGCCTTCGTCCGCTGGACCGGTACCGACCGGGCGGCGATCGCCAATCCGGCGGCGTTCCTGACCACGATCGTCACCAGGCTGGCCGTGGACCGGCTCCGCTCGGCGGTGGCCCGGCGCGAGACGTACGTCGGCCCGTGGTTGCCCGAGCCGCTGCCCACCCACCCCGACGACCCCGCCGACACGGCGGCGCTGCGCGACTCGGCGTCGATCGCAATGTTGTTGCTGATGGACCGGCTGACCCCGGTCGAGCGTGCGGTGTTCGTACTGCGTGAGGCGTTCGCGCTCCCGTACGACGAGATCGCCACGACCCTGGAGCGCAGCGCCGCGTCCTGCCGTCAGCTGCACCGCCGCGCCGTGCGGCGCGTGGCCGCGCTGCCCGGGCCGGTCCCGCCGGCCGATCCGGCGCGCGGGCGGCGCCTGGTGGAGGGTTTCCTGTCGGCCGCGCGCGACGGCGATCTCGATCGGCTCAAGGCACTGCTGCGGGACGACGTCGTCTACACCACCGACGGCGGCGGCCGGGCCCGGGCGGCGCGCCGGCCGATCCTGGGCGCGGATCGGGCGGCGCGGGTGTTCGCCTCGTTGTTCGCGCGGTTCTACCGGACCGCCGAGCTTCGGCCGATGTGGATCAACCACGCGCCGGCCGTACTGATCGAGCGGCCGCGTGGGCAACAGGTGCTCTACGTCTTCGAGTTCGGTGCCGACGGGCGCGCCGGGCGGTTGTACGCGGTGGTCAATCCGGAGAAGCTCGCCCATCTCGACGTGGCCGGGTGACGCTCAGGGTTGCGGCGCGGTGGACCAGCGCAGCGCGGTGTCCGGGTCGGCGGTGTCCAGGACTCGGCGGCGCAGCCGTTCGTGCAGTGCCTCGCGCAGTTCGCGCACGCGTGGGGCGGTGGAGCCGGGCAGGAGTGGGCCTCGGTAGCGGTCGAGGAGGGTGTCGAGCGGGGTGCCGGGGGTGGCCAGGGCCCGGTCCAGGTCGAGGAAGTCGGCCTCACAGTCCCCGGTGAGCCGATACGGGTCGGAGCCGAGCCGGTGGCCCAGAATCGCCCGCAGCCGGGCCAGTTCGGCCCGGACGGTGGCCGGGCGCCCGGTCGGGCCGTAGACCGCGTCGGTGATCGCCCGGGCCGTCATCCCGCCGGGTTCGCTCAGCAGCGTGGTGACGATCTCGGCGTGCCGGCGGGTGAGTTCGTGGTCGGCGCCGGCGATGTGCAGTCTGGCCCGGCGCAGTCCCAGGGCCTGGAAGCGCAGCGGCGCGGTGGTCACCGGGCCGGCCGCGCCGTCCTCGGCGATGACCAGGAACAGGCCGCCGGCGGCGAGGCGTTCGACGAGCAGGAGCTGTCCGCCGGGCAGCACGAGGGGGCCTTCGGCGGGCGGCAGCGGTACCGGGAGGCGCTGCGGCAGCCAGCCGGGCGGATCCGCGCGCAGTACCCGGCCGCGCGGGTCGACGATCGCACTTCGGGTGCCGAGTCGGCGGGCGATCCGCTCGACGTAGCGCGTCCGTACCCGCATCTCCTCCCGCAGCCGAACCGTCTCCAGCTCGGACTGGGCCAGTCGGCGGGCGGTGTCGAGCAGGGGTACCGCCAGTGGTTGCCAATGCCGTTCGGGGCAGGTGAAGTCGAGGATGCCGAGCAGTTCGCCGCTGGCCGGGTCGTGGATGGGGGTGGCCGTACAGGTGTAGGCGGTGGCCGCGGAGAGGAAGTGCTCGGCGCCGAACACCTGGAACGGCCGCCCGGTGGCCAGCGCCGTCCCCACTCCGCTGGTCCCCGCCGCGGCCTCGCTCCACAACGCGCCCGGCAGCAGGTGTACACGCTCGGCCGAGCGTAACGTCGGCCGATCCCCCTGGACCCACAGCAGATGCCCCCTGGCATCGCTGAGGAACAACAAGCGCCCCGGGTCGGCGGTCAGCCCGCTGAGCGAGCGGCGCAGCAGCGGCCAGATCCCGGTGAGCGGGTGTTCCTCGCGCGAGCGGGCGAGTTCGTCGTCGTCGAGGCTGACGGGCGGCAGGTAGGCGTCGGGCGGCAGGCCGTGTCGGCGGGCGCGCGACCACGAGGCCCGGATCGGGTCGCGGACACCCGATGCCGTTCCCCCGCTCAGCGCCCGTTCGCGTGCGTCCGGTCGTTGTGCCATCCGGTCATCATGCCGGCACGGTCGGTGTCCGGCGGATCCGGGCGCGGGCGCGGTTTTGCAACGCTGCTGCAACCCCCCTGCGCCGGCTGGTGGGTGGCCGGCTCGCTCACGCAGACTGCGGGCAGCGCAGGTCGGCGCGACCTGGCTGGACCAAAGGAGAGAGCGTGCCGTATCTGGAGTTGTCCGATGCCGTTCCGCTGTACTACGAGGAGCACGGCGAGGGCCGCCCGGTGGTGCTGTTGCACGGCTGGACGATGAACGGCACCTTCTGGTCCGGCAACATCGCCGCGCTGGCGGCGGAGAACCGGGTGATCGTGCACGACTTCCGCGGTCACGGGCGTTCGGGCAAGACGCCGGAGGGGCACTCCCTGGAGCAATACGCCCGGGATGTCAAGGAGTTGATCCGGGCGCTGGGACTGGCCGAGGTGACCCTGGTCGGTTGGTCGATGGGTACGTCGGTGATCCTGTCGTATGTCCGGCAGTTCGGCTGCGAGGGCTTGCGCGGCGCGGTGTTCGTGGACCAGTCGCCGCGCTTCCTGGACGCGCCGGACTGGGAGTTCCCGCTGCTCGGTGGCTATTCGCCGACGGATCTGGCAGTGTTCACGCAGACCGTGCGGCAGGCCCGGCCGGTCGCGGTCAAGCCGTTCATCGAGACGTGCTTCGCGGATCCGCCGGCGGTGGAGGCGGTGGACGCGGTGTACGCGGAGACCACCCAGACGCATACCGCCTCGGCCCTGGACATCTGGTTCGACATGGCCTATTCCGACTGGCGGTCGGTACTGCCGCAGGTGCTCGTCCCGACCCTGCTGATCTACGGCGAGCGCAGTCGGGTCTTCCCCGGTGATGTGGCCGGTTGGCTGGCCGGGGTGTTGCCGGACGCTCGGGTGGAGAAGTTCTCTGCGAGCGGCCATGTGCCCTTCGTCGAGGAGCACGAGCGCTTCGACGCCGTCGTCACGGATTTCCTCCGTCGCTGATCTCCCCAGGCGATCCGGAGGAATAACGCGGGACCGCCCGGCGGGTATCCCCGCCTCGCCCGTTCGGGCGGCCCGTGGCCCGAGTACCGGGAAGGCCGATGATTGTGATGCCGCAACAGGCGCCGGAGGCGCGACCACCCGTGTGGGGTTTGCGCACCGATCTGGCTCATCCGGCTCGGATGTACGACTACTACCTCAACGGCAAGAACCACTTCGCGGCGGACCGCGAGGCCGCCGAGGCGGTCCTGGGGACGGCCCCGGAGGTACGCTCGATGGCCCGGGCCAACCGGGCCTTCCTGCGTCGCGCGGTGGCCTTTGCGACCGGCTGTGGGATCCGCCAATTCCTGGACATCGGGGTGGGGTTGCCGGCTCCGGGCGACACCTACGAGTGTGCGGTGCTGGCCACGGAGGAGGCCCGGGCGGTATACGTGGACAACGACCCGCTGGTCCTCGCGCATGCCCGGGCGTTATCGAGCCGGCCGGGCCGGGTGCGCGTGGTCGAGGGCGATCTCCGGGCCCCGGAGGCCCTGTTGCAGCAGGCGTCGGTCCGCGCGGGGGTGGACCTGAACCGGCCGGTGGCGGTGGTCCTGACGGCGGTCCTGCACTACGTCTGCGACGCGGACGACCCGGCGGCGATCGTCCGCACGTTGATGGCGGCGACACCCCCGGGCAGCGTCCTGATCCTGTCCCACGCCGCCGCCGACCTGCACCCCGAGGCGGCCCGAACAACCGCCAAGACCTATCGCCACTCGGCCACCCCCCTGTTCCCCCGCGCGTTGCCCGAAGTCGCCGCGCTCTTCGCCGACCTGACCCTGGTCAAGCCCGGTTTGGTCCCGATCTCCACCTGGCGCCCGGACCGCCTCCCCCGCGCGTACGCGGACCTCGAATGGCTGTACGCGGGGGTAGGGCACAAGCCGCACCAGCGGGGTCGATGAGGGGCTCCCGGAGGGAAGGCAAGGAGACACACAGGGCTTGGACCGCCCACGCCGTGCGAGCCTCGGCGTGGCACATGAACGGCAACTCCCGGACGCGCTCGCCTGATCGGCGGGTCGGCGGGTCGGCGGGTCGGCCCGGGAAGTCGCGGCCCGGGCCCCCGGTCCCCCTCACACCACCGTCACGCTCACCCCCGCCGCGGTGATCCGGTCCAGTTCGTCCGGTGGGGCGTCCTGGTCGGTGACGAGGTGGCCGATCGTCGACAGTGGGCAGATGCGGGCCAGCGTCGCCTTGCCGACCTTCGAGTGGTCCGCGACCACGACCGTCAGGTTGCTGCGGTCGGTGAAGGCCCGGTCGGTCGCCGCCTCCAACTGGTCGTGCGTCGTGCAGCCGTGCGCGGCGCTGATCCCGTCCACGCCCAGGAACGTCACGTCCGTGTAGTAGTCGGCGAGCGTCTTCTCCGCGATCGGCCCGACCAGTTCGTAGCTCTCGTTGCGGGCCGTGCCGCCGATCACCACGAGTGTGACGTCCTTGTGCAGCACCAGCTCGGCCGCGATGTTGACCGCGTTGGTGACGATCGTGACCGGCCCGCGCTCGGCCAGGATGCGGGCGATCTCGGTCGCCGTGGAGCCGCCGGTCAGCCCGACCACCGCCCGGTCCGGGACGAGTGCGGCGGCGGCTTGGGCGATGGCCAGCTTCTCCGGGCGGCGGCGTTCGCTACGGTACTGCATCGGCGTCTCCAGGCCGATGTTGCCCACCGACGCCCCGCCGTGGGTGCGCCGCAGCAGGTTCATCGCGTCCAGGTGCTGGAGGTCGCGGCGGACCGTGGCCCCGGAGACCGCCAGGGTCGCGGACAGTTCCTCGACGCTCACACTCCCGTGCGCGGCAACGTGTTCGAGGATGCGCGCATGGCGCTCGGTTCTCAGCATGCCCGCAGCCTATCCGTGCGCATTCGCGCAGTCACCCGAGACGGGAAAGCGAACATCGCAACATTCCCGGGGCATTCGGCAACCTCCGTGCACAGTATGCGCACCGATGATCCCTTGACATGGTGATTCATGCTCGATTTACTGCTGCGACGCCGAAGGCAGCGCAATCGGCGGCAAAGGTACGCCTAGCCGGTGGACGGTGTGCAGCCGCAAGCCCGGACAAAGTCGCCAGGGTGTCTTCGGACGCCCGAGGCGGGGACGTATCCTCCGTTCCTGGAGTTCGATGATGAACACCTTCCTCCCGCGCAGCTCCGCCCGACACCTCGCCGCCCTCACGGCGACCACCGCGTACACCGCCAAGGGCCTGAGCAACGCCTGTGCCACGTGGGGCGATCGGCTGAGCGTCGTCCGCCGCGACCTCCGCGTCCGGCCCGTCGGCGACCCCGCGTACGTCCGCAAGACCTGCTGACGCCTCCGCTTTCCCCCACCCCACCCCCCTCCCCCCGGCCCGCGCTCCGCTCCCCTGCGACAAGCAAGGAGCGCCGGGCCGCCCATCGCCATGGGCCATGGGCCATGCCCCGCCACGCGCGCCCTCCCCCACCCGTGCGTCCGCGCTTCGAAGTTCCCTGGAGGTCCAGTGCTGCTCGGCCAGTTCCCTCCCACCGGCCTCACCCGGCGCGGCCTGCTGCGCCTGGGCGCGGGCGCCGCCGCCGCGACCGCGCTGTCCGCGTGTGGCAGCACCGACGACGGCGTGGGTGCCGACGGACGCGTCACGATCGAGATGTGGCACGGCCAGACCGACGTCGGCCGCACCGCGCTCGAAGCCCTGGTCGAGAAGTTCCACCGCGCCCAACCCGGCATCCGGGTCGACCTCGGCGGCGGTGTGCTCGCCGACGCGATGTTGCAGAAGATCACCGCCGCACTCGCCGCCGGCTCCTACCCCGACATCGCCTACGTGTTCGGCTCCGACCTGGCCGGCGTCGCGCGCAGCCCCAAGGTGGTCGACCTGAGCGAGACCGTACGCTCCGCCCCCACCCCCTGGGAGAACTACTGGGACCCGGCCCGCCAGGCCGTCACCATCAACAACAGGATCCGCGCGACGCCGGCGATGCTCGACGCCCTCGCGGTGATGTGCAACAAGAAACTCTTCGAGGCGGCCGGCATCCCGCTCCCGCAAGCAGGCTGGACCTGGCACGACTTCCTGGCCACCGCACAACGCCTGACCGACGCACAACGCGGCGTCTTCGGCACCGGATGGCCGGCCGTCGGCGACGAGGACACCGTCTGGCGGTTGTGGCCGATGGTGTGGGACCTGGGCGGCGACGTGATCGCCGAGGACGGCCGCGGCATCGGCTTCAAGGACGTCGGCGTCCGCGCCCTGGAGACGGTGGACGCGCTCGCCCGGAGCAGGAGCGCCTACCTCGACCCCAAGTCCGGCACCGAGCAGATGTACCAGGTCTTCGCCTCCGGCCGGATGGGCATGGTGGTGACCGGCCCGTGGCAGATCCCCGACGTCACCCAGGCCCGGATCGACTACCACGTGGTGCCACTGCCCAGCTACAGCGGCCGGCCGATGACCATCTGCGGCCCCGACACCTGGACCGTCTTCGACAACGGCAGCGCCCGGGTGCGCGCCGCGCGCACCTTCGTATCCTGGCTGGCTCAACCCGATCAGGACGTCGACTGGGCCGTCCGAGCCGGCAGCCTGCCGCTGAGTCGGACCTGCGAGGCCAGGCCGGAGTGGCGCGCGCACGCCGCCGAGACCCCCGGCCTGGACGTGTTCACCAAGGCCCTGGAAACCGCCCGGGTCCGCCCCGCGCACCCGGCCTACCCGCAGATCTCCACCGCCCTCGGCGAGGCCGTCGTCTCCGTACTGCTCGGCAGGAGCAGCCCCACCCGGGCACTGAACCGCTGTGCCTCGGCGGCCAAGGCGGCCCTGGTCATCCCCCGCTGAACCCGCCGCACCCACCCCGCACCCGCCGCACCCACCGAGCCCAACGGGTTCGCCGAGCCCGACGGGTTCACCGAGCCCGACGGGTTCACCGAGCCCGACGGGTTCACCGGGCCCGCCGGGTCCCCCCGAGCCATCCGACCGAGCCGAGCCGAGTCGAGGAGCCCCACCATGCCCGCACCGCCCGCTCCACTCACGCTCTCCGACCGGGATCGACAACGGCGCACCCTGCGCCGCAGACGCCGGCGCGAGACGGCGACCGCGTGGGTGTACATCCTGCCCGCCGTACTGGTCGTCCTGGGCCTGAGCGTGGTGCCGTTCGTCTGGTCGTTGTTGCTGTCCTTCCGCGCCGACGACCTGGTCACCCCCAGCCGGTGGGTCGGCCTGGACAACTACGACGCACTGACCCAGGACCCGCACTTCGGCCAGGCCGTACGCAACACCCTGCTGTACACCGCGTTGTACGTGCCGCTGAGCATGGCCCTCGGCCTGTTCCTGGCTCTGGTGCTGAACCGGCGGATCAAACTGGTCGGCCTGTACCGCACGTTGATCTTCGTACCGTTCGTCATCTCGGCCACCGCCCAGGGTGTGCTGTTCTCGTTCATCCTGGACCCGGAGTTCGGCGCGGCCAACTCGGTGTTGCACGCGCTCGGGATCGGCCGGCAGGGCTTCCTCAACGATCCCGCGCAGGCGTTGCTCGTCCTGGTGGCGATCTCGGTGTGGAGTGGAACCGGGTTCTGCGTGGTGATCTACCTCGCCGCACTCCAGGACGTGCCGCCCTCGCTCCTGGAGGCGGCCCGTCTGGACGGCGCCGGCCGGTGGCAGTTGCTCCGCCACGTGGTGCTGCCGACGCTCACCCCCGTCAACACGTTTCTGCTGCTGTGGCAGACGATCAACGCGCTCCAGGTGTTCGACCTGGTCTATGTCACCACCAAGGGCGGGCCGTTGGGCTCGACCACCGTCATCGTCTACTTCATCTGGGAGCAGGCGTTCAAGAACTTCACCGCCGGGTACGGCGCGGCGGCCGCCTACGTGCTCGCCGTTGCGCTCCTGGTGATCGCGGTGGCGATGCGCCTGGTCCGCGGCCACCGGCCCGGCGCCGTCGTCGCCACCGTCGGGCCCGAGGGAGGCGCCAAGTGACCACCACCGCACCGCCGTTGCCGACCACCCACGTGCGCACCGCCGCGCACGTCACGTCGAGTCCGCGCCGCCTGCTGCCGTTCAGCCCGTGGCATCTGCTGCTCGCCCCGCTGTCCCTGCTGTTCGCATTGCCGCTGCTGTGGTTGGTGCTCAGCTCGGTGATGACCAACGCGGAGATCAACCGTTTCCCGCCCGCCCTGTGGCCCTCCGGGATCGACCTGGGCGGCTATCGCTACGTGCTGGGCAACGCGATGTTCCCGCGCTGGTTCGCCAATTCGCTGATCGTCTCGGCGGTCGCGGTGGTCGCCAACCTGGTGTTCGGGGCGTTGGGCGGGTACGCGTTCGCGCGGATGCGGTTCCTGGGCTCGCGCACGCTGATGGTGGCGATGTTGGCCACCATGGCGATCCCGTTCCAGCTCACCATGATCCCGACCTTCCTGATCATGAAGCGGCTCGGGTTGATCGACACCCTCGGGGCGTTGATCATCCCGTCCCTGGTCACCCCGTTCGCGGTCTTCCTGCTCCGCCAGTTCTTCCTCTCGCTCCCGCGCGAACTCGAGGAGGCGGCCTGGATCGACGGATGTTCCCGACTGCGCGTACTGGTGCTGATCGTGCTGCCGCTGTCCCGACCCGCGCTCAGCACCGTCGCCGTGTTGACCTTCCTCACCACCTGGAACGACCTGAGCTGGCCGCTGATCGCGATCAACCACGACAGCCAGTACACCCTGCAACTGGGCCTGACCACGTTCCAGGGCCAACACCACACCCAGTGGGCCGCGGTGATGGCCGGCAACGTGATCACCGTGCTCCCGGTGCTGCTGGCCTTCCTCGGCGCGCAGAAGGCGTTCATCCAGTCCATCACCTCCAGCGGCCTCAAAGGCTGAGGGCCGGCGCTCCCACCGGAGTTCGCCCCTGCCGCGCACCGTTGCCGGCTCCGTCCACCCCAGGAAGCTCCAGGAATACCCATGCCGCACTCTCCCGACCTCGACCTGCTCGTCCTCGGCGACGCCAACCCCGACGTCGTACTCGGCCCGCTGGACGGCCCGTTGGCCTTCGGGCAACACGAACGGCTCGTCCCCACCGGCCTGCTCACCCTCGGCGGCTCCGGCGCGATCACCGCGTGCGGCGCGGCCCGGCTCGGCCTGCGGGTGGCCATCGCCGCCCGGATCGGCGACGACGACGCCGGCCGGTTCGTCCGGGCCGCGCTCGACGCCCGGGGCGTGGACACCTCCGCGCTGCGCGTGGTCCCGGGCGAGGCCACGCCGCTGACCACGGTACTCACCCGGCCCGACGGGGACCGGGCCATCCTGACCGCCGCCGGGACGCTGGCCACGACCGGACCGGACGACGTCCCCGAGCGGTTGCTCACCCGCAGCAGACACGTACACGCCGCGTCCTGGTTCCTGCTGCCACAGCTCGCCGCCGCACTGCCCGACCTGCTGCGCACCGCCCGCGCGCACGGCGCCACCACGTCCCTGGACACCAACGACGACCCCGCCGGCCGCTGGGACCCGACCGCGCTGGCCGGCGTACTGCCCACCGTCGACGTCCTGTTGCCCAACGCCCAGGAGGCGCTCGCGCTGGCCCACCTGCCCACCGGCACCCCCGAGCAGGCGGCCGGCCTGCTGGCCGCCCGGGGACCGCTCGTGGTGGTCAAGAACGGCGGCGCGGGCGCATTCGCGCACGACGGCCGCGACATCGTGTACACCGCCGGCATCCCGGCCGAACCACTCGACACCGTCGGCGCCGGCGACAGCTTCGACGCCGGCTACCTCGCCGCCCTGCTCGCCGACGAATCACCGGCCCGGGCCCTGGAGTTCGCCGCCGCGTGCGGAGCGCTGTCCACCCGGGCGCACGGCGGCACCCCGGCCCAAGCCACCCGGGCCGAGGCGCTCGCCGCGCTGGCCCGCAACCGAGACAACCAGGGAAAGAACCACTCATGACCCGCACCAAGATCGTCTTCGTCGGCGCCGGCAGCGTCGTGTTCACCCAGGGGCTCCTTGCCGACCTGTTCGCCTTCCCGGAGTTGGCGAACGTGCACGTCGCGCTGCACGACATCGACGCCGAACGGCTGGCCACCGCCGAGGGCGCGGCCCGCCTGATCGCCGCCGAACGCGGCGCGAATCCGCTGATCAGCACGCATGCCGACCGGCGCGAGGCACTGGTCGACGCGCACTTCGTGATCAACATCATCCAGGTCGGGATGCGCGAGGCGACCCGGACCGACTTCGAGATACCGGCCCGCTACGGCCTGCGGCAGACCATCGGCGACACCCTCGGGGTCGGCGGCATCTTCCGCGCCCTGCGCACCTTCCCGGTCCTGGCCGCGCTCGGCGCGGACATCGCGGCCGTGTGTCCGAACGCGTGGCTGCTCAACTACACCAACCCGATGGCGATGAACGTCGGTTACCTGACCCGCGCCACCGGGCTCACGCGCGTGGTGGGCCTGTGCCACTCCGTCTACTGGACCATGCAGGGTCTGGCCGAACTGGTCGGCGTCCCCTACGAGGAGATCGACTACCGCGCCGCCGGGGTCAACCACCAGGCCTGGGTGTTGCGCTTCGAACACGCCGGCACCGACCTGTACCCGCGCCTGGACGCGCTGATCGCCGACGACCCGGAACTGCGCCGCCGGGTACGGGTGGACATGTACCGGCGGCTCGGCTACTACCCGACCGAGACCAGTGAGCACTCCAGCGAGTACGTGCCCTGGTACCTGGGCCACGACAGCGAGATCACCCGGCTGCGGCTGCCCGTCGGGGCCTATCTCGACATCGTCGACGAGAACATGGCCGCCTACGAGCAGACCCGTGCCGCGCTCGCCGCCGGCGAGCCGGTGCCGGTCGAGTCCACCATGGAATACGCCCCGCAGATCATCCACAGCATCACCACCGGGACGCCGCGGACGATCTACGGCAACGTGCCCAACCACGGCCTGATCGACAACCTGCCCGCCGACGGCGTGGTCGAAGTGCCGTGCCTGGTCGACGGGTTGGGCGTACAACCGACCCGAGTCGGGGCGCTGCCCGCGCAGTTGGCCGCGCTCAACCGCGCCTACCTGAGCATGAACGACCTGGTGGTGCGGGCCGCCCTGGAGGACGACCCGCGCCACATCCGACATGCCGCGATGGTCGACCCGGCCACCGCCGCCGCGCTGCCGGTGCCGCGGATCTGGGAGTTGTGCGATGAACTGGTCCGGGCGCACGGGGAGTTGCTCCAGCCCGGGTTGCGGGCCACGCTCGGGGGCTGACCCCGCCGGCCGGTGCCTCGGCTCGGGTGCCGCGGCGCGGGGGCCCCGGGCCCCCCCCCGGGGCCCCCCCCCCCCCCCCGCCCGGGCCCCCCCCCCCCCCCCCCGCGCGGCACCCCCCCCCCCGCCCGCCCGGGCAACCCCCCCCACACCCCCGGCCCGC
>NZ_JBMHHY010000053.1:0-37980 GCF_049739465.1 Embleya sp. AB8
GCCGGACGGGCTGGGGTGTTTGCGGGGCTTGGGGCGCAGGGTTGCGGTCCCGGTCTCCGGGGGTGGCCCCCTGCGCCCGTGGCCGGCCTGCGGCCCGCTTGTCCTCAAGCGCCGGACGGGCTGGGGTGTTTGCGGACCTTTGGGCGAGAGGGTCGCGGTCTCGGTCTCCGGGAGTTGCGGTCCTTCGGTGTGGTCCTGTTGGCCGAAGGCGGCGAAGTCAGTGCGTGTGCGGCGCCAACCGGATCACGATCGACTTCGAGGTGGGCGTGTTGCTTTCGTCCGCCGTGCTGTCCAGCGGCACCAGCACATTCGTCTCCGGGAAGTACGCCGCCGCGCACCCCACCGCCGTGTCGTAGGCGACCACCCGGAACGCCTCGGCACGGCGCTCGCTGCCGTCGTGCCACTCGCTGATCAGGTCCACCAACGAGCCGTCCGCGATGCCTCGTTCGGCCAGGTCGGCCGGGTTGACGAAGACCACCCGGCGACCCTGCTTGATCCCTCGGTAACGATCGTCGAGGCCGTAGATCGTGGTGTTGTACTGGTCGTGCGAGCGCACCGTCTGCAGGATCAGCCGACCGGCCGGCACCCGCAACACCGCGAGGTCGTTGCGGGAGAAGTTGGCCTTCCCGGTCGTGGTCGGGAACTTCCGTGCGTCGCGCGGCCCGTGCGGCAGGACGAAGCCGCCGGGCTCGCGCACCCGGCGGTTGAAGTCGGTGAAGCCCGGGATCACCCGCTCGATGCGATCCCGGATCAGGTCGTAGTCGCGCGCGAAGTCGCCCCACGGCACCGACACCCGATCGCCGAGCACCCGCTCGGCGAGCCCGCAGACGATCGCCACCTCGGACCGCAACTGCGCCGAGGCGGGCGGCAGTTTGCCGCGCGACATGTGCACCGCGCTCATCGAGTCCTCGACCGTGACGAACTGGTCCCGCTCGGTCCGGCCGAGCGTGGGCAGGATCAGCGCCTGGCGCCCGGTGACCGTATGCGAGCGATTGAGCTTGGTGGACACCTGCACGGTCAGCCGAGTGGCCCGCAACGCGGCCTCGGTCGCCGTGGTATCCGGGGTCGCCGAGACGAAGTTGCCGCCGACGGCCAGGAACACCCGCACCGACTCGTCGCGCATCGCCCGGATCGCGTCCACCACGTCGTGCCCGTGCGCGCGCGGCGGGGCGAAGCCGAACTCCTTCTCCAACGCGTCCAGGAACGCCGCCGAGGGCTTCTCGTAGATGCCCATCGTCCGGTCGCCCTGCACGTTGCTGTGCCCGCGGACCGGGCACACCCCCGCCCCCGGGCGGCCGACGTTGCCGCGCAGCAGCAGGAAGTTGACCACCTCGCGGATCGTCGGCACCGAATTCTTGTGCTGGGTCAGGCCCATCGCCCAACACACCACGATCCGCCGCGAACCGAGCACCCGCCGATGGATGCGCTCGATCTGCGCCCGGTCGAGCCCGGTCGCCTCCAGCACGTCCGGCCACGGCGTGGTCCGTACGTCCGCCGCGAACTCGTCGAACCCGTGCGCGTATTCGTCGATGAACGCGCGGTCGAGCACGGTCCCGGGCGCCTCGTCCTCGGCCTCGAGCAACAACCGGTTCAGCGCGCGGAACAGCGCCAGGTCCCCGTTCACCCGGATCTGCGCGAACTCGTCGGTCAGTTGGGTGCCGGAGCCGAGCATGCCGGAGACCTTCTGCGGATTCTTGAACCGCAACAACCCGGCTTCGGGCAGCGGATTGACCGCCACGATCGAGGCGCCCGCCTGCTTGGCCTTCTCCAGCGCGGACAACATCCGGGGGTGGTTGGTGCCCGGATTCTGGCCCACCACGAAGATCAGGTCGGCCTGGTAGAGGTCCTCCAGCGACACGCTGCCCTTGCCGACCCCGAGGGTCTGGGTGAGCGCCGAGCCGCTCGACTCGTGGCACATGTTGGAGCAGTCCGGCAGATTGTTCGTGCCGAACGCCCGCACGAACAGCTGGTATACGAACGCGGCCTCGTTGCCGGTCCGCCCGGAGGTGTAGAACGCGGCCTGATCGGGCGAGTCGAGCGCCGTCAACTCCTCGGCGATCACGTCGAACGCGCCCTCCCAGGAGATCGGCGCGTAGTGCGTCGCGCCCTCGGCGAGGTACATCGGCTCGGTCAACCGGCCCTGCTGACCCAGCCAGTAGTCCGACTTGGCGGCCAACTCGGCCACCGGGTGCGCGGCGAAGAACTCGGCGCCCACCCGGCGGACCGTGGCCTCCTCGGCCACCGCCTTGGCGCCGTTCTCGCAGAACTCGGCGACGCTGCGATGCTCGGGCTCGGGCCACGCGCAGCCGGGGCAGTCGAAGCCCTGCTTCTGGTTGACCTGAACCAGGGTCAGCAGGCTGCGCCGCACCCCCATCTGCCGGCCCGCGTGGCGCAGCGACCAGACGACGGCCGGCAGTCCGGCCGCGTATTCCTTGGGTGGGCCGACCACGAGGCCCTCGTCGCCGACGTCGTCCACGGGCGGCTTGCTGACCATGCGGCGCTCCTGCGGTGCTCGAACCGGGTCGTCAGGACTCGGACCCTGACGATCCGTACGTTACGCCCCCGCGCCCGGGAGTCCGCAGCTCAGCGGCGCCGGGCCGGTTCGGGACGCGGTGCGAGCGGGTCCAGACTCTCGGTGTGCAGGCGCTGCGGGGTCACTCCCAGCTCGCCGGTCAGGCGGTGTGTGGTGGCCGCGACCATGGCCGCCGAGCCGCTGACGAACACGTCGTGGTCGTGCCAGTGGCCGTAGCGGGCCAGCACATCGGGCAGCGCGCCCCGATCGCCCGCGAACGAGCGGTCGTGGGTCACCGCCGGGACCACGTTCAACCACGGGTACACCTCGGCCATCGCGGCCAGCGCGTGCAGGTCGTAGAGGTCCGTGCCGTACTTCGCGCCGATGAACACGTAGGCGCGGTTCGCCAACTGACGCTGCGCCATGTGTTCGACCAGCGCCTTGATCGGGGCCAGTCCGGTGCCGGAGGCCACGCACAGCGCGCGGCGCAACGTCTCGCCGCGCAACACCAGGCCGCCGCGCGCCGGGCCGAGCCGGATCCGGTCGCCGATCCGGGCCCGGTGTACCAGCGCGTTGCTCACCCAGCCCGCCGGTATCGCCCGCACGTGCAACTCCAGGCGACCGTCCACGCGCGGGGCGTTGGCGATCGAGTAGTGCCGCCAGACCCTGGGCCACCACGGCGTCTCCACCGAGACGTGCTGGCCCGGGTGGTAGGGCAGCGGCCGATCCGGCTCGACGGTGATCACCGCGATGTCCCGGCCGCGCGGCTCGTGTCCGGTGATCACCGCGTCCCACCAGGCCGGCGCCTCCTCGGCATCGTCGGCGGCGGCCTCGATCATCACCGAGGCGGCCCAGGTGTACACCTCCAGCCAGGCGGCCCGCAGTTCGGGCGTCCAGCGGTTGCCCAGGTAGCGGGCCAATGCGCCGATCAGCGCGCCGCCGACCGCGTCGTAGTGCTCGTCCAGTACCCCGTACTTGCGGTGGTCGCGGCCCAACTGCCTTAGGAACCGCCGTAGTTCGTGCGGCTCGTCGCGGCCGGAGCCGAGCCGGAGCAGGGCGGCGAGCAGCCGGTCGCGTTGCAGGTCCATCGCCGGCGGGAAGAGCGCGCGCAGGTCGGGTCGGTGCAGGAACAACAACGCGTAGAAGTGCGAGACCAGATCTTGGGCGGCGGGCGCGACGGCCGCGAGGCTGTCGCGCAGCAGATCGGCCCGGGAGGGATCGGGACTTCCGGACATGACGGACCGCATCCTCGTGTGCTCGGAGAGCGACCGGTCCGGCCGGACATGTACCACCGAAGCCGGAAACCGCCGGTCGCCCGAAGGGGAAGTGACCCGACGGTACGCGGCGGTCCGAACGCGGAGGGTGGGGAATGCGCGAAGCCCGCCGCAGTGCGCCGCGGCGGGCTTACGCTTGAGGTTTTTGCGCCGTGTGGGTGACGGCACGGCGCGGGTCGGCAGTCGGCGGCGCGGCCGACGCTCGATCGACGTTCGATCGGCGCTACGAATCCCGGTTGAAGATCCGCGCGATATCCAGGTCCCGGACCGGTCCGACGACGCTCGGGTCCAGGCCCTTGGCCAGTACGTCCTCGGCGAAGTCCTTGAGCGGCCCGGCCGTCCAGCCGGGCGCCTGCGGGTAGGGCCGGCTCTCCTTGAGCGCGGCCAGGGTGGCCGGGCGCAGCAGGTTGGCGGTGCCCGAGGTGGTGGTCAGGTCGGCCATGGCCGGCGGCGTCTCGTTCTCGTTGGCCCAGCGCTCCTGCCAGGGTGCCGAGGACAACACCCGGAGCAGATTGCTCGCGCCGACCGGGTGCGCGGTCTTCGCGTTCACCGCGAACACCCCGCCCCACACCCCGACCGGGCCCGGCTTGTCCGAGGTGGGGCCGGGCATCGGGAACGCGGCCAGATTGCGGGCCGTCTCGGGGGAGGAGCGCAGCAGGTCGGCGAAGACCCAGTCGGGCTGGATCACCATCGCCGCCTTGCCGGCCGTGAGCACCGCGCTGATCGAGCCCGCCGGGTCCTTGTACTCCTCGACGTTCTTCGGCGCGGACGAATAGGCCTGGAGCCGCTGGAAGTAGCCGATCCCGTCCTTGCCGGCGGGGGTGCCCAGGCGCCCGGTCCAGTGCTCGCCGTCGCGCACCGCGATCTCGCAGCCGGCCTCGAACAGGCAGGCGGCCAACTGCTGCCAGGCCTTGCCGGTCAGGTGCAGCGCCTCGAACTTGGGGTCGCTCGCGTGGAACCGCTTGAGCTTGTCCAGTTCGGCGAACCACTCGTCGCGCGTGTGCGGTACGACGAACCCGGCCGGGTCGCACAGCCGCTTGTCGTAGATCACGACCGGCACGTAGACGTCCATCGGCAGCGCGTACAGCTTGCCGTCGAACGTGCAGGCGGCCCGGGCCGCCGGATGCCAGCCGTCCACGTTCAGCCGGCCGGCGTACGGGGTCAGGTCGAGCAGTGTGCCGCGGCGGACCCGGCGGGCCAGGCTCAGCGTGTCCAACTGGAAGATGTCGGGGCCGTTGCCGGCGGCCAGCGCGGTGTCCAGTTTCTGCTGGTCGATGAACTCCTGGACGTCCATCCGGGTGCTCCCCAGCGGGTCCACCTTGACCAGCGCGTTGCCCAGGTCGGTGTTCGTCTTGGCCTGGTCGACGCCCGGGGTGAAGATCTTCTCCTGCCACACGGTGAGCGTGTACGGGGCGCTCTCGGTCGCGGGCGGCGCGTCCGGTGTGGGCGGCGGAACGGGGGGCGCGGGGGGCCCGGTGGTCGGCGGCGGCGGCGACGGCTTGGGCGCGGCCGACTTGCCGTTGTCGCGGGTGAGCAGCCACGCGGCGACTCCGCCACCGGCCGCGACGACCGCCGCGACCGAGCCGGCGACGAGCACGTTGCGCCGGGACGAACCGCCGCCGCCGGTGCCGCCGGCGGGTGGTTGTGGTCCCCAACTCGGCGGGGGCGGCGGCACGTCGGGGTACTGCGGCGGGCCGCCGGGATACTGCGGCACGGGCGGCGGCCCGGCCGGGTACTGCGGAGGTGGCGGCGGTCCGGCGGGCTGCTGTGGGGGCGGCGGCACGGCCATCGGCGCGTAGGTGGGCCGAGGGGGCGGGTTGGCCGAGGCGTCGTCTTCCGTCGACGCATTCGGGTCGTCGTTCCACGACGGCACGGTGCGACTCCTCCGATAGCAGGATCATCAGATGACGCCACACCTTAGGCCGCGAGGCGTTCGCCGTCGCCTGGGACTTCCGTCAATTCGGTGGCACCCGGCCCGCCGGCCCGCGGCGCCGGCCGTGCCCCGTCGCCCGGGGCGCCCGTCAACCCGGTGGGGGTGTGCCGAATTCGCGGGCGACGATGGTGTTCGCGGCGGCTGCGGCGGCCAACGGGTCGGTGCCGGCCAGGGTTTGCCGGGACAGTTCGGTCAGTGGGCGGTCGGACCAGCCCGGGGCCACCGGATAGGCGCGGCCACCCATCGGGAGGGCGGCGATCGCGGCGGGGATCATCGGGTTGTCGGCCGGGACGGCCCGGTCCAGGCCGGTACGGACCGGGACCAGGCGGCCCTCGCCGGCTATCCGGGCCCGCCAGCGGTCGGTGCCGAGCAGCGCGAGGAGGTCGATCGCGGCCTCCTTGAACAGGCTCGCGGCGGATACCGCCAGGACCGTACCGCGCACGCCGACCGCGGCCGGTTTGCCCGCCGTCCGGCCCGGGATCGGGAACGCGCCCAACACCGCGCGCAGCGCCGGATTCGCCGCCGTCACCGCGTCGTACAGCGCCGAGTCGGCGATCGCCGACGCGACGCCGCCGCGCGCGATCCGGGCCGCGATCGCCGGATCGTCGTTGGCCACGGCCCCCGCGTCCGGCGCGTAGGACTGGAGGTGTCGGAAGAACCTGGCCCCCTCGACCGAGCCGGGCAGGTCCAGCGTGCCGCGCCAGGCGTCGCCCTCCTGGACCGCGATGGTGCCGTCGTCCTCCCACACACACGAGGCCAACACCGGCCAGGCCCCGCCGGGGACGTACACCGCGCGAAAATCGGGATTGGTCGCGTTCGCGAGCTTGAGCTTCTCCAGGTCCGCGACCCACGTCACCCGGTCCGTCGGCACCCCCACCTGCGCCGCCTGGAACAGGCCCCGGTCGTACAGCACCACCGGCACGCTCGCGGCCAGCGGCAGGGCCAGGACCCGCCCGCCCGAGGTGACCGCGGCCCGTACGGCGGAGAACCAGGTGCCGCCGTCCAACCGGCTCTGATGCGGCGTCAGGTCCATCACCAGGTCGGCCGCGTTGAACCGGGCCAGGGTGAGCAGGTCGAGCTCGAACACGTCCGGCCCCCGCCCCGCGCGCAACGCCTGCTCCAGGGCCTGGGGGTAGCCGGCCCTCGGGTGCACCCGGGTGTTCAGCCGGGCGCCGGTGCCGGTCTTGACGAACTCCAGGCCCAGATCGCCCAGGAGCGAGGTGGGCATCAGGTTCTCCGCGGTCCAGACGCTGATCTCCTGGACCCGGCCGGGGGTGCTCGGCACGGTGCCGGCCGGGGCCGTCCGCGGCGGTGGCACCGGCTTCTTCGGCGCGGCCTTGGGCGAGTCGCCGCCCCGGGTCAGCCCCCAGACCGCGGCGCCGCCACCGAGCACGGCGGCGCCGGCCGCCACCGCGAGGAAGCCCCGCCGCGACTTGGCCCGAGAGCGGGCCCGGCGCGCGCCGGTGGGCCCGTCCTCCCGAGCGGGTGACCCGGCGTGCGCGGGTCGCGATGGCACCGACGCGTCGGCCGACGTGCTCCCCGGGGGCGAAGTCGCAGGCGACGCCGACGGCGACGGCCCGGGTGCGGACGCGGGCGGCCGGGCGGCCGAAGGCGCCGGCTCCGGCGCGGCCGGCGTGCTCCCCATCGGCGGCGCCGGCACCGTGCCCGTCGCGTACGGCTCGCTGCCCGGCATCGGCTCCGGCGGCTCCCACGGATGGGCCACCCGCTCCGCCACCCACGCGGCGGTGGCCGTCGGCAGCCAGGTCGGCCCGGGTGTCCCGGCCGCGACCCGGACCACCTCCTCCGGCGTGGGCCGCCGCGCCGGGTCCTTGACCAGACACGCCGCGAGCAGATTCCGCAACGACGCCGGCACGTCGCCGAGTTCGGGTTCACCCTCGGCGACCCGATCGGCCGGCGAACCCTCCCCGCCCAGGTCGAAGGGACCCACACCGGTCGCCGCGAACGCGAGGACCGAGCCGAGCGAGAACACGTCCGTCGCCGGACCCACCGTCAGATCCCGTACCTGCTCCGGCGAACGGAACCCGGGCGAGTCGAGCACGGTGCCGATCACCACACCGTCCGCGGTCACCGCCGAGCCGAACGAGCCCGGCGAGCCGTGCGCGACCCCGACGTGCGGCAGCCGAGGTCCGTTCGGATCGAGCAACACCGCGCCCGGGTCGAGCCGCCCGTGGTACAGCCCGGCCGAGTGCAACAGGGCCAGTGCGCCCGCGAGTTCCCCGGCCAGGGCGCGCAGCGAATGGCCGGGCAGGGGGCCGTGCCGACGCACCGTCTCGGCCAGCGTGGGTCCGGGGATGTGCGTGGTGGCGTACCAGAGTTGCCGGCCCGTGGTCTCCGCGTCCAGCACCACCGCCGTGCCGGGACCGGGCAACCGCCGCGCGGCGGCCACCTCTTCCCCGAAGCGGGTGCGAAAGGCCGGGTCACGCCCGAGGTCGGCCCGGATCACCCGCACGACGACGGGTGCGTCGTCGGGCGCGGCGCCCAGATAGGTCCGAGCCGTGGTCCCCTCGCCGAGCCGGCCCACCAATCGGTAGGCGCCGACGTTCGAAGGGTCCTCGTCGTGCAGCGGGCGCATGGCAGAAACTCCGTTTCGCTCACCGGTGTGAACGGTGCCGAAGTCTGCCATGAAGCGCGGGGCCCGCAGGCCACCTGTTCGGCCGCCCGCGATCGGCGCCGGCCTTATCCGCATACGCCGGGCGATGCGGTCCGGCGCGTCCCTCGGGGCCACCGGACCGCGCGCGGCCCGGGGCCGATGGACCCCGAGGCAACCGCGCGCCAGCCCCGCGCCGCCCCCCAAGGCGATCGCGAGCGCGGCCCGCACCTGCCGCCCCGAGGCGACCGCGCGTGCGGCCCGCGCCGGCCGCCTCCCGACGCGATTGTGCGCGACGTCGGGTCCCCACCTCCCGGGGCCGCCGCGACATCCGCATCCGCCGGGCGGACCCCCGCAACCACCGCGCCCTCGCACGCCCGGCCGGTCCGCCGGACGCGCGAGCGCGCTCCCCGTCACCGCGACCTGGGCAGCCCCAGCCGGTGTTCGGCGATGTTGTTGCGCTGGATCTCGCTGGTCCCGCCGTAGATCGTGGTCACCGGCGCGTCCCGGGCCGCGTGGTCGACGAACCACGCGTCGCCCGGCTCGCCGAGCAGCCCCTCGGGGCCGGCCATGTCCAGGCACGCCTCGGCGGCGCGGTTGTAGGCCTCGCTCGCGTACAACTTGGCGATCGAACCCTCCGTCGTGGGCAACCCGCCCGCGCTCGCGAGCAGTGCCGGACGCAGGGCGAGCAACGCGGTGATCTCGTTGTCGATGGCGATCCGGGCCAACCGTTTGCGGACCGACGGGTCGTCCAGCACCCCGGTGTCGGCCGCCCACCGGGTGAACCGGCGCAGCAGCGACACCCCCTGGTTCAGGTTCCCGAACACGCCGCGCTCGTAGGCCAACGCCACCTTCATCACGTCCCACCCACCGTTCACCTCGCCCAGTCGCCAGCGGTCGGGCACCCGTACGTCGGTGAACCAGGTGATGTTGGTCCGGTCCCCGCCCATCGTGGCCACCGGTCGGATGGAGATGCCCGGCAGGTCCATCGGCACCAGGAACATGGTCAGTCCGCGATGTTTGGCCACGTCGGGGTCGGTGCGGGTCAGCAGGATCACGTAGCCGGCCTCGTGCACGAGCGTGGTGAACATCTTCTGGCCGTTCACCAGCCACACCGGCTCGTCCGGACGGCCCGGGACGAGCTCGGCGCGGGTGGCCGCCGCGGCGACGTCCGAGCCCGAACCCGGCTCGCTGTACCCGAGCGCCGCGATCGCCTCGCCGCGGTGGAACCGGGGGAGTACCTCGGCCCGATGGAACGCGCTGCCGATCTGCTCGACGATGCCCGCCACCAGCATGGTGTTGGCCAGGCCGAAGAACGGCGCGTCGGCCAGGCCGAGTTCGTCGAAGAAGACGTACAGCTCCAACGGATCGCGCCCGCCGGCCCGGTCCGGCCCGGCCATGCCCTCCGCGATCACCCCGGTCGCGGCCAGCGCGCGATGGAACTCCCAGTCGTGGCAGGTGCCCGTGCGTCGGGCCCGGTCGATCATCTCCTCGGTCAGGTGCTCCGCCACGAACGCCCGGATCCGGCGGCGGAACTCCTCGACCGACGCCTTCGGCTCGAAGTCCATCAGTTGCCCCCCTCGGCTCCGAAGAGATCGTCGGCCAACCGCCGGTACTCCTCGTCCGGATCGCCCAGTACCAGCGGCCAGCCCCGGGCGCGGCGGAAGTAGAGCTGCACGTCGTATTCCAGGGTGACCCCGTAGCCGCCGTGGAAGTGCACCGCACGACAGGTGGTGGTGCGCGCCACGTCGGTCGCGGCCAGGAAGGCCATCACCGCCAACCTGGCGGCCTCGGCCGGATCACCCTCGTCGGCACACCACGCGGCCTTCGCGGTGAGCAGCCGGATCCCGTCCAGCGGCCCGACCAGATCGGCCAACCCCTGTTGGACCGCCTGGAACGCGCCGATCGGCCGGCCGAACTGCTCGCGCTCCAGGGTGTACGCCACCGCCAACTCGAGGGCGCGCTCGGCCAGCCCGGCGAGCGTGGCCGCCATATACAACTGCCACTCGCGCCGCAGCGCCGCGAACCGCCGGCCCGCGTCCGCGCCGTCGGCCAGCACGATCCGCCCACCCCGGTCGGCGCGTACCCAGCGGTCGGCCAGGGGGCTCGCCGCGTGGTTGACCGGTGCGGTCAGCGGTGGTTCGCCGCGCACCGCGACCAGTTCGTCCTCGTCCAGGGCCACCACGACATCGGCCACCGCGCCGCCGGGCAGCAGCCGGGCCAGCCCGTCCACCGTCGGCCGCAGTGCCGGTGCCGCGATCAACGTGCCGGCGGCCACCTCCGCGCTCCAGGGTGTGTCCACGAGCAGTCGCGACGCGGCCAGATGTCCGCTCAGCGGCACCGGCGCCAGCACCCGGCCGGCCTCGTGCAACAGCAGGGTCAATTCCAGTCGGGTCGCGCCACCGCCACCGGCCCGCTCGGGCAGCGCCATTCCCGGAGCGCCGAGCGCGGCCAGGCGTCGCCACAGATCGGGCGCGAAGCCCAGTGGTTCGGCCGCGCGGACCACGGAAATCGGGCATCGATCCGCGAAGAACCGCGAAAAGGCGCTCCGTACCGCCTGTTGATCTTCCGTCGGTTCAAGATCCACCGGCGACCTCCGTTCACATCTCGCCGCTCGCACGAGCCGGCGAGCGCACGTTAGTCCCGCGCGCCACACCCATCCAGGGCATCGGCGGTCGAAGCGGCCGATGTGCCGGAGATCTCGATCCCATGACATTACTTGCCAGTAGGTGACGGGCGGGTTGCGCTTTGCAAAGATCGGCTGCCCGAGTGACAAACAACGAGAACTGGTGCTTTCCGCCATGCGGGTCCTGGGCGATCGAGCCGATTACCCATACGATCCGAGGAATCACGGAAAGCGAAGGGAGAACCCGCTGTGCGTGCATACCGCCACGTGGCGCTGGTGCTGATCGCCCTGCTGGGTGCGGCCCTGATCATCTTCCCGCTGGCCGCCGGCCTGCCGAAGAAGACGCAGGCTGTCGACAACCTGACCAACGACTTCCGGTCCGCGTTCACCCCCGCGGCAATCGCCCAGAGCCGGACCGACCTGGTCACGATGAACGAGATGCTGGCGCAACTGCAGACCGAGACCTTGCCGGGCCTGGCCCAGCAGGCCGGGGTGAGCACGCCGCAGCTGGTCAACCTGATGGGCGTCACCGCGCCCGAGGTCGGCAAGGGCCTCAAGGAAGTGCCCACGATCATGCCCCGGTTCAACAAGCTCGCGAGCACGATGGACGCGCAGGCCGGGAACTTCCGCGAGGCCGACGCCATCCCCACCGCGGATGTCCCGAACACCGCGGTCACCTATCTCTATCTGGTGCCGGGCATCGTGCTGCTCGTGCTGGGCGCCGGCGGGCTGTTGTTCTCCTTCGTCGGCAACCGGGTCGTGCTGAGCACGGTGTGCCTGGCGCTGGCCGCGGTGGTCGGCCTGGCCATGGTGATCGGCACGCTCGCCACCGGGGTGATCGGCAAGACCAAGGCGAGCGACAAGATGTTCGACGCGTTCCGCCCCACCTTCACCACCGCCGGATACCAGCAGGCGCACACCGACCTGGACACGCTGACCAAGATGGCGGTCGGCATGAAGACCAAGTCGCTGCCGGCGATGGCCGCGCTGCTGAAGCAGCAGCCCGCCGAGTTCACCACCCGGCTGGCCACGCAGTACCCCAAGGTCGGCAAGGGCCTGGTGGAGACCGATCGCATCCTGGCCAAGTTCAACGCCCTGGTGGAGAACATCGGCCGCAACGTCGACACCTTCCAGACCGCGGACAGCATCCCGAACAAGAACACCAAGGCGGCGGTGATGCCGTGGCTGCAGCTCGGTCCGGGGCTCGCGGTCTTCCTGCTCGCCGGCGCGGCGCTGGTGATCCAGTTCACCGGACGCGGAAACCGGTCGGCGGGCCTGCCGACGGACACCCCGCAACAACCCTCCGGCGCCACGGCGTGACGCCGAGTCCCGTCCGGCGACCACGCACGGGAACCGTCCGCCAACTGTGTGCGTAGGTTGTCCGGATTATTCCCGATGTAAGGCCAAAAGAAAGAAAAGACTGGTTCCCTGAATGTCCGGGAACCGGCGGTAAAGCGGCCCTTGGCCCATCGAAATGCACGTGCATCGGCGCGGTGCAGACGCAGAAATCGTCGATGCACGTGCATCCGGTCTTGCAGTTGGGGTCGGCATCCTCATAATGAAGTGTGTGCATGTGCACGCGCATGTGCATGGACGCTCTGTGAGGCGAGTCCTCTGGCGGCGTTCCCAACAGGCCGGGGACCAGTACCCGCTCGGAGGCACGGATGACCGTCGCGAGTCCCGCAGGGTTCCGGACGTCGACGTTTCAGTGGATGGAGCCTCTGGCCGGGGATATGGGCCCTACATCCGATATCGCGATACAAGCTCTGGCCGCGCGTCGTGAGTCGGTCAAGGCCGCCCGCGACTTCACTCAGTCGGTGCTCGCCGGCTGGGGGGCCGCCTGCATCGAGGACGATCTGGCGCTGGTCGTCTCCGAGCTCGTCACGAATGCGCTGTGTCACGGTCTGGGTGCCGGCCGCGACGACGCCGACGACGTCGCGCACAACATCCAACTGGCGTTGCTGCGCAAGGGGGAGCGCGTCATGTGCGCGGTTCAGGACCCCGGCGAGAACCTCCCCGAGGCGCAGGTCGGCGGTGAGGACGAGGAATCCGGGCGCGGACTGTATCTGGTCGGTTGCTTCAGTGATTCGTGGGGCTGGTTCCCATTGAACGGCATGGGTCGGCGTACCGGAAAGGTCGTCTGGGCGATGTTCGAGATACCCGCCTGACAAACACGTTCCGCAGCATGCGGACCGCATTGCGTGGCGGTTGACGAGGCACCAATGTGTTGCAGGTTTGCGGGGAGTTTTAATTCACATTCGGTGGCGGCAACCGAATGCGGCGTTTTCGGAGTCAGATAAGGGTGCCAAGCGTTTACCCGTCGATCCTTCGACGGGTTTTCTGCATTCCTACGCCCGTTTCGTCCCGCCCCGCTTAAGGAGCTTTTACGCTTCCTTTGAAACCTTGAGGAATGCCTGCGCCCTCTCGTGTGAGAGAAGTCCGGCTGCGCTATCATCACCGTTGTACGCTGCATATGCATGGTCAGATGCACGTGCATGCGTAAGTCGGATCGGTTCTGGAAGAAATTGCTACGGACCGGGACGAAGGAACGACACGTGCCGCAACCGGGGGCGGGCGACCGCCGTCGGGTCGCTCGGCGAGAGGTCCAGGAGAAGCGTCATGCAGGCAACGCACAACGGGGTATCGGCGACCGCGCTCGACGGGGTCACCTGGCAGAAGAGTCGCCGCAGCAACTCGCAGGGCAATTGCGTCGAAATGGCGGCGCTGCCGGACGGCGACGTCGCGGTCCGCAATTCGCGCCACCCCGACGGGCCGGCGCTGATCTATACGCGCGCCGAGATCGAGGCGCTCATCCTCGGGGTCAAGGACGGGGACTTCGACAACCTGCTCGCGTGAAAGCCCGCCCGGGTCGCGCCGCCCGGGTGGGATCTCGCGACGGTCGGCTCAGTTCTCCTTCAGGATCCGCTGGAGCAGGTCCACACTCTTGTCCGGCGGCATGCCGTCCACGCTCAACCGGTCCATGACCTCGGTGTACGCGTCGACCTCGTCCCGCTTGTCGAGATACAGCGCGCTGGTGAGCTGTTCCAGGTAGACCACGTCCGGCAGGTCGCTCTCCGGGAACCGCAACAACAGGAACGGGCCGCCCTCGGCCGCGTGCGCACCGAACCGGAACGGCATGATCTGGATCGTGACGTTCGGCAGGGCGGCCATCTCGATCAGGTGCCGCACCTGATCACGCATCACATCCCGACCGCCGATCGGCCGCCGCAGGGCCGCCTCGTCCAACACCACCCACAACCGGGGCGGTTTGTCGCGGTACAGGATCGACTGGCGCTGCATCCGCAGACCCACCCGCCGGTCGACCTCGGCCGCCGACGCGGAGGGCTGACCGGCGATCACCACGGCCCGCGCGTACTCCGGGGTCTGGAGCAGGCCGGGGACGAACTGCACCTCGTAGGTGCGGATCACCGAGGCGGCCTCCTCCAGGCCCACGTAGACCTGGAACCAACTCGGCAGGATGTCGTTGTAGTTGTGCCACCAGCCCTGCGCGTTCGCCTCCGCGGCCAGGCCGAGGAGCGCGGCGCGCTCGGTCTCGTCGCCCACTCCGTACATGGTCAGGAGATCAGCCACGTCTCGCTCCTTGAAGCTGACGCGCCCCAGTTCCATTCGGCTGATCTTCGATTCGGAGGCCCGGATCTCGTAACCGGCCTCCTCCCGCGAAATCCCCTTCGCTTCGCGCAGACGGCGAAGCTGGGAACCGAGGAGAATACGGCGAACCGTCGAGCCGCTCCCCGGCTGCGTTGCGGGCATCTGCTACCTCCGGCTGAATGGACCAGCGCATAGTATGCCGGCGCGTTGCCACGCGTCCTCGGATCATGGTTACAACAGCACTCTCTGACGATGTGCCACCACCCACCCGGATCGACCATGTGCCGCAGTTCGGCATGTCATGTTCGGACCCCGGGCCCCAGCCGCCCATGCTCGCACAGGTGATACCACCTAATCGATGCCGTGGCACCGCGAATCCCCCTCTACTGTCGGGTAATCCGGATGTTTCCGGCGAACGGACGGCCCGAATCGCCACGCTGCGCGCGCGGTCCGTGACACGTGCCGTATCCGGGTCCGCGCGAATGACGTGGGCCGACTCGTGCACACGGGTGAATCGATCGCGCGTCGCGCATCGCCGACCGCGCCGAAGTCGCCTTGAAGGCGCGCCGAAAGCGGTTCGCCCGCGACGCGCGACGCCCCGCCGGCTCGCGACGGCGGCCCGAATCCCGCTGTCGGACGGGCTGTCTACGTTGTCCGCATGTCCTCCCCGGTGCACTCCTTCACCTACCTGCGCTCGTCCGCGCTGGCCGCCGTCGACGGCACACCCTCGCTGGGCCTACAGACCTGCGGCGGCCTGAGTTCGCGCGGCCTGACCCCCTTCCCGCGCTTCTTCGACGGGTTCCTGACCGCACCCGAGGCGGCGGCGGGCGGCCTGCTCGCGGTCGCCGACGTCGCGGCGGCGCGCTACTACCAACCGCTGCGCCCCGGTTCGCTGGATCCGGTGGTCACCGGCAACGGCGACCGGTTGCGCTTCGAGTCGTTCTCCGCATGCTGCGGTGTGCACGCCCGCCTCGACGTGTTGCCCGCCGGGATCGACGGCGAGATGTTCGGCACGGGCACCACCAACGTGGACGTCAACACGCCGCTGCGTGAGGCGCTCGCCAAGGTCGGCGGCGCGGATCCGCTGCACCTGGCGGTCGGCCCCGACGACGTGACGGTCACCACCTTCGATGGACCGGTCGTGGAGAAGAAGGTGCCGCTGCCCGAGCGCTGGTTGCGCGGCTTCGCCGAAGTCCAGGTGATCTCCGGCGGGTTCGACCTGCGCGCGGAACTTTCGGCGGGCGAGGCGGTGCGCTTCCTGCGGGCGCTGCCCAAGGGCACCAGGCAGGCGCTGTGGGCGATCCCGACCGGCCGCGCGCTGCGGCTGACCGCGCGCCCGCAGCCGGGCGCGGTGTGCCTGCCCGGGCCGGACCGGCTCCAGGCACTGAACCGGCTGTTGCGGCACGCGCTCGCGCTGCGCGTCTACGGACCCGCGGTACACCCGCGCAGCACCGCGGTGTCCTCCGCCTGGGAGCTCGAACTGCCGGGCATGCGGCTGACCTTGACCCTGTCCCCGGATCCGGCCCGCGGCTTCTCCGGCGAGGGCGCGGTGCTCACCGGCCTGGCGAGCGAGACCGGCGCCGCCGACGCCGACCTGATCTCCGCCCTGCTGGCTTGGGAACCCCGGGTGGAGATCGGCGAGTTGGCCGCCCGCTCGGGCCTGGACACCGAGCGGGTGCGGGCCGCGCTGGTCCGCCTGGGCACCGGCGGGCGGATCGGCTACGACGTCGCCGAGGCGGCCTACTACCACCGCGAGTTGCCCTACGACACGGGCCGCGTCGAGCGGATGAACCCGCGCCTGCGGGACGCGCACACGCTGGTCGCGGCGGGCGCGGTGACGCTGAGCGCGGCCGGCGAACGTGCCACGGTGCGCAGCGGCGAGCGCGACTACGCCCTACGGCTCGCCGGGGACGGCAGCTGCACGTGCCAGTGGTGGGCCGAGTATCGGGGCGGACGGGGGCCCTGCAAACATCTGCTGGCCACCCAGATCGTGCGGGGGCGGACCGGCCGGGCCGACTCGGCGGACACCGTGGCCGCGACAGCGACCACAACACGGGAGGCGAACCGATGACCGGGACAGAGCCGAGGACCGGGACGGGGCCGACGACCGGGACCGGGCGGACGACCGGGACCGGGGCGGGCGTGGCCGAACCACCGGTCGTCCGCGAGCCGCTGACGTGGGAGCACGTACAGGCGGCGCTGCGCGCGTGCGACGGTCCCGACGATCCGGCGCCGTTCGTGGCGCTGTTCGCCGGGCGCACCGAGGCCGAGCGCCGCGCGCTGCTGCCGGCGTACAAGGAGGCGGTCCGCTCGCTGCGGGAGGACTCGCGCGGCCTGCGTACCCTGCGCTACGTGGGCGTCGCGTGCCTGGGCGGGCCGGCCGGGATCGCCCAGTGGCTGCTGCGCGAGGACTTGAACCGGCTCGGAACATACGGCGAGGAGGCCGTCTACACACTGCTCGCCGAACGCGACCCGGCCTGGATACCGGAGATCGTTCGGCGGATGGCGGCGAAGATCACCGCCGACTCGTGGGGCAATCAGTGGGAGCTGGTCGACGTGCTCGTGCGCGGTGCCGGGCTGCCCGCGCCGACCACGCCCGGCTTCGTGAACCGATGGATGGCGCAGCTGGGCGAGCGCCCGTATCGGCTACGCCACCTCCCCGAACGCACCTTCGTGGAAAACCTCGGCACCGACCACTACCTCCCCGAACTGCTGCCCGCGATCTTCGAGGTCGCCGGCGCCGGGCAACACCTGGACCAGCGGGCCGGCTGGGTGCCCGCGCTGGCCGAACTCGCGGACGCGAAGGTGATCGAGCGCGACGTGGTCCTGGACGGCTGCGTCTCGCGCCTGCTGCGCGGCGAACGCCCGGGCGCGCTGCGCGGGTTCCTCCGGATGCACGACGCCCTCACGCCCACCGACGACGAACTCGCCGCGCGCGTGGACACCTATCTGCGACTGCTCCCGGACGCCCCCTCCCCGGTGGCCGGGATGGCCCAGGACGTACTGCGCCGGTTGGACGACGCGGGCCGGCTCGACCCGGAGCGGATCGTCGAGGCGAGCCGCAGTGTGCTCTTCCGCGCCGAGAAGAAGCTGGTCCGCGCCCAACTCGCCTGGCTGGCCAAGGCGATCAAGCGACACCCGGAACACGCGGGTGCGCTGCTCGCCACCGCCGGCACCGCGTTCGGGTCGACCGCGACCGAACTCCAGGAGCGGGCGGTCGCGCTGATCGTCAAGCACGTCGGCAAGCTGCCCGCCGACCAGGCCGAACCGGTATACGACGAGATCCGGGCCCAACTCCCGATGCTCGGGGACGCGTTGCGCCCGGAGGCGGCGGCGCTGGTCGGCGAGAGTGGGGCGCCCGTGGCGGAGCTCGTGGTGCCGCTCGGACCGCCGCCGCCGCGCGAGTTGCCCGCGCCGATCGGCTCGCCCGCCGAACTGGCCGAGGAACTCGCGGTGTTGTTCGCGGGCACCGCCAACCCGTGGGTGAACCCGCGCGGCATGGCCACCGACCCGCTCGCGGTCGAGCGGATCATCGCGGCCATGCTGCGCGAACACGCCCGGGACCGCCAGGCGTTGCACGTCGCGCTGCTCCCGCTCACCGAGCACCACGCGCACATCGTCGAGCAAGACTGGTTCGTCCATCAGGTGCAGGGAGCGGTCGGCGCGATGGTGGCCGCCGCCACCGGCCGCGGCGGCACCCGACAGGGCTGGTTCCGCAGCCTGTTCGGCAAGGGTAGCGAGGCGAGCGACCACGACCTGATCCCGGGCTCCAGGGTCGACGTCGACCGGATCGAGCAACCCCAGCGCTTCCTGCTGGCGCGCCTGTACGAGGTGGGCACGCGGCTGCGGGTGCCGTACTCCGGGCCGTACCTGGCCGAGATCGCCACCGCGACCGGCTTCGTGGACCCTGAGGCCCTCGTGGCGGGCCTGGAAACGTGGGAGGCGTCCGGACGCACCCCCTGGGGGCGCGACGTCGACCAGGCGCTGCTGCGGCTGCCCGCCGAACTCGACGCCGGGCTGATCACCCGCGCCGGCCGACTCGCGTCACCCGCGGGCCGCCGGGTGGCCCGGACGATGGCCGCCGGCGGCGTCGCGCCGGCCGTCGTCACGCGCGGGCGCTACCCCCGGATCCACCGCGAGTTCTGCTCCGCGGACCGGGAATGGCGGCACTTCGACGGGCCGTTGGCCTCGGTTGCCCCCGGCGCCGGGGACACCGTGCCGAAGAGCGCACTGACCCTGTTCGACCTGGCCGACCCGGGCGCCACCGCGCGTGGTCCGGGCTGGTCCCAGGGCACCGAGCCCGATCTGCACTGCTGGCCGCTCATGTTGCCGCGGGACCGGGACACGATCGCGGCGCACCTGGCGATCCGTACGCAACGTGGGATCGATGACCTGTGTCGAGGCGCGGAGGTGCTGCCCGCGCTCGCCGAGTCGTACGGCGCCCTCGGCTCGGGGATGTCGCTCGCCCTGGCCTACGCGCTCGGTGCCCGGGCCGCCGAGGACCGGACCGGCGCGGTCGACGCGTTCGTCACGCTGAGCGCGCGCGGCGACGCGTGGGACACCGCCGCGCTCGGCCGCGATCTGGGCGAGGCGGTACGCACCCGGGGGGTCAAGACGACGCGCGTGGTCGGCGCGCTTCGCGACGCGGCGCGGGCGGGGGCGGGGGAGCCGGTGTGGGGGGTGCTCACGGGCTTCCTGCCGGACCTGTTGGCCGGTACGAAGGCCACCGGGTTGGCCGACGTGTTGTCCCTGGCCGCGGAGACTGCCGTGGGCGCGGGGGCTCGGGACGTCTCCATTCGCGGCCTGGCCGAATTCGCCGACCGCAAGGGTGGTTCGCGCGCGTTGGTCGAGGCGAGGCGGCTGCGCAAGGCCCTTGCGGGCGGGTCCTGAGCTTCGGGAGGTGTTGCCCGCCCGCCCACCCGTTACGTTCACCGCGACGGCTGCGGTTCTGCAGGCTGCGGGCCGGCCCGATCCGGCCCCGCGGCCCGCGGAGGCGGCTGCGCACGGAAGTCGGCGGACCGGCTGCGGTTTCGAGGCGGACCGGCGGCAAAGCAACCCAACAGGCAGCAACGCCCCGAACCGCCTCCGGCACACACTTCGGCCACTGCGCATGCGGCTGGCGCCCAACCCCGCTCGCTGCGCTTGCGACCTGCGTTCCGCCTCGCTCGCTCCGCCCGCGACCCGCGCCCGCGACTCCTGCTTTCCGCTGCGGTTGTGCCACCGGCCCGGGCCCACCCCACTGGCCCGGGCCTGCCCGGCCGGCCCCGGCTCAGGCCTCGTCGAGGCCCTTTACCCGGGCCAAGGTGATGCCGTCCGCGACGGGGAGGATTACCGGCTCGACTCGGCGGTCGGCTTTTACGTGTTCGTTGAACGCGTGTACGGCCTCGGGGGTCGGGGCGCCTTCGGGCCTGGTCACCTGGCCGCTGTAGAGGACGTTGTCGGCGATCAGCAGGCCGTTCGGGCGCATTCGCGGGACCAGGGCCTCCCAGTAGGCGATGTAGCCGTCCTTGTTCGCGTCGAGGAAGGCCAGGTCGATGTGCGGGTGCGAAGGCAGCGCGTCCAGCGTCTCCAGGGCCGGTGCGATGCGCAGGTCGATACGATCCGCCACGCCCGCCTTCTGCCAGGCCGCGCGGGCGATCTCGGTCCACTCCTCGGACACGTCGCAACACAGCAGCCGGCCGCCCTCGGCCAGGCCCTTGGCGATGCACAGTGCCGAGTAGCCGGTGAACGTGCCCACCTCGACCGCGACCTTCGGCCGGATCACCCCGGCCAGCAGGGTGAGCAGCGCGCCCTGCTCGGCCGGAATCTGCAGATTGGCGAACCGGCCCAGCTCCCTGGTGCGTTCGATCACGCCGCGCTGGACGTCGTCCGGCGCCAGCGAGTGGTCCAGGATGTAGTCGTAGAGCTCGTGGGTGACCTGTACCTGCTTGTCGAACGCCATGGGTCTCAGTGCTCCTCTGCGGGGCGGGGGGCGGGGGCGGGTGCGGGTGCGGGTTGTTCGGTCGGCTTCGGGAAGACCGTGTCCCAGGGCAGCAGCAGGCCGAAGTGGCCGACCAGGAGGCGGAGTACCTCGTGGTCGTCGGTCAACTCGCGCGCCTCCTGCGAGCCGTCGCTGCGCACCACGGTCAGCCGCCGGTTCTCCAGATACGCGCGCTCGTGCGGGCCGCTGCGCTGGACCCGCAGGGTGTCCCGGAACGGCGATCGCGGATGGGTGGCGATGAACCAGTTGGCCACCTCGAAGTCGACCAACTCGCGGCGCTCCAGGGTGAATGCGTACACGGTGAACCAGCCGTCGTCGCCATACACGGTCTGTAGCAGCCACAGGTCGTCCTCGCGCACCAGCCGAAAACGCCACGCGCCCTGCGGGCCGGCCACGCCCGGGAGCAGCGGCAGCGGCTCCAACAGGCCGCCGCTGCCGAAGCCGACGTCGGCGATGTAGGGGTGCTCCTCGCCGGGCACCTCGACCGCGAGCAACATGTGCGTCAGCGGGCGGATCGCGTCCGTGCCCATCCGCACCCGCGCGGACAGCCGGGTGACGCCGAAGCCCAGCGCCTCCAGGACGCCGGCGAACAGCAGGTTGTGTTCGAAGCAGTAGCCGCCGCGTCCCTGGCGGACCAGCTTGTCCTCCAGGTCGGCCGGCGCCAGCGAGGGTACGCCGCCGAGCACGACCTCGACGTTCTCGAACGGGATGCCGATCACGTGTGCCAGGTGCAGGGAGCGCAGCGTCGCCCAGGTGGGCGCCCGCTCGCCCGACCAGTCGATGCGCGCGAAGTAGGCGTCGAGGTCCAGATGGTGCTGATGACGCAACAGCCGTCTCCTTCGGATCCGGGGCCCCGGGGCCGCGACTGGACCGATTCTCACACGCGGGTCCGCGCGCACCACACCGCATACCCGGCGCGCCACCCGATAGGTTCGGAAGCGGGATGGTTCGGGCGACGTGCCGGGGCCGAACCCACGAGAGATCACGCACGCGGAGGTCGGTCATGGGTGAGCAGCAGTCGGAACAGCCGGCGGAGCAGCCTTCCGCGGAGGACGAGCGCCGGATCGAGGAGTTGGCCGGGCGGATGTTCGAGGCGGCGCGGACCGGCGACGGCGAGTTGCTCGGTCGCTACGTGGACGCCGGGTTGTCCGCGAACCTGGCCAACGACCGCGGCGACACGCTGCTGATGCTCGCGGCGTACCACGGACACGCCGCCGCGGTACGCGTGTTGCTCGCGCGCGGCGCGGATCCGGACCGGGCCAACGACCGGGGGCAGACGCCCCTCGCCGGCGCGGTGTTCAAGAACGAGGCGGACGTGGTGGACGCGCTCGTCGCGGCCGGCGCCGACCCGGACGCGGGCACGCCGAGCGCGCGCGAGGCGGCCCGGATGTTCGGCAAAGAGCACATGCTTTCGGGAACCGATGGGTAACAACGCTATGACCCTCCGTCAGTTCCCGCCTGCGCCAGGGACAACCAAGCGTGAGGGCACCGGGGGAGGCGCAAACCATGTCCGACCAGCCCGCGATACCGCGTCTCGACCTGGACGGGTTCCCCACCGGTGCGGGGCTGTTGCACCTGCGTTCGGATCTGCCCGAGGCGTTGGACGGCACGTTCTCCCCGTGGTGCGACCGGCATCACGACGAGGTGTTGCGGCTGCCGGGCTTCCGGCGGGCGCGGCGCTTCGTGTTGTGCGGGGCGTTCGGCAACGGTGAGGCCGACGGCGGGCCGCCGGCGGCGCGTTACCTGACCGTGTACGACCTGCGGCACGTGGGTCTGCCGGCCGACCTCGGCGGCGCCGCGGACGACCTGGTGGGCGCCCCGCTGCCGCCCGAACTGATCGGCGCGGTCACCTCGTCGCGCCTGGACTGCCGGGAGATCCGGCGGTGGCCCAACGTGTCGGCGAGCCGGCTGTTCCCGGCCGGCGACAAACTCCTGCACCTGACCGCGCACGGTTCGGGCGCGGCGATGGGTCGGTGGCTGCACGAGGAGGCGGTGGCCGAACTCCTGCGCGCCCCGGGCGCGGTGGGCCTGCGCTGGTTCGACGCCGGCCCCGGCCTGCACCTGGTCCTGTGCGAGGTGAGCGGCCCGATGTGGCCGCTCCCCCCGCATGTGCCGCAGGACCTGGGACCGGCGGTGTGGAGCGGCTACCGGCAGGTGTTCGCGGCCGACGCGCCCGAGTGAGACGCGTCCGCTCAGACGTCGGCCGACACCACCTCGAAGCCCGCCGCGTGCAGGTCCGGGACGATGCGGTCCGCGTCGCCCTCGACGACCACCGCGAGTTCGTCGGGGCGCAGGTGGTGGGCCGCCGCCCGGTTGACCGTGTCCAGGTCGGTGGCCAGGATCTCGGCGTATTCGTGGGTCACGTGGTCGTCGGGGAGGTCGTGCACGATCGCCTCGATCAGTCGGCCGCCGATGCCGCCCGGGGTTTGCAGGTTGATCGGCATGCTGCCGAGCGAGTGGGCCCGGGTGGCGGCCAGTTCGGCGGCGGTGACGCCGTCGGCGTGCATCCGGCGGATCTCGCCGATCGCGTCGACGATCGCGGCGGCGGTCACCTCGGTGTGTACGGACGCGGAGACCGTGAACGAGCCCGAGCGGCGACCGTGGCCGAAGTTCGCGTGCGCGCCGTACGTATAGCCCTTGACCTCACGCAGCAGGTGGTTGAGCCGGGAGCCGAAGCTGCCGCCGAGCACGTCGGCGAACAATTCGATGGCGATCAGGTCGGGGGTGGTCCGCGGGGCCGCCGCGTGTCCGATGCGCAGTACGGATTGCACCGCGCCGGGGCGGTTCACCACGATCGCCCGCTTGGTGGCGGGGGCGCCGGTGTACGGGACGATGTCCGCGCGGACCGCGACGCCGTCGGCGTCGGCGAAGGCGATCCGGCCCAGGGCGGCCAGGTCGACCGTGTCCAGGTCGCCGACCACCGCCAGGGTGCCGGGCGCGGTCATCCGGCTCGCGTGGAAGGACCGGATCGCCGCCGCGTCGAGCGCGGCGCCGGTGTCGGGTGTGCCGCCGAGCAGGCCGCCGAGTCGGGTGTCGCCGAACAGCGCGCGCCGGAAGGCGAGTTGGGCGCGGGTGCCGGGCTGGGCCCAGGACGTCTTGAGGGAGCGGACGTGGTCGGCCAGGAAACGCTCGACGTCGGCCTCGGTGAACGCCGGTCGGCGGACCGCCTCGGCGACCAGGTCCAGGCCCGCCGCGAGCCGATCGGCGGGCAGGTCGACGCCGACCTCCTGGGTCTCCCACCCGCAGGCCAGCCGCCACTGCGCGCCGAGTGCCTCGACGGCCAGGCCGAACGTGTCCGCGTCGCGGTCCAGGCTGCCCTCGTCGAGCAGTGAGCAGGTGATCCGGGCCAGGCCGTCCAGGCCAGCCGGTTCGTGCAGCGCGCCGCTTTCCATCAGCAGCTTGGCCCAGGCCAGACTGCGGCCGGGCAGGTGCGCGCCGATCACCTCGCCGCCGGCCACCCGCACCCGACGCACCTCGGGGAAGCGGTAGGGGCGCGGCTCGGTGCCGGTGGGTCGTTCGGCGACCAGGGTGTGTCGGGCGCTCATGCGGCGGCCTCCGGCTCGTCGGTGTCGATGTCGGCGCCCGCCTCGGCGGCCTCGGGCAGGTATTCGAGGACGATCCGGTTGTCCTCGTGCAGGATCTCGCGCGCGCTTTGGTGCACGTCCTCGACGGTGACCGCGAGCAGTCGGTCCAGGTGGTCGCGGATCGACTCGGCGTCGCCGAATCGGGTGGTGAACCGGCCGATCGCGTCCGCGCGGCTGCCGGCGGTGGCCAACTCGCGCAGCCAGTCGCCGGACAACATGGCCCGGACCCGGTCGAGTTCGGCCTCGGTCACCCCGTCGCGCACGACCTCGTCGCATACCTCGACGTAGGCGTCCAGGAGTTCGCCCTGGTCGACGCCCTCGCTGGGCGCGCAGGCGCCCATCAGTACCGATTCGAAGTGCAGATGGCTCCACGCGGACAGGAACGCGCCGGAGGCCTGGGCCAGTTGGCGTGCGGTGACCAGCTCGCGGTAGAGCCGGCTGCCGCGTCCGCGCCCGACCACCGAGGCCAGCACGACCGAGGCGGGGGAGTCCGCGGTGCCGAAGCGTGGTGCCCGGTGGGCCAGGAACAGGCGCGGCGCGGGCACGTCCCGATGCAGCCGCACCCGCCGCCCGGCGCCGAAGCGCGGCGGCAGCGGCGCGGGGGTGGGCTGCGGGAAGGAGCCGCGTGGCGCGATGCCGCCGAAGTACTGCTCGGCGAGCGCGACCACGTGTTCCGGGTCCACGTCGCCGACCACGGTCAGCACCGCGTTGTCCGGCGCGTAGTAGGTTTCGTGGAACGCGGTGAAGTCGGCGAGTTCGGCGCCGTCCAGCTCGGCCATCGAGCCGATCGTGGAACTGGCGTAGGGGTGGCCCGCCGGGTAGGCGAGGGCCATCATCTCCTCGGCCCAGTCGCCGTACGGCACGTTGTCGTAGCGCTGCCGGCGCTCGTTCTTGACCACCTCGCGCTGGTTGTCCAGGGTCTCCTGGGTCAGCGCGAGCGAGCCCATCCGGTCGGCCTCCAGCCACAGCGCGAGGTCGAGCCGGCCGGAGGGCACCGTCTGGTAGTAGTTGGTCCGGTCCGAGCTGGTGGACGCGTTGATCCCGTCCCCGCCGCAGCCCTCGATCGCGGCGAAGTGGCCGCCCTTGTCGACGTGCGCCGAGCCCTCGAACATCAGGTGCTCGAAGAGGTGGGCGAAGCCGTGCTTGCCCTCGACCTCGTGCCGCGAGCCCACGTCGTACCAGAGGTTGACCGCGGCCAGCGGCACCGTGGCATCGGGGCAGACCACCACGCGCAGACCGTTGGCGAGCCGGGTCCGATGCAGGGTCCACGGGAAGTGGGCGGAAGTTGACGGCACGTCAGGTCCCTCCGAGGGGTTCGCGGCGCTCGACGACGGATCGCCATTGTTCCAGGCGAGCGGGTCGGGCGCGGCGGGCCCCGGACGGGAACGACCATCCACACGGGTGCGGACACCGTGTGGATGGTCCGGGTGTGGCTTGACGGGCGCGATGGCGCCGCGCGCCTACTTGACCAGTGCGGCGAACTTGCCCAGCGACTCGATCAGCGCTTCCTGGGTGGCCTTGGTGACCTTGCCGGCCATCATCTGTACCGCGCCGCCCTTGACCTCGGACTCGATCCGCAACACCGAACCCTCGCCCGCGGCCTCGACGATGAACGTCTCGGTCATGATCACGCCCATCGGGCCCTTGCCGTCGAGCGAGAGGGACTTGCCCGGCTCGACGTCCTTGATCGTCCACTTGATGTCCGCCGGGAAGCCCATCAGCTTCATCTTCTCGTCGTAGGTCACGCCCGCTTCGAGCTTCTCCGGCGCGCCGGCCGGGAACTCGACGTGCGGGACCATCCACTCGCCGAAGACGCTGTAGTCGGTCAGCTTCGCCCACACGGCCTCGGGACTGGCAGCGACCTCGACCTGCTCGTTGATGACGGGCATGCGTGTGTCCTATCGGTTTTCGAGCTGCGGAAAACGTTTGCGGCTCTGGGCATTCGGAGCATGGAGTCCCCGGAAGGTACCGCCGATATGTGACACGGTCAATGGTTTCCAAGATCAAAAAGAGAACGTGTTCCAGTCGCTCTGTCGGGTGTGTTGACTACGCTCGGGCGACATGACAGGCACGTTGCCGGGCGGGCCGCCCGGCGCCGAAACCGGGGCCGCGGGAGGGGCCGTTCTCGATGCCGTACTGGAGCGCATCACCTACCAGAACGACGAGAACGGCTGGACCGTGGCCCGCGTGGACACCGGCCGGCACGGCAGCGAACTGCTCACCGTGGTCGGCGCGCTGCTCGGCGCCCAACCCGGCGAGTCGATCCGGATGCGCGGGCGCTGGGGCAGCCATCCGCAGTTCGGCCGACAGTTCCAGGTCGACTCCTTCAGCACCGTGCTGCCGGCCACCGTGCAGGGCATCCGCCGCTATCTGGGATCCGGACTGATCAAGGGCATCGGCCCCAAGACCGCGGACCGGATCGTCGAGCACTTCGGCGTGCGCTCGCTCGACGTGATCGACGAGGACGCCACGCAGCTGATCCAGGTGCCGGGCCTGGGACCCAAGCGCACCAAACTGATCGCCGCCGCGTGGGAGGAGCAGAAGGCGATCAAGGAGGTGATGGTCTTCCTCCAGGGCATCGGCATCTCCACGTCGCCGGCGGTGCGGATCTTCAAGGAATACGGCGACGCCTCGATCGACGTGGTGCGTACCGAGCCCTACCGGCTGGCCGCCGACGTGTGGGGGATCGGCTTCAAGACGGCGGATGCGATCGCCAAGGCGGTGGGGATACCGCACGACTCGCCGCAGCGGATCAAGGCCGGCCTGCAGTACACGCTGTCCGAGGGCACCGACGGCGGCCACTGCTACCTGCCCGCCGACGTCCTGGTCGCCGAGGCGGTGAAGATCCTGGACGTGCCCTCCGACCTGGTGGTGCGCTGCCTGAACGAGCTGATCGGCGAGGACGGGGTGGTCTGCGAGGAACTGCCCGGGCCGGTGACGGTGTCGGGCACGCAGGGGGATCCGGTCCAGGCGGTCTACCTGGTGCCCTTCCACCGCGCCGAACTGTCCCTCGCGGGGCGGGTCCGGGCGCTGCTCGGGGCCCGGGAGGACCGGCTCGCGGCGTTCGCCGAGCTGGACTGGGACCGGGCGCTCGGGTGGTTGCGCGGACGTACCGGCACCGCGCTGGCCGCCGAGCAGGAACAGGCCGTACGGCTCGCGCTGACCGCCAAGGTCGCCGTCCTCACCGGCGGCCCCGGCTGCGGCAAGAGCTTCACCGTGCGCTCCGTGGTCGAACTGGCCCGGGCGCGTGGGGCGAAGGTGATCCTGGCCGCGCCCACCGGCCGGGCCGCCAAGCGGCTCGCCGAGCTGACCGGCTGCGAAGCGGCCACCGTACACCGGCTGTTGCAGCTCCAGCCCGGCGGCAACGCGGCCTACGACCAGGACAAGCCGCTGGACGCCGACCTGGTGGTGGTCGACGAGGCGTCGATGCTGGACCTGCTGCTGGCCAACAAGCTGATCAAGGCGATACCCGCCGGGGCACACCTGCTGTTCGTCGGCGACGTGGACCAGTTGCCCAGCGTCGGCGCCGGCGAGGTGCTGCGCGACCTGCTCGCCGCCGAACGGGTGCCCCGGGTACGACTGACCCAGATCTTCCGGCAGGCCCAGCAGTCCGGCGTGGTGACCAACGCGCACCGGATCAACGCCGGGCGCCCGCCGATCACCGACGGCCTGGCCGACTTCTTCCTCTTCCCGGCCGAGGAGACCGAGGACGCGGCGACCCTCACCGTGGATGTGGTCGCCCGGCGCATCCCGCGCAAGTTCGGCCTGGACCCGCGCCGCGACATCCAGGTACTCGCCCCGATGCACCGCGGCCCGGCCGGCGCCGGCGCGCTGAACCTGCTGCTCCAGCAGGCCCTGACCCCCGCTCGTGAGGGCCTGCCGGAGAAGCGCTTCGGTGGCCGCACCTTCCGGGTCGGCGACAAGGTCACCCAGATCCGCAACAACTACGACAAGGGCACGAACGGCGTCTTCAACGGCACGGGTGGCGTGGTGATCGCCCTGTCGCCGGAGGACCAGAAGCTGGTGGTGCGCACCGAGGAGGACGAGGAGGTCGACTACGACTTCGCCGAACTCGACGAGCTGTCACACGCGTACGCCGTCACCATCCACCGCTCGCAGGGCAGCGAATACCCGGCCGTGGTCGTACCGGTGACCTCCAGCGCCTGGATGATGCTCCAGCGCAACCTGCTCTACACCGCGATCACCAGGGCCAAACGCCTGGTGGTCCTGGTCGGTTCCCGCCGCGCCCTCGGCCAGGCGGTGCGCACGGTGTCGGCGGGCAAACGCTTCACGGGGCTCGCCCATCGGCTGGGGTAGGGCATCGGCTGGGTCGGGCATCGGCTGGGTAGAGCATCGGCTGGGTAGGCATCGGCTGGGTAGAGCATCGGACGACCCGCGGGAGGGCCGCGGATAACGCGGAACGCCGCCACCCGGGTGGGTGGCGGCGTTCGGGTTCGCGGGGTGCGGCCGTGGCCGGCGGATCAGGGATCAGGGATCAGCGGATCATCCGGAGGCCGATGCGTTCGACGCCCTTGCGGGCCATCGCCATCGCGGGTACCAGGAGGGCCAGGGTGACCTGGGTCGTGGCGCCCATGTTGAGCATCCATTCGCTGCCGGGCGCGTCGGCGGCCCAGGCGATCAGGCAGCTCATGCTCAGTCCGATGCCGGCCATCACCAGGATCGCCATGTTGCCGGTCGGCTTGGGGTATTCGATCCGGCTCACCATCAACCCGGAAACCGCCACGATCAGCACGGCCGCCGGGGTGAACGGCAGGTCGAGCAGCACGATCGAGACGACCGTCATCGCGCCCATCGGGATGGGCATGCCCTGGAACACCCCGGGGCGTCCCGGGGTGGTCGCGAATCTGGCCAGGCGCAGGACACCGGCGATCAGGATGGACAACGCGACCAGGACCGCCGCGGGCGCCTGCCCGGTGTTCAGCGGTACGGCCGCCCAGGTGACCACGAAGAACGCCGGCGCGACGCCGAAGGTGATCACGTCGGCGAGGTTGTCCAACTGCGCGCCCAGCGAGGACATCCGCAGCTTGCGGGCCACCATGCCGTCACACAGGTCGCACAGCGCGCCGATCAACATCAGCACCACCGCCGCCGCCATGCTGCGCTCGGCCGATACGCCGACGTCGCCGCCGCGCTGCGCCATGACCGAACACGCGAGGAAGTAGATCGCCATGAATCCGCACGCGGCGTTACCCAGCGTGAGGACGTCCGCGACCGAGATCCGCGAGGACAGGCACGCCTGCGGATCGTCCTCGACCGGGGTGCCGAGAATGTTCAGCTCGGCGACGTCCAGGTCGGCCGTATCGTCGTAATCAGTGCCGGTCAAGACGCGTCTCTCCCGCCGTTGTCCGTTGTCCCACGGTCACCGCGGGCTCGACGCCCGGCGGCAGGTACACGTCCACGCGCGAGCCGAACCGGATCAGTCCGATCCGATCGCCGCAGGCGACCTCGGTACCCGGCTCCAGGTACGGCACGATGCGCCGCGCGACGGTGCCGGCGATCTGCACCAGCTCCACATCGCCGATCGCGGTGTCGAAGATCCACACAACGCGTTCGTTGTGCTCGCTTTCCTTGTTGAACGCCGGGACGAACCCGCCGGCTTTGTGCTCCACGGACTTCACGACGCCGTCGAGCGGCGCACGGTTCACGTGCACGTTCAACGGGCTCATGAAGGTCGCGATCCGGGTGCGGCCGTCGGGCCAGGCGTCGATGCTCTGGACCACGCCATCGGCCGAGGCGATCACGCCGTCGGCGGGGATGGTGCGCTCCGGGTCACGGAAGAACCACAGCATGCCACCGGTGAGGGCCAGCGTCGGCACGGCCGCGAGGGCCCAGCGCCGGTTGCGCAGTGTGGCCAAACCGGTCAACGCGCCGGTCACAGCCGTCGGCACCAGCCAGGGAGAAGCTCCCTGGGCCAGGCGCGGCCGTTGCCTCGGCGCGTACCCCGCCGATGCCGGCGAGGGGGAATCGTCACTCATCGAGAACCTTTGTCGGGGGGCGTGCCCGTCGGTAACGGGCGGCACTCGGCGGATGCTACCTAGACGGAGGGCCATCGCGCTTCCGGCGGTGATTGCTCACGACGTGCCGGTCTCGCCCAAATCAGCGCAATCCGGACGCCGATCGAGCCATTCCTGGTGGTGGAACCGGTTGCCCGTGTCCACAAGGTTGCCCTCCGCGCATGCCTGCTGTGAAGAGGCCGCAGGTCCCGCTCCCCGTATGGGATCCGTGGCGTCGATCACGTCGGCCGTAGCGTCCCTTCGGCCTGCGTCGCTTGACGCCGGCTATGGCGGATCGTCACAAAACCGTGACACGGCGGTGGGTCGGTCGACCCACCGCCGTACCTCAAGGGTAAACGCGTTGATATGACGCGCCGTCAGACATCTCGTCAGACATCTCGTCGGACATCTCGTCGGGTGCGCTGCCGGGGGGGCGCTGCCGTCGGGTGTGCTCTCGGGTGTGCTGACGGATGTGTCCGCGGTCGTGCCGACGGATGTGCTCTCGTGTGCTCTCGGCCGTGCCCTCGGTCGTGGCCTCAGCCGGGCAGCGAGGCCCGGCCGACCATCGTGCCCGGGCGGGCTCCGGTGGGTTCGCCGTCGAGCACCGTCGGCACACCCGCGACCACCGTGGCCCGCACGCCGGCCGGGCCGCGGGTGAACCGCCATGAGCCGTCCGGGTTGTCGTAGCGCTTCTCCTCCGGCCGCACCTCGATCTCGTCGAGCGCGAACACCACCAGGTCGCCGGCCCGGCCCGGGGCGAGCACGCCGCGGTCGTGCAGCCCGAAGAACCCGGCGAGCTTCCCGGTCAGGTTGTGCACCGCCTCCTCGACGCTCATCAGGCCGGTGTCGCGGACGTAGCGGGTGAGCAGGTAGACGTTCTCGCCCGAGCCGCAGAACAGCTGGAGGTGCGCGCCGGAATCGTTGATGTTGGTCAGCGTGTGCGGCTCGTTGAAGAGCCCGGCCACCGCCGGCTCGTCGAACGCGTCCGGGATGCCGCGCAGGCAGGACAGGATGCCGTTGGCGCCGATCCAGGTGGCCAATGCGTCGGAGATGTGCAGCCCCTCCCGGTCCGCGTACTCCTGGAGCGAGATGTCCAGCGGGCCGTGCCCGGTCTCCGAGATCGCCAGGATCAGTGACTCGGGCCGATCGAGTCGAGATGTCGACGACGAGACGCGGTTGTCCCAGTCTTCGCGCGCCTGCGCCCGCCACTGCGGATCGGCGAGGGTGGCCAACTTGGTCTCGGCCGGACCGTTGATCCAGTGGTTCCAGGCGGCCACCCGCTGGAAGGTGAGCGCGCGCTCGAAGTTGAAGAACGGCTCCAGCGGCTTATGCGGCACATTGGGCCAGAAGTCGACGCCGTCCGCGCGCAGCCTGCGGTGCAGCGCGATGGTCTGTTCCCGCAGGTAGTCCTCCCGCACGGTGGACGGGATCGCGGTCCACTGGGCGCGGATCCCGCGCGGCTTGCAGATTCGGGCGAATCGCTGCACATCGGCGTCGATGTGCTCCGGCTCGTTGAACCTGGTGATCAGCTGGAGAGTGGCCCCGGGGTGCCGGGCGAGCACGTCCGCGAGCGCCTCGAACTCGGCGTCCTCGGCCAGTCGGGTGGGCACCGGCTGCAGATAACGATCCTTGTCGAAGACATTGGTCGACAAGCCGATTGCTCCATGAGTCAACGACTCGTCGAGCAGCGCGGCCATCTCCGCGATCTCCTCGGGGGTGGCCGCGCGGGACCAGGACGCCTCCGCGCCCAGCACGGTGGTGCGCAGGGTCAGGTGTCCGACGAAGCCGGCCACGTTGACCGAGACCGCCTGGCCCGTGACCGCTTCGCGGTATTCGGGCCAGCGCTCCCATGTCCACGGCACCCGATCCTGGAAGGCGGAGAGCGGGAGATCCTCCAGGAAACAGAACAGGTCCAGGACCGGCTCGCGCGCGCTCTCCCGGAGGGGGGCCACCGACATGCCGCAGTTCCCGAAGACGACCGTGGTGGTGCCGTAGGCGGGCAGCGGGTCCAGGTCCGGGTTCCACCACATGGCGCCGTCCACGTGGGTGTGCGCCTCGATGAAGCCGGGCGCGACGTAGGCGCCGGCCGCCTCGATCACCCGCTCCGCGCCGCCCGCGGGGATCAGGTCCGGACCTACCTCGACGATCACCCCGTCGCGCACTCGGACGTCGGCTCGGATCGGGGCCGCCCCCGTTCCGTCCACGACGGTGCCTCCGCGTACCAGCAGATCGGCCATGGGCGTTCTCCCTATTACTTGTCATCGCTCGCGATGCTCGATTACTTGTCATCGCTCGCGATGCTCGCGATTGCTTCGTGGGTGTGGGTTGTGGCGTGCGCTCCTCTGGATTTACGTTACGTGTTGTAACTTAACCTGGTGAACTATTCAAGGGTTCGCCGGGGTTGGCCCAAGCGGTGGCCGGGTCAGCCGACTCGATCGGCGGCCGGGCGGCGGCGGATGCTCTCGAAGATCCGGGCGAAGCTCTCCTTGCCGTGGCCCGCCGCGACCTGCCGGTCGATCAGGGTCTGTACGGCGGCCGGCACGTCGGTGCCGATGCCCTGGTCGCGGCTCGCCTCGGCGATGGTGTCGACGGCGGTCTTGTTGAAGTCGAGACTCTGCGTCTCGGCGGTGTAGTCGCCGCTGTCGAAGTAGGCCGCGTGCCCGGGGAGGCCCGTGGTCATCGCGCTGAGCCACGGCACGGCCAGGTCGACGAACTCGCCCGCCGGAACGCCCTCGCTCGCCACCATGGCGGCGCCGTGCGCAAAGCCGGCGAACATTGCGTACATCGACCCGAGCAGCGCCAGGTCGAACAGTGCGGCCCGACCCGCGTCGGTGCCGAAGAAGCGCGCGCCACCGAGCAGTTCGAGCAGGCCGCGGTGGGTGGTGAAGGCCGATTCGGAGCCGCTGTACAGGATCGACGCGACCGGCAGGCCGATCATCTCCGGGACGGCCATGATCGCGCCGTCGAGGTACTCGATGCCCTGCTCGGCGGCCCATGCGGCGGTCTCCCGGGCCTGCTTCGGGGTCACCGTGGTCACGTTGACCACCAGGCGCCCGGCCAACTCGTCGCCCAGCGCGCCCAGCGTGTCGCGCACGGACGCGTCGTCGAGCAGGCACACCACGACCACGGGCGCGGCGGCGACGGCGGCGGCCGGGCTCGGGGCCAGGTCGAGGCCCTTGGCCACCAGGGCGTCGGCCCGGCCCGGGGTGCGGTTCCAGACGGTGGTGGGGTGGCCGCCGCGATGGATCGCGTCGGCGATGGCCCGACCCATCGCGCCCAGGCCGAGGACGGTCACGGGGGGCTTGGGGTGGTGGTGGTCCGGGTGCTGGTTCGGGTGGTGGTTCCGGTGATCGGGCACAGGGGTCTCCAAGTATGGGAGGGGAGGGGTGGTTGCGGTCTGGTGGCGGTGGTGCTGGTGGTGCTGGTGGCGCCTGCCGCTGCCCTCAATGCTCGAACGATGCTCTCCGGACCACAAGTACCTACTAATTAGTGCGGTACCGACGGAAAGGTAAGGGGTCGTGGGCGGTGGCCCGGGAGCCGGAATCGGGGGATCTCCCCACGTCCCGTGCGGCGGGATCCGCATTTCGTTTGCGCGCCTTTCGGTGTCCATCCGCGCCCGGCACAATCGCCGCCATGGCGATCATCGAGACCCCCAATCCCCGTGGCACGCGGCTGAAGGCCGCTGCGGTCGGACTGCTGACCGGGTGTTGGCTCGGTGTCTCGCTGGCCTGCTTCGTCGTCGGGCTGATCATCGCGCGGTGGCAGGTGGTGGTGGCCGGGGTCGGGCTGTGCCTCGCCATGGTCACGGTGAGCGCGATCGCCGGACGGCTCCAGCGGGCCCGGAATCCCCAGCCGGCGGCGCGGCTCGCGCTAGCCGTGATCGAGAGCCGACGGGCGGTCGGCGGCGAAACGGGCGACATTCCGGTCCAGTTCGAGTTGACCGTCGCACCGGACGAGCGACCGGCCTACCGGGTGAAGATGCGCCAGCACATCAACCTGGCCGACATCGCCGACTACCGGGTGCGCGGTGTGGTGGTCGTCGAGTACCGCCCCGACGAGCCGTGGGAGGTCACCATCGTCACCGCGCCCACCGAGCAGTGGGCCCGGCGCGCGGCGACGGAATCGGTGGATTCGGCGCCGCCGTCGCCCACGGTCGCCGGTCCGGAGGAGGGTGTCTCGTTCTGCCTACTGGCCACGCTGGGGCTGTTGTTGGGCGCCGGGGTCGTGGTGCTGATGTTCCGCGCGGAGTTGGCCGATCACATGGGTTCGTCGGAGACGACGTCGAGTTCGACGTCCACGTCGTCCACGTCCACGTCCACGTCGAGTTCCGGTTCCGGTTCCACGACGACGACCACGACCACGGGCGGTGGCGGGCCGTCGATCGTCTCCGGTACGGCCACCTCGGACGCGATGTTGAGCGAGGGGGAGATCCGCCGGTTGGCCGACTCGCTGACGACCGCGATGCGTACCGGGAGCGCGGTCGAGTTCGGCATCGATGAACGGACGATGTCGATGCACGGCGTATTGGGTGTGCCGGCCGATCCCGACGCGGTGATCAACGTGGGTGCGCTGCCGTACCCGAAACTGCCCGGACTGGTCCGGGAGGCGCAGTCCAAGTTGGGTATCGCCAACCCCACTTCGTGGCGGATCGACGTCGAGGCGAAGGCCGGTGTGGTGGCCATCCGGGTCACGGTGGCGGATGGGCAGGGCGCCAAGGCTTCACTGGAGGCGGATGCGCAGGGCCGGGTCACCAGGCGCAACCCGCGCTGAGCCCTGATGCGTTGGCCCGTGGCCGGTGACGGTCAGCCCGCGGCGCTCAGGTCCTGGTCCGTGGGGGTGTCGTCGCACAGCGCCTCGTCGAGGTCCGGGTGGACGTCGAAGAGCCGACGCAGGCCGAGTGCGGTGAAGACGCGGTTGACGTGGTGGTCGTTGTTGCTGGGCATGACCAGGCGCAACGACCCGCCGGTGGAACGGAGTAGGCGGCGGGCGGCGACCAGGGTGCCGATGCCGGTGGAGTCGAGGAACTCGACCCGGGTGAGTTCGAGGACGATGCGATGGTCGCCGTCGGCGACCGCGCGTCTGACGTGTTCTCGGAGTTCGGGGACGACGGCGTAGTCGACCTCTCCGAGCACGTGCAGCACGGTCCAGCCCTGGAGATCGTCCTTGATCACCTGAAGAGTCACGCGCTGGGTTCCCCTCGCCCATGGTGTCCGGAGCAGCGAGGCAGGACGCGGAGCGGTCGGGGACCCGTCCCCCGGCGGATCCGCCGACGGATCCGGGGGTCGCCCTGGTCACGCGGCTCGAGAGCCGGGCGGTCGGCCCGGCCTGTGACCTACCGTAGTGGGCCGTGGGAACCGAGGCAGTGACGATCCGGTCACGTACGGGTCTCGGTTGCAGCGTACACGGATCCGCTGGGTGGGCCGGGGGGTAGCGTGCTCCGGTTTATCGGCCTGCCGGGTGACGGAGCGTCACGGGTGGGTGGTGGGTGGTGGGTTCGGCGTCCTCGGCGTCCTCGGCGGGCTCGGTGGGCTCGGTGGGCTCAGTGGCCCAACCACGGGACGTCGGCGACCACGGTGCACGATCCCGGCGCGATCTCGGTGAAGCCCGCGTCCCGCACGACCGGTCGCCCACTCGTGGTCAGGGCCGGCCACGCACGCGGCTCGGCGACCCGGACCGCGAGGTCGAAGTCCCGTGCCGCCCACTCCTTGCGGGCGGCCTGGTCCAGTTGCATCCATGCGATGTGACTGCCGTGTCCGACCTGGGCCATCGCCTTGCCGGCGGTCATCTCCAGGGTCGGGTTCACCCACAACACCGGCTGCCCGGGGAGGGCGGCGGGCGGCGCGGCCGGCTCGGCCAGGTCGGTGCCCGAGACCTGCAGCTTGGCCAGGTCCTTGGGCCAACCGTCCAGCGGGATCGGCGGGTACACCCGGACCTCGGCGGTACGCACGGCCACCGTGATCCCGGGCAACGCACTCGCCCGCCGCCACTCACCACCGCGGGCGCGCCGCACCACCTTGCGAATCCGATGCCCCTGCCAGGCCTCGACGACGTCGTGCCACTCCCCGTCGGGGTCGGCGGCCCGCTCGTCGGCCAACAACACGAGTACCGCCCGGGCGGCGGCCTCCAACGCGTCGGTCCGCCCCGGCGGCTCATCCTTCTCGATATGCGCAACAAGCGGCAAAACAAACTCGACAACACTCACACCCCAATCATCCCGCGCAACAGACAACGCGGATCGCCCGGGTCGACCGGAAGAAGGAGCGCCGAGCCGGAGCCCCCCGACCGGGAAGCGCACAAGAACCCCCGCATGGGGGCGGGCGCGCCAAGTCGGCCCGTTCGCGGGTGAGCCGAACCGGGCAGGGTGGTCAGGGTAGGCATCGGTCGAACCCCCGAGATCGAAGCGCCCGATCCGCTCCCTTCCGGACGGGAGGCGCGAGAAGTCTGCCGGGGAGCAGCGGTGCCCGCACGCCAACCAGCCCATGGCGCACCTTCGTTGCCGCCCGGGTCGGCTTTGCTGATTCGTGGTCGGGGGCGGTTGGCCGTTTGGCGTCGTGGGGTTGGGCTGGTGCGGGGTTGGTCCCGGGTCCGTTCGGCGGGGCCGTCTCGTGGTGGTGGCCGCCGTCTCGTCGTTGCACGTCCCCTCCGGGGCCGGGGTTTTTGCTTGGTGCTCCGCATCCGTTGTTGCCCGTCCACTACGTGGCCGTCACTGCCCTCGACGGCTTCCTCTGACTCGCGGTCGGGGGCCGTTGTCCGCTCGGCGTCGTGCGGTTGGGCTGTTGGCGGTGTGGCCCTGGGTCCGTTCGGCGGGGCCGGGTCGTGGTGGGTGCCGCCGTGCCGTCGTTGCTCGTCCCCTCCGGGGCCGGGGTTTTTGCTTGGTGCTTCGCATCCGTTGTTGCCCGTCCACTACGTGGCCGTCACTGCCCTGGTCGGCTTCCCCTGACTCGTGGTCGGGGGCCGTTGTCCCTTGGGCGTCGTGGTGTTGGGCTGGTGCGGGGTTGGTCCTGGGTCGGTTCGGCGGGGCGGGGTCGTGGTGGTGGCCGCCGTCTCGTCGTTGCTCGTCCCCTCCGGGGCCGGGGTTTTTGCTTGGTGCTTCGCATCCGTTGTTGCCCGTCCACTACGTGGCCGTTGCTGCCCGGGTCGGCTTCCCTGGCTCGTGGTCGGGGGCGGTCGGCCGCTTGGCGGCCTCGGCGGCCGGTGGCCATGCCGCGTCTCGCAGCCCCTCCCGGCTCCCGCTCTCTCCTCGGGACCGAAACCGGATCCCGACGAGACTCCCAAGGCTCGACACGAAGCCTGACCTGCGGTTTCGCCCGGCACCCAGACCCCCGCAGGTCGGCGAGTGCCGGTTTCGTGCTCCCAGGGCCGAAACCGAGGCACGACAAGGCAAAAAGGGCCGCACGCCGCCAGAGAACCGAGCGCCTCACACACCCCGCAGGCACAACCCGGGCCAACAAACCCACACCCCGAACGGAAACCGACCAACTCGCACGAGGCCGGAACGCCTGCGCAGCGGCCGAACCCCCCGACGCCCCACGCACAACCGCCCCCGACCACGAGCCAGCGAAGCCGACCAGGGCAGTGACGGCCACGTAGTGGACGGGCAACAACGGATGCGGAGCACCAAGCAAAGACCCCGGCCCCGGAGGGGACGAGCAACGACGAGGCGGTGACAGCCGCCACGAGACGGCCCCGCCGAACGGACCCGGGGCCACCACGCACCGGCCCAACCCCACGACGCCAAGCGGCCAACCGCCCCCGACCACGAGCCAGCAAAGCCGACCAGGGCAGTGACGGCCACGTAGTGGACGGGCAACAACGGATGCGAAGCACCAAGCAAAGACCC
>NZ_JBMHHY010000054.1:0-34347 GCF_049739465.1 Embleya sp. AB8
TGAACTGCTGTGTATATCTGGATGGCACGTGCTTTCTCTTTCCGGTTCCCTATAACCCTACGTGGGTGACTGTCCGGAAGATCAAGGGCACCCCAACTCGATACCTGAGCCGACTGGCTTCGCGCGCGCCCCTCCATCGGCGTCGGCGTCGCCGGTCGGTTCCGTTCAGGGCGGGCCGAGGGTCGCGGACGAGGCCGGCGTCGAGCCTCGGGCGATGCGGGGCACCGCCGACAACAGGGCCCTGGTGTACGGGTGCCGTGGTGTCGTAGACCTCGTCCACGGTGCCCTGCGCGACGATGCGCCCGGCGCTCATCACCGCGACGCCGTCGCTGACCCGGCGTACCACTGCCAGGTCGTGCGCGATGAAGACCAGGGTCAGGCCCATGTCCCGGCGCAACTCGTCGAGCAGGTCCACCACTCGGGACTGCGTGGCGATCCTCGAAGAGTTGCGTGACCAACGGCATCAAGCCCTTGACAGTCCCCTTGGAACGCCCCCGCTGCCCAAGGACCACATCCGTGATCGCGGCCACCACCCGCTCGTCGGTCCGCCCCACCCCGCCGGAAGCACGCGTCGTGCGGTGGTCGACCAGGCATCACAATCCTGCCGCCGATACCGGCCGCGCATGCGCCGCGTGGTCGTCCGCGGCACGGTTTCGAAGCTCGACGCCGGCAATTCCTCGGCTGGCTCGCGCGTCGTTGTCCCACCGTCGTACCCCCTGCCCCCCGGGGCATCGTCCGCCGGCTTGGCCCGCTGCCGTCGGTGAACCGATTTCCGGGGGCAGCGCTGTCCGCCGTGTCCCTTCCCTCCCGGCCGGGGACGCCGGGGCCGACGGGTGTCGTGTGCGATTCGGTCGGCCTTGCGTGTGGGATGGCCCGCAGCCGAGGACGGGGGAAGGGGGCGTGTGCCGGCGGGGCCCGTCGGATACGGGGCCGGTGTCGCGGGGGTTTGCAGGCTCGATGTGTCACATCTAGGATCGCGGGCGACGGGGGTCGGCCGGGGAAGGGGGAACGCCCGTATCGCGGAACGGAAAGGGGCACCATGCCGCACGACAACGACAACGGTCCCCGGGACGGGACCGACACGAAACCTCCCGACGCGAATGCCGCCGACACACCACCCGGTGCGCGTGAGCGTCTGGTGTGGATGGACGTCGCCGTGTGGCGGCGGGCCCGCGCCCGCGCGGCCGACGACGCCCTGGACCTCACCCCGGTTCTCGAGGCCCTCCTGCACGCCTACGCCGACGGGCGGGTGACGATCTCCCCGCCCCCGGGCAGGACCCTGGGCCCCACCCGCGACGGCACCGCCCGAACGGGCTGCCGCACCGGCCCGCTGTCGCAAACAGCGTGGTCGCGCGCCGACCACCACCGCGCCGCGACGGGCGTGAAGTCGATGCCCGTCCTGTGCGAACTCCTGCTCGGCGGCTACGTCGACGGACACCTGACCACCACACTGACCGCGACCGGCCACATACCCCGCACCCACCGAGAGGACGACGCAGCATGAGCGAGCCCACCACACCCCTGTCCGGCGATGAACGCCTGCCCCGCCCGGAACGCACCCCCGACGCCCTGCGCGTCGCCCTCGCACGCGTCGCACCGCACCGCCTGCCCGAGATGGAACGCCAGAAGAACGAGGCCTTCCAACTCGCCGCCCAAACCGCCCACCTGGGACCCATCCAGGGATGGCTGACGGTATGGGCGGGCGAGGTCGAGATCGAACGCCGCCCCGACCTGAACGCCCGCCGCCACGCCGCCGAACAGACCCTGCAGACCCTGCAACGCCGTGATCCCGCCTGGCAGGCCGCACGCGCGGAACTCCTCGCCGTGCTCACCGAGGCCCGCGAGGCCACCACGTGACCTGGGCATGGGAGTACGAACCCGACGAGGCGCACGTGACCGCCGACGCGCCTCCGGCCCTGCTCGTCGAGATCGAGGACAAAGCCGCCGAACTCGTCCGCGCCGCCGAAGCCCTCTACATCCACGGCGAGGCATACGACGGCATGTCACCCCAAGGCGGCACGGCCCTGGTCGCGAACGGCATGTTCGTCTACCAGGTCATCCCACGCCACGAACGCGTCTACATTCTGCAGGTCACCGTCTGGTAAACCCCACTCACCCCAGACGCTCGCCCCTCCCGGGCCGCCGACCGCTTCGGTGCCCTCGACCGGCGGCCGAGGCCGCGCGAACGCCCCGAACACCGACGCCATCAACCCTGGGCGGTCCCGTCACGGGGATGCCGGTACCCGGCCGACCACCGCGGAATCGCCACCGACACCGGATCCGGCGGCTCCAACCCTCGAGGGACCCAGCCGACCAGCGCACAGGCAACCCCCACCCCGCCTCCAGCCCCCACTCCCACGCCGTCGGCGGATGACGGCGCCCATCCACGCGATCAAGGGCCCGCCGTCCTCGAGCGCGATCTCCGGCCCCAACCACGTCCGCCCGAACCGTATCCCGAGCTCACGACAAAACGCCCCGTCCACCCGCAACATCCCAGGCCGCCCGGCACCGCCGTCGCGCCACACCCGCTCCGCCATGCCCGGATCCAGCAGCGCGTCCGCCACCACGACCACCTCCGGGAACGTCACCGCGTCCCGCCCGACCACGCGCCACCACTCGAAATCACCCCCGGCGTCCCCGCCCGCGACCGCGTGCAGCCGCCGCGGCCACACCTGTTCCCGCTCCCACCACAGCGCCGACTCCCACCACCGGCACACCACCGCCCACGCGACCCCGAACACATCCCCGGGATCCACCCCACCCCACCCCGCACCGCCCGCCGCGCCACACTCGCCCACCGTCGCCGCCCCGCCACCACCTCCGGCACCTCAGGCAAGCCCAGGTGTTCCGGAGCCCCGTCGGCGTCCGCGTCCAGGCCCCACCGCGCGTGCCGCACGCCCACCCGCTCCCACCGCGCCGCGTACCGAACCACCCGTACCGGCATCCGGTACGCCGCGCCGTACACAGTCGACATCCGAACGCCACCGGCCCCACCACGGCGCCGCCCACCCGCCACATCCCCTGGTGAACAAAGCCATCGGACTTCGCCGCTACGCGTTGGGGAGATCCAGCTTCCCTGTTACCACCACATCCGGCACAGGCCCCACAGGCGCCGCGGGCCCAGCAGGCCCGGGAGGCCCGTGCTGCACGGCGATCGTGATGCGGAACCCGTCCGCGACCTCTGGGGGAACCGTGTAGGAATCCGTCCCCGTCCCGTTCGAACCCGGTGTCACGAGTCCGGCAAGCTTCTCCTGTCGCAGGTTCGTCCAGACCGTGTGGATCGCGGACTTGCCCGAAGTGGTCCCGACGAAGTCCCGCACGAACAGCCTCGACAGGTCGAACGGCGCGGAGCCGCGGTTCGTCACCGTGATCCTTACTCGGACCGGCAAGCCGACGCCTTTCAGTGTGTCGGCGTTGACCTGCTCGTCGGGCGTGGACGCTTGAGCGCCCTTGAACACCGGGATCGGCTCCAGAGTGGTGGTCACCTCGAGGTCGCTGCCCGGTAGAGCGACGGGCCTGCCCAGGACTCCGGTGGGCACGGCCAACGCCGAGCCGGGTGGTTCGGTGACGCCGACGTTCGCCGGTGTCCGTTTTTTCGAGCTGTCGGTGTCCTTAGCGATGCACGCGGCGAGCGTCATGGTGAGCAGGGCGGCGCAGATAGCCGCAGAGGTGCGTGGACGCATGGCCCCCCAGGTCGTTGGTGCGCGCACGCTATCGCCGGCGGTACGACGGCGACAGCGCGATCATCGAATTGCGACAGGCATGCCGTCCAGGGTGGCACCGCACCGCCTGTGATCGGTAGCCGGCGCACACGAGCGGAGTACGCGACCCGGTATGCGCCCTGCGGCTCCGGGCCCGCCGCCACCGTGGTGGGGGGATCCGGTTGCCGGGTTTCGGCCCGGTCCGGGCGGCCGCAGGAGGAGTGGGCCCGGCTGCGGCGACCAAGCAGCGGGGGCCCACGGCTCCATCATGCGGCGAGGGCCGTGGCCCGGGTGATGTCGTCGGGGCCACCCGCAGGCCGCCGTATACCCAGGTTTTCTCCGGCCCGTGGCCGTAGTCGAGTTTGTTCTTGATGCGGTGTCCGTCCGGCGACCGGCCCGGCGCCGGCGGGAACGTGCGGGGGATCACCAGGGCGAGTTCGTCGGCGCACACGACCGTGACGCCTTGGGGCGGGCTGGTGTAGAGCTCGACGATCTGCGTCCTTTTCCCGCGAAGTCCGGGTCCCTCGACCGAACCCACGAGGGGGTGCGGCGCCACCGCACCCCCTTCGTGAGGAAGATCTTGCGGACCTGACCTCGACCCACCACGATGCCCGGTCTCCCGGCCTCGGCGGCCAGGGAATCCAACGCCCACTCCGGCGGGCCCGGCGCCGTCCTCGGCGCACAACTCCCCGTGGGGTTGCGTCGTGCGACGTCCGGAGGGAACTCCCTTCACCGGTGCGACGATTCGCGACCATTCGGCCTCGTGATCCGCCGTTTGCGGCCGCATCCGGGCCGGTCGCCCAGGCCGTACAGGCCCTGCTCGTTGAGCCGGTGCAGCCCCCGCCGCACCGTCTTCGCGTCGCACCCCGCCCGAGCGGCGACCAGCGGCACGTGCAGACCTTCCCAGCTCAGCGTGACGGTCCTGGCGCGGAGGATCCAGTCCGCCGGCGCGTGACGCGCCGCGGCCAGTCTCCGGATCCTCTTCTCCTCGTCCCGTCCACGGGTTGACGGGCCGTCAGAGACTTCGGCACCACCCTCGCCCCCGAGCAGCCGGAACGGCGCTGTTTGACCACTACTTGCCCACCCAAGGCGGAACTCGGCACCAGGGCGCGTATCGAGTCGTGATCAATCTGCGGGAGACACTCTCCTGGCGGGCCCTCGATGGGTGGATCTTGTTGCATGACTGCACGAATGGCGCGACCCCCGGCACTCACTGCCCCATGAGGAATGGAATCTCGCGTAGTGCCTGCAGACATCCACCGCCAACCGGTTCCGGTGCCGAAAAGACGGATCGAGAATGAACGCACACCCCCGGTGATCGCAAGATCGCACGGATCCCTGCCGTCGTGCTGTTATGCCGGTGAGCGGTGCTTGCGGAGCCGGCGCGTGGCGCTCCACCCCCGACAGTTGTTGCGATTGTTTCGTTTATTGCGAATAATGTGTCGTGACAACAGACGCGCTGAAGGTGGCTGCCATGGCCGGCACAGTGGTGCGCTCGTCCACGCCGACCGAGTCGAGCGCGGGGTTCGCGGCACGGGCGTTGCAGACCGTGAAACGCTCTCTCTCGCGCGCCTCCGGCGCCGGTCCGATCAGGTTCGGGATCGAAGGAGAGCCCGAGGCCGCGCTCGAGCTGCCCCGCGAGGCCGTGGAACTGCTCGCGTCGCTGCTCGGTCACATGGCCGCAGGGCGGGCGGTGTCGATCGTGCCGGACCACGCGGAACTCACGACCCAGCAGGCTGCTGACATGTTGAACGTGTCGCGCCCCTTCCTTGTCGGGCTCCTGGACGCCGGCGAGATCGAGTTCCGCAAGGTTGGCACCCATCGCAGAATCCGGGCGCAGTCGCTGATCGACCACCAACGCGAGGACGATCGCAAGCGACGCGAGGCCGCCGACGAGCTCACGACCCTCGGCCAGGACGCGGGGCTGACCTGAGACGTGGCCTTCATCGTGGTGTACGACGCGTGCGTGCTGTACCCGAGCACCCTTCGTGACCTGCTGATCCGGATAGCGCAGGCGGGCCTGGACCAGGCGAAGTGGACCGATCGCATTCTCGACGAGGTCTTCGACAACCTCGCAAAGAACCGGCCCGACCTGCGCCGGGAGCGGATGGATCGCACCCGTGAACTCATGGGCCGGGCGGTGCGCGACTGTCTGATCACGAACTACGAGAAGCTGGAGTCCGTGCCGGACCCGCCGGATCCCGACGATCGTCACGTCCTGGCGGCCGCCGTCAAGTCCCGGGCCCAGATGGTCGTCACCCACAACCTCAAGGACTTCCCCCGGGAGTCTCCGGCCGAATGGAACGTCGAGGCGACACACCCCGACGACTTCGTCCTGGCGCAGATCGATCTCGATCGCCAACGAGTGTTCGCCGCCGTCCAACAGATCGCGGACTCGTGGAAGAACCCTCCCGGGAACGCCGCGGACGTTCTCGACCGCCTGGAGCGCGACGGCCTCGTCGAGGCCGTCGCCGCGCTGCGAGCGTGACGACTTCGGGCGTACGTCCGTCGATGACACTGGCGATCTCGCGTTCCCCGGGGTGAACCCGACCTGTCGGAGTCGGCCCGGTCAGGGTGGCCTTGACGAGGATCTGACCGAACGCCTTGTCGTAGAAGAGGAGATCGGCGACGCATTCCGCGACGGCGGCTGACAGCGGTCAGTGGATACTCCCCGTAGGCGGCCATTTATCGGCCCATTGATGGCCACGATCTTCCCCATGTATGGCCAGATACCTCCCCGGACCTGGACGGATATGCCGGTCGGCGAGGCTGACCGGTGTGAAGAACAGCAGGGAGATCATGGAAATCCTCGAGGCATACGACCTCACGGGGAGTTACCGCGCGGCGGCCGAGCTGGCCGGGTGCGACCACCACACCGTGGCCAGGTATGTCCGGATGCGTGAGACCGGAGAGCGTCCGGTGGCTCGCGCCCACCGGGCTCGTCCGATCGACGAATACCTGGGCAAGATCGAGGAGTTGGTGGTCAACTCGCGCGGCAGGATACGTGCCGACGTCGTGCACCGCCGGATCACCGCGATGGGCTTCACCGGCGGGGAACGCACCACCCGCCGCGCGGTCGCGGAGGCCAAGGCCGCTCTGCGGGCCGGACAGCGCAGGGTCTATCGGCCGTGGATCGTCGAGCCGGGACTGTGGCTGCAATGGGACTGGGGGGAGGGTCCGAGGATCGGCGGACGTCGTACTTCCCTGTGGTGCGTGTGGTTGTCCTGGTCGCGGTTCCGGGTCGTGATCCCGGTGTTCGACAAGACGCTGCCCACGATCGTGGCCTGCCTGGACGCGACGTTGCGGCGGATCGGCGGGGTTCCCACCTACGGTCTGACCGACAACGAGAAGACCGTCACCGCCACCCACATCGCGAACATCGCGGTCCGCAACCCCGAGATCGTCGAGGTCGGACGGCACTACGGCATGACGATCCGCACCTGCCTGCCCGCCGATCCCGAGTCCAAGGGCGGATCCGAGGCGACCGTGCGGATCGCGAAGGCCGACCTGGTGCCCACCGACGCGAACCTGCTCGATCAGTACGCGACGTTCGGTCAACTCGAGGTGGCCTGCCGCCAGTTCTGCGACGACGTCAACGGTCGCGTCCACCGCGAGACCCGCCGCAGGCCCGCCGAGATGCTGGTGGAGGAACAGGTCCGGCTGCACCCGTTGCCCAAGGAACCGTTCACCGTCGCGTTCGGCACCACCCGCCGGGTCTGCTGGGACGCCACCATCTCCGTCGAGGGCGTGCGCTACTCGGTTCCGCACGAGCTGATCGACACCCGCGTCTGGGCCCGTTTCCACGGCGACGAACTCATCGTCACCTCGGTCGGCGAGGCAGGTCCGGCCGAGGTCGCCCGTCACAATCGGTCCATCCCGGGCAGCCCGGTGATCGTCGACGAGCACTACCCGCCCCGGGAGCACAAGGAGAACGACCGGACCCCGCGGGCGAATTCCGCCGAGGAGGCCGCTTTCCTGGCGCTCGGGCCGGGGGCGGCGTCCTGGCTGGTCGAAGCCGGAGCCGCGGGCGCCCGGCGGGTCAAGTCGAAGATCGCCGAGGCCGTCGCACTGGCCAAGCTCCACTCGGCCGCCGACGTCGACCGGGCGCTCGGCTCCGCGGCGATCGCCGGCCGGTTCGCCGAGAACGACCTGATCCGCATCCTCACCTACCAAGCCGGCCTGGAAAGCATCGAACCGACCCGGGCCTCGGAAGTACACAGCCTGCAGCCGGGCACCTCCGCCTGGTCCAACTTCGGCCTCGCCGACGAGAAGGACAAGAACTGATGGCCACCCCGATCCGCGTCACCGGCGCCCACGGCAACCCTCTGTCCGAGGCCATCGAGCTCACCAAGCGGCTGAAACTCCCGCACATGCGGCGGGCGTTGACCGATCTCATCCCCACCGCGAAGGCCCAACGCTGGGACCCCGCCGAGGTCGTCCGGGTCCTGCTCGCCGAGGAAGCCGCCGGCCGCGACGCGGCCAACCTGCGGACCCGGCGAAAGCGGGCCGGGTTCCCGGCCGGGAAGACGTTCGGCGACTGGGACGAGACCGCGTCCTCGATCCCGCGGCCGACCCAGGACTCGCTGAAGATGCTCGAATGGGTCACCCGCAAGGAGAACCTCTGCATCTGCGGGCCTTCGGGAACCGGGAAGTCACACTTCACCGAGGCCCTCGGGCAGGCCGCGATCGAGGCCGGCATGACGGTCGCCTGGTTCACCATCGAGGACCTGGGCGCCCTGGTCCGACGACACCGAGCGGACGATTCCCTCGCCCGCGCGATGTCCCGTCTGATCCGCACGGACCTGATCATCGTCGACGACATCGGCCTGTTGCCCGTCAGTCCGGACGCCGCCGAGGGCTTCTACCGCCTGGTCGACGCCGCCTACGAACGACGCGCGCTCGCGGTCAGCAGCAATCTCCACCCGTCCGGCTTCGACGAGATCATGACCAAGACCCTCGCCACCGCGACCGTCGACCGGCTCCTGCATCACGCCCACGTCGTGGTCACCCAGGGTGATTCCTTCCGGCTCAACCAGGCCACCTCCGGCCAGGGGGTGATCCCCTTGCGCTGACCCACCCACCAACAGCGGGGAATTATCCGGCCGCCGTTGGGGAGGGCATATCGGCCGCCAGCGCGTTGATTATCTGGTCGCCAGCAGGGAGGACTCAAAGGCCGTTGACACCGGTGAAGTACTTCCTGGTTCGGGAGGACGAAGACGGCGTGGAACAGCTCTGGGGGAAGTGCACGGGTGTTGAAGGGTTTTTTGTCGACCCGGTCCCGCCGCCACGGGAGGTCCTCGCCCTCCGCGGGTGCCTCCCCGACGGTCTCCTGAGCGAGGTCTTGGCCGAGCCCGGCGTCTGGCTACGGGGTCTGGGTGATGTGTGCGTCGAGGTTTGGGACGACGAGAAGCCCGTCCAGTGGTGGACTCTCGTCGATGCGGTCGTGGTGGCCCAGCAGCCCCACTCGGCTGATCCGGAACGGTACGACATCGTGCTCGGCGCCGGCGTCGGCAACGAGGAAAGCTTCTTCGAAATGCCTGCGACGCCGTACTTCGAGCTTTTCGCGGGAACGACGGTTGCTGCGGCAAGTGCAGGCCGGTGCTCCGGCGTGGACGGCCTGTTCAAGGCGCGAGTGGACCCGGCCCCCGTTCCGATGGAGCTGATCGGCTGCGAGCCTGCGGAGCCCCTGCTCGCGGCGCTACGCCGACCCCGTCGGTCGGAACGGGACTGGGCCTACCTCCTGGTTCTGGATCGTCATGGTGCCGTGATGGCTTCCCGCGCCGTGGGCCTGGCCATCACCGGAGCGCGACCGTCCGTGCTCGGCGGCACTCTCGTCGACATCACCCTCACCGATGGTGGCGACGATCGGCCGTCTCCGGCAGCCCGCCCGATCTGGGCGCACTGGTACCAGGGCTCGCCTACCGCGCCCAACCTGTGGGCGCCGTACGACTCGCAGGGCAGGGCCGCGTGGCTGGACCTCACCACTCGTGCCTGGCGGGTGCCCGTGCCCCGTCCGGATCGGTCCGGCGGTGAGCACCATCTCGACGGCCGATTCGTCACGGACGTTCCCGGGCTGCACTGCGCGATCGCCGAGGCCCTGCTCGGGCCCGGTCGCTACTTCGGCCGGGAGTGGAACGCGTTCAAGGACTGCCTCGGCGGTGGATTCGGAGTGGCCCCTCCCTTCACCTTGACCTGGCACGACTCCGAGATCGCGCGCCGCGCACTGGCGGATGTGGTGGAGGATCCGGAGGACGGGCTCTCCTACTTCGAGGACATCGTGCGGCTTCTCGAACGGTGCGGCGTCACGGTCGTGCTCCGGTGAGCCACAGGTGCCCGAGCGAGTACGACTCCTGGACAGTCTGAGCGGTTTCAGCGCCTGCTGTTGCCGGGCGCGAGCAGGCTGGTCACCTCGGCGATCGCCTCCGGAGACGGCTTGACGTCGGGGACGTGTCCCCCTCGGGCCGAGGTGCGGGCCGGTCGTGGGATGGTGGTAGGAGGTGATCGCCATGACCGGCAGGGGCGGCGGCGGCCACGGCGGGCGCAAGGGCGGCGGGCACGGCCACGGCCGGTCCGGCGGACGGACACCGACACCGCGGGACGCGTCCCGGGTCCGGTCCTCGGCCGCGAGGCACCCCGACGGCAGGTCCGCGAGGACCGGCTGGGCACCGCGTGCCCGGTCGGCGGCGGACCGCGCGACGAACCGCTCCGGCGACGGCCCCGGGCCCGCCCGGCGGTAACGCAGCGCCCGGCCGTATCCGGCCCCGGCCGGCCCGGCGGGAACGCATCAGGACGAATCATCGGGACAAGGGGCGGTCGAGGCCATACCCATCCGAACCGGATATTCCCTGGGCAGGGCCCCGCTGCGGGCCCGGTCCAGGGCCGGCGGCGGGGCCGGCCGGGGGCCGACGCCGGCGCGCGGACCCGCACCCTCACCGACCCGGGCCCGGTTCATGTCCGGTGCATGCCGGTCACGTTCCGTGTGCGTGTCCGGGGCGCGGCGGGGTGTCGGTCCGGGTGCCCGGGCCCAGGCGTCGGCGCGGGCTCGGTTCCGGTTCGGTGCCGGTGGTGTCGGTGGCGCGGGCGGCGGCGGTGAGCCGTCCCGTCTCGTCCTGTGGGGTCGGGTCGGCGGTCGGTGTGGTGGTGGGCCCGTTGCCCAGGCGTCGGCGGTTCACCCGGGCAGTGTCGCGCCCGCCCCGACCACGCGGCCGACCGGGCCTCGGAGGAGGCCCGCCTGGCTGCGTAGGTCTCAAGCGAGAGCACTTGTCGGCGGGTCCCGGCATCACTCGTCGTCCGGAGAGGGCACGAATGTTGTTGAGAAGTAAGAGCACCTGAAGTGGTTCGGGCTCTCGTTGATCACGTGCCAAGGTGGGTCCGTCCGTGGCAGGATGACGGCATGCTGATCCGAAAGGCCGATGCCGCGTAGGCGTCCGAAGGGGCTGCGCGCAGAGCGGTGGCGGCCCGGAAGAGTTATTCCGGTTCGCCGGATCCGTGGTGTGTCTGCGGCGACTCGCGTAGCGATCCGGAAGTTGGAAGAGGGCCTGCTGTGGCCGGGGGCTGTGGCTGCTGCCCTGGCCGAGTGCCGGTCGTATCTGAATCAGCCGGGGCGTGTGCTGCCGGACCCGGTGATGGCCTGCGAGTGCTGTGATCCCCTGGCGGCGCGAGACCGCTTGGAGGACGTGCTGCTGTGGCTTCCCCGCGGGGCTCGAGAGGACCTTGGCCGGCTCATCGGCCGGCTCGATGCCGAGTTCGACCGCCGGACTGTCCCCCTCAGCCCGCACCTCATGCTGCCAAGCCCGTGGGGCGTGTGTGGGTGGTGGCGTCAGCGCTTCCTGGAGCGCTTGAGAGGCTGAGGGTCCCTCGCTCGGCGATGGGCCGAGCCCGCGCGGGCACTGTTCTCGATGGCCCACAATGGCTGACCCGGCCCCCCACCGCCCGGTGTGAGTTCTCGGGTTTCTTTGTGGGTCCGGGCTGTGGTCCCGGGGTTCGGCTGGACGGATCCGTGTTTTCCCCACAGTGTCGTTTGACCTGCCCGGATCGTGGGGTGTCCGGTTCCGGTCGGGGACCTGCGGCGTGGTGACCTGCGGTTCCGTGGTTCGGCTGGAATGCCGGATATATCGCGGGAATCCCCATGGATCCTCTTGTGTCCGGGCAGAAGATCGGGCCGCGTGCCGCGGCAGCGCGGCTCGGTGTTCCGGGACCCGGCGCCGCGTGATCGAAGCCTGGACAGGCCCGGGGTGTCGACCGGTCTCCGGTCGACGCCTCGAACCCCACACGCACCCGACCTCGCACGAACCTCACACCGTCACCAGCGCATGCCCAATGCGTCGAGTGCTGCGATCCGCTCGGCCGGGAGTTTCGCCTTCCGGCTTCTGGTGGTGGTCACCCACACCCCAGCCGTACGTCCTCCGGCCACCCGTCGAACGCGGTCACGGTCTTCACGTGGGCGCGCGGGACCTTGAGGTGTCCGACCCGGGCTCGGTAGGCCGCTGCCGCGCCGAGCGCGATCGTCCACGCCTGCTCGCGCGTGCGTTTCGGCCGGGGCCCGTCCGACATGGGTACCGCCGCCTCCCCGGCGTCGGCCCCGGTCGCCGCGGTGTCGACCGGCGTGGGCGGGGTGAGCCCGAGGGCGAGCAGCCGCTCGCGCTGCGCCTCGTTGAGCCGGTCCCACCCGGAGCGTTGTCGGGCGACCCACCGGCCGATCCCGGTGCCGCAGTGGACGACGTCCAGGCCGACGTCGTCCAACCGTGCCCCCGCGCCTCCCTCGGCCTGCCCGGCCTGCTCGGTCGGGTAGTCGGCGGCGTGGGCGGCGTGCCGTTGCCACGCCACCGGCCACTGCGTCGGGTGCCACGCCTCGCCGTCGACCAGGGCGTCCAGCGCCGCGCCGCGCCGGGCGGACAGCGCGCCGCGCCGGTCCTGGGCGCGCCTGTTCTCCAGCCATTTCCCGATCGGCCGTCGACCACGGCATCGATCGGCGCGGCCGGCGTGGCGTGCTCGCGCGCGTATGCACGCGCTATGGCCAGGCCGTCCTCCCACGCCTGATCATGCACGGACCACACCATCTGTGGCGGAGCAGCGTGGTGGTGGGGTGGGTTGTGTACGGCGGCGCGGGGGAGTCGGGATCGTCGTCGCCGGAGTCCGCTCCCGGGGATGGTGACTCGTCGGGACTCTCGTCGGGTTCGTCGAGGCTTTCCTCGCCCGTCCCGGAGGAGGCGGCCCCGGTCGAATCGGCAACGGATCCCGGAAATCTTCGCGTGGCCCGCAACATCCGTGGGCCCGCCGCCCACAAACCGATGACGGCGTTCATCGGACCGAGGAGTACGACTTGGACGGGCCCACCACTCGGGAGGTGACCGGGATCGCGCGCGACCCGGCCCTGCTGGAGGCGTTCTATCGGAGAAACATCGACGCGGTGAATCGGTTCGTGGCCCGCCGGGTCGGCGATCCACACGTGGCCGCCGACCTGACCGCGGAGGTGTTCCTCGCTGCGCTGGACTCGGCGGCGGCCTACCGCGGCGGTCCCGGTGGTGAGCGGGCCTGGTTGTACGGAGTGGCCCGCAACGTGATGGCGAGCGAGCGGCGGCGGGCCGCCCGCGAGGTGGACGCGTCGCAGCGGATAGCCGGCCGGCGACTGCTCGACGCCGACGACCTGGTGCGGATCGAGGAGCGGCTGGACGCCGAGGCGGCCGCCCGACGGATGTACCAGGCGATCGAGCGGCTGTCCGAGGCCGATCGCGCGGTGCTCGAACTGGTCGGCGTCGACGGGCTGGACGTGGCCGAGGCGGCGGCGGCGCTCGGCATCCGGCGGGTGTCGGCCCGGGTGCGGTTGCATCGGGCCCGGCGGCGACTGACGCGGGAACTGCACACGGACCCGGAGTCGACCGCACCGATGCCTTCCGGTGGCCCGGGCGCCGGGCGCCCCCGACCCCCGACATATCCCCGGGACACCCCCGGGACGGCTTTGCGAGCGGAGGCGAAGGCATGAGCACCTTCGAGGATCGACTGCTGGACGAGTTGCGCAAGTTCGCCGCCACGGGTGACGTGCCGGCCGAGGTCGAGCGGCCGCGCCGGCGGTCCGGGCGTGACCGGCGCGCGCTGTTCGGCCTGGCCGCCTCGGTGCTGGTCGCGGCCGGCATTGCGATCGGCGGTGTCCCGCTCCTCGCCGACGGCTCCTCGGCCGGGGCCCAGCCGTTCAAGGTGATCAGGAAGGACGACGGGCGGGTCCTTTTCCGGGTGATCGAATTCCGCAACCCCAAGGCGCTCGAACAGCGGCTCCGGGAGTTGGGCGTCCCGGTGGTCGTGGACTACGTGCCGGTGGACAAGCAGTGCCGGGAGCCGCGCTTTCGGGAGTACGAGATGTCGGGCCACGACCTCACCGCGATCTTCCACTGGGAGGAGGCCCGGCCGAAGAACGGCGACCGGCTCGACGATGCCGAGATCGCCCACCTCGTCCAGGGCTGGCACGAACTGGTCCCCGGCCTGATCCCGCCGGGCACCACTCTGGTGCTCACCGAAGGGATCAAAGAAGCAGCCGAAGGGAGCGGCGGATCGACCGGCACCTACGCCCTGGCGAGCGGGCCGGTGGGCCCCTGTGAACTCGAACCCAGGCCCGGCCATCGTCCATCCTCGAAGGACAAGCGCGACGCCCCGTATTCGCCCGGTGCGCACCACCCCTCCACCCCGCCGGCGACCTCGAAGCCGTGACGGTCGCGTGCCGGCGTCCGGCGGCGACCCACCACTCCCGCCGACGCCCCGGCATCGGGCCGGTCGGCGGGCCCCCGGACGCCGGACGGGCGCCTGCACCGGTTCGGCGACATGCCCATGAAGTGGGGAATGTGGGGAGCGAAGAGCGCGTCAGGCCCCGCCGAAGGTCGGCGGGGCCTGAGGGTGAGCCGGATGGTCAGCTGGTCATGGGACTCTTCGCAGCGGGACGTCGGGTCCGCGGTTGTGGATGGTGGGCCGTGCCGCTTCCGGAGTCGCCGGCAGGGCCACGATGGTGATCGGCTGATCGCAGTGCGGGCAGTTGCGCGTCGCGGCCGGCTCCAAGGGGTCCCTGGCGGGGGTCTGTTGTCGTGAGGTGAGCGAGCGGGTCGTGGGAGTCGTCGGCGGAGGAAGATCCATCCTCGGCACGGGCTGGGGAGTCTGGATGTCGTTTCCGGGGCCGTTGCGTTTCGCCGAGCCGACGGGTCCGGTCCGCCTCTCGAGCCTGGTCGCGACGCCTGCCGGCCTCCAGGCGGCATGCGGCGTCGCAGTAGACCTGGCGAACCGATCTCTCGACCGAGAAGTCTTCGTCGCAGACGGGGCATCTGCGCGTGTCCAGGGCGGCCGGTGTCTTTCGCGACCGAACGCGGCACTCGTGCGAGCAGTAGCGCCCGCTTCCCTTTGCCTCGAAGCCCTGCTCGCGGACCGCGCAGTTCCTGCTCGGGCCGGGCCGCAGAGTCTGGGCGGTGTTGCGGCAGGTCGGGGAACAGTAGACCTGCCGGCCGGAGGGAGTCTCGGCGGAGAAGCCGGTGCGGCAGACCGGGCAGACCCTCGAAGCTCCGACTCCGGGAGCGTCACCCGAGGACGAGTGGTTCTCCTTGGTTCGGGGGCGGACCGCAGCCGGTCGGCCACGGCGGCATAGGCGGACATGTCGATCACCACGCGCTCGGCCGAACTCGACCGGGAGCTCGCGCCCCGCAGGCGCTCGGCCTCCTCCAGGGCGGCCGGGGTGAGCGGGCGCCGGACCTTGGTCCGACAGGGCGCGCGGTCGGTGAACGACTCCAACACCACGCGTTCCAGGGCGATCACGTGGCCGGCGTCACGGACGCTCCGGCCCGCTCCGCGCGGGGCGCGGTGATGACGGGCGACCACGGCCCGGCCGGCCGTGGCGATGTGGAGGTAGTCATCGCCGAGCCGGTGCAACACCAGCACCCGGGCCCCGGGCAGACCCGGGGGAACCGAGGAGAAGTTGCCCTCGAAGGGCACCATGCCCTGCGGACTGACCGTCCGCTCGACCTCCAACTCGGCCGGGAACGGCCGGCCCGGAAGCCCCAACAGGCTCTCGGTGTGGGCGAGTTCGCCGACGGTGGTACTCGCCCCGGCGACCCTTCGGCGGCGTTCGTCCATCTGCGAGGCGAGCTTGTCGACGCCGGATTGGGCCTGCTCGACCGTGAGTTCGTCGGGAACCGTTCGCCACCAACGTTGCGCGGCCGAGTGGTTGACCTTCTCGACGGCACCCTTGCGGTTGCCCCGGCGGGACGGGCAGATGTCGACGCCGACGCCGTAGAACTTGGCGACTGCGGCAGACGCGGGCAGGACCCGGCCGGTCGCGGGATGGCAGACGGTGCTCATCCGGTCGAAGCGCCACCGCCGTGCGGTCCCGCCCAGCTTGCGTACCACCTGGTCGGGGGCCTGGACCAGATGGGGGAAGTCCTCGGACTCCGCCAGAACCGCCCGCCACCTGCCCGAATGCGCGAGCGCCCCGACCAACAGGTGGGCATTCGCGCCCACTCCCCACCGCTCGGGCGGGTCGGGCAACTCGAGCCAGTCGAACTGGATCTCCTCGCCCGGTGGGCGCTCGATCACCGCGACGTCGCGACCGTTCACCGCCTTGCAGGGCTCGCAATGAGGACGCGCCCGATGACGCCGCAGAGCGCGGGTGAACGTCGAATACCCGCCCTGGTAACCGAGTTCGACGACCTCGTCGAACAACATCGTCGACCACAGATGCGGGTCGTCCGCCAACCGCTGCCGGCAGTAGTCCAGGAACGGCACGAACGCGTCCGGCTGCTGTCGTCGCGCGCCCGGGACACGTTCCCCGGCGAGGTAGGCACGGATCGTCTTGCGATCACGGCCCAGATGCCGCGCGATCGCCGAGATGTCGCTGAGCGGTGTGGCGAGGTGGGGTGGGTTGGTGGTTGGTGTGGGGTTTCGTGTGTTGGTTGGGATTTTCGGCGGGTGGGTTGGTGGTGCGGGGTTGTGGTGGTGGGGGTTTCGTGGGGTGGGTCCGGTGGTGGTGGCCTGGGGTTTCGTGGTTCCGTGGGAACGATCTTGGTTGTCTCGGTGATGTAGTGATGCGTCGTGAGGTGGCCGCGGGTTTTTGTGGGGGTTTCGGGGTGTCGGTGCGGGAGGCCACGCGTGATCGCGCGGCGTGCCATGGAATCCGGTTCGGTACACAGTGGTACCGGCCCTTGCGGCAGGCGACACGCCAGAGCAGACTCTGGGATGGCAGCGTGACCGTGCCGGGACGGCGCGGAACTCCTGTCGCACAGCACGCTCGTGCCCCACATCACGGCTTTGTCCGGCGCGCGCTCCCCGCCGACCCACGGCGAAACCCGCCCGCCACGACCGCATGTTGCCTCCGCGGGCCCACCTTCGAGTGCTCGATGGATCGTGCGCTTCACAGCACGCACGCGTCGTCCACCCGCTTGGGGGATTCACCGTGACACATCCGTCCAAGGGCCTGACCGCGTTGACGGCCCTCGTCACCCTTGTCGCACTCGCGACCGCGAGCGCACCGGCGCAGGCGCGTCCCGCGCCGGTCGCGGGCCACAACGTCGAAGAGGTCGCCGCCATGCCGACGGCACGCCAGGCCGCCCTGCTCAACCCGCTGCGCCGAGTCGCCCACGTGGCGACGTCCCTGGGAAAGACCCACTCCCGCTGGTCCCGGGTCTTTTCCGGTACCAGGATCGACACCACGTCCGGGCGCACGATCGTCTACCTCACCGATCCGTCCCAGGCGCGGGATTTCGCCGCGGCCGTGCGCGCGGGCGGCGCGGACCCGTCTCGGCTGCGCGTCGAGCGGAGCCGCTTCACCGAGAAGAGTCTCGACGAGGCCGTACCGATCCTGATGAGCCGTGCCGTGTCGGTCGGCGTCGTCGTGCACGGTGTCGCCGTCGAACCGGACGGCAGCGGCCTTACCGCGCGTGTCGCCGATGTCGAGCAGGCGCGAGCGAGGAGCGCCGAGCTGACGGCCGTCGCGCCGTTCGCTCCGGCACCGGGTGGCCAATCGGCGACCGGCGAAGGAGTGCCCGTGGCGTTCACGCCGGGCGTTGCCTTCCGACCGCAATCGAGGTTCCAGGACACGTCGCCGTTCCACGCGGGCGCGTACATCCGATCCTCGAGCGCGGCGTGCACCTCGGGCGCGCCCGCCGTCAGTACCCGGGACGGTGTGCAGTGGCTGGTGACCGCTGCCCACTGTTTCGACCTCAATCAGGAAGTACGCACCGGTAACGACGCGACTCGGGTGGGCACCGTGGCCCACAAGGCCCCGCAATGGGACGCGGCCTTCATCCAGGCCTCGACGTCCGCACGCGTCTGGGACGGCTATTGGAACACCCCGGAGTACACCAGGCGACTGACCGCCGCAGCCTGGAACTCGAACGGCGACGTGCTGTGCCAACTGGGCTGGTCCAGTCACGTCGTGTGCGATCTGCGCGTGGAGAACGCCGAATACTGGTACAGGCTGAACGGTTGGCCGGACCTGATCAAGGGCGTCCTGGTCCGCCAGGGAGGCGGCTTTCCTTCGTCGGCCTCCGGCGACAGCGGTGGTCCCGTGATCGCCCTGGTCGGTGAGCCCGATCGGCAGATGCGTGGCATCTGGAGCGGTGCGGACAACACCACGGGTGTATTCGTCCAAGCCATGGACATCTTCGACTACTTCGCGTTGCGTGTGACCGACTGACCGCCGCAGCGGAGGGCGGGTCCCCGGTCCCGCCGAGACCGGGGACCCGCCCTCCGCTCCTGTGATTCCGGGGGCGGTGTTTGGTGTGTGGGAGGCGGCTGCCGACGAATGGTCCCGCGAGGCGGTGAACCCGACCGACCTCAGCGCACAGCACCGCGAGTGGGTGGAGGCGCCGTTCCTGCTGGTCGAGGATCAGCTTCGCGGTCGGCTCGTGAATGGGCAGTGTGAGTTCTCGGGTTTTCTTTGTATGTGTGTGGGGCTGCGGGTTGTTGTGAGTGTGTGGTGTGGTGTCAGCGGGTTGGTGACAGCGGTTCCGGTTTCGGTTTCTCCTTGTTGGGCTGGGTTTTGTCGGTCTTATTGCGGGATTCATTGCTGTCATGGTGTGACCGGACTGCTGTCGTGGCTTGCCCAAGGGCGCTGGTACATGCGTGGTCCGGCTGTCGTGGGGATGCACATTCCGGTGTCGGCCGGCGCGAGGGCGGGGTGTGCTTGCGGGCATGAGCGCGAAGTCGTCTTCGCCGCCGGTGTCTTCGGGTCCGGGCAAGCCCGGCACGCCGCCGTCCGCCGCGGCACAGGCGTCGCTGGCCGCGTCCCCGTCCCGGGACCGTGCGCTCACGCGCCGGTTGGTGGTGGGCCGTCTTCTCGCGCTGGACCAGGCCGGGACTTTGGAGACGGTGCACGTGCGGATCGCCGCCGAGGCGGCCGGGGTGTCGCCGCGCACGGTGTGGCGTTGGTTGGCGATCGCCCGCGAGTCCGGACGGGCGGAACCGGCCTCGCGGCGGCACTCCTTCGCGGTCACGGACGCGTTGTGGGCGCGCCTGTCGGACCTGGGTGGGAACGTGAAGGCTCCGCACGACTGGATGCGGGAACACCCGGACCAGGCCCCGCCGTCGCCGACCGCGCACGCCCTGCCGTCGTTGACGACGCTCTACCGCGCCGTGCAACAGGAGCAACACGCGGGCCGTGTCCTGGAGATCTCCCGACCCGCGCACGCCCGACGCGACCGAGACCGCTACGACCGCGCCCTGGCCGAACTCGCCCTCCCGGGCACGGCCTGCGAGACCGGCCGGATCACCCTGCCACCCCCTGCCGAGCAAGCCCCGACCGTGGCCGGGACCCACCCCGCCGCGATCCGGCCGTCGCCGTTCGCCGACGGCACGCGCCTGTACACCCCCGGCGCGCCCCGGTGTCGACGCGCCGACTCGGCGCGGTCACCGAAGCACTCGTCCACACCGTCGCCGCCCACGGGATCACGTGTGTGTACGGCGACCCCGGACACGGCAGGACGGTCGCGCTCCACCAGGCGCTGCGCCTGCTCCCGCGCCGCGTCCCGGTACACCTTGCGCCGGTCGCGGTGAAACCGGCCCTGCCCCAATTGAGCGCCGCGCTGCTCACCGCGTTCGGTCTGCCGGCCACCTCCCTGACGAACCGCACCGACGCGGCCGACCGCGCGCTCCCGGATGCCCTCGAACCCCCGGGCGTGCTCGTGATCGACGACGCTCCGACGCATCGCCGCCCCCGGACTCGACTACCTCCGCCTCCCGGCGGACGCCCCCGCCACCCACACCGGCCTGGTGCTGTGCGGAGCGGGCGCCGAACGCACCCCGGCACACGCTCCCGTGCCGGCCTCCCGCGTCCTGGCCCGGCAACACGTGCCACGTCTGGACGCGCCTCAAGTCCTAATCGTGCTGCGCCTGTTCCACCCCTGTGGGATGGCGCGATCGACGAGGACGTGGCCCATGCGGACCACACGTGCGTGCGTGGGGGAACTTCCGTACCCGGGTGAAGATCACGTCCCGCCTGTACGCGGCCCGCCACCACGAACCCGCGAAGAGGTGGACCACGCCTTGCCGACCCGGGCCGGCTCGGGGTCCGACGCCGTGACGACCCTGCTGCTGTTGGACTACCTGCGCCTGTGGTGGAGTCGGCCGCGCGCCCTCGTGAAGTCGATGCGGTCGTCAATGCGGTCTCGAATTGCCGAGGGTCTGTGGTTTCGGCCCCGACGGTCACCCCCGTGTGGACCGGTGCTCGGCCCGGAGCGAGTTGCAGGCGTTTCGTGCCCGGCTTTCGGCCGTTTGAGATGCTCGTACGCCGGGAGGACGCCTCAAAGGATGCGCGACCCGTTTTTCACCCTCCGGCGGGATGCGAGCGATCGAGCCACGCCCGGACTTCGTCGGGTGTGGTCATGCCCTGGGAGCGCAGAAGATCGACGATGTCGTCACCGCAGATCAGAACGAGGGGTTGGGCGGCCGCGCGGGCTTCGGCGTACGCGTTCTTGTCGAGTTGTGAGGTGGTCACCAGGACGGCGAATGCCGCCTGGTGGAGGCGGGCGAGCAGGCGATGCACGGCAGCTGCCCTGACGGGCTTGCCGCCGTTGTCGGCCACGAAGGCGAACCTCATCGGTGTTCGACGCATCTCGGGGCCGACGAAGTAGCGTCCGGTCGACTCGGATCGACCGTTGCGGACGCTGACATCGAGAGTGTGCGGGTCGACATTGCTGTCGATCCCAGCCCATATCTCCAAGGCCCATCGTTCGAACCGATACGGATCACCGCGGAAATGTTCTCCGACGACGTCCAGGAGCGCTGTGCTCGCGGAGTCGGTGGCGTGGCGGTGTTCCCGCAGTTCAAGCGGGCCTCGCACAGGGTTGGGCACCAGGGGACGGCGTCGACCGGTTTCGATCCACTCACGCCATGCGCTCGGGGCGTCGGCCGGCACGGCGGTGCCGGCGTAAAGGCGATCGAGCCAGGCACGGGGCACCACAGGGACATCGAGAACGGTGAACGTCGCCTCGTAGTTCACGAATGACCCGGTGGGCGTGGAGACGGTGCGGTACCGCAAGGGTGCGGTGCGGAGCGGAGCAAGGAGCGAATCCGTCCCGGGAGCGAGGAGCCCCCGAAACCGTACATCCCGTCCGACTCCCGTTCTCTGGAACAACAGGAAGGGCGGGATTCGGGAACGCCGACCGGCTTTGGCGTCGGCGAAGACCGTTCGCAGCAGAGCATTGCCCCCCCGGGAGGTGCCGTGCAGATCCTTCCCGGGAGTTCTGTTGTCCCCGTGATAGACGCAGATTCCCGTGCGGTCGTCGACATCGTCGGGCCAGTCCGCCTCTTTTCCGGTACTGCACAAGGCGACGTAGGCCAACTTGCCGTCGCCGCAGGCGACCTTCCGTGGACGGAAACCCCCCTCGTTGGCCGTCCCGACCAACTCATATATGGGCTCCTCGGACGTCGTTCCTCCGGGATCCCCCAGATAGATCGTGCCTACCGACAAATCGACCGCGCCCAGATCCGAACCGGACTGCGCCGCAACGTTGTTGATCACAGCGAGATGCTACGACCGACAACCACACTTGGGAGCCGATCACGTCCAGGCATTTCTTCGGGTGACCGCCGACGGTGACCTCGTCCACCCGTACGTCACGTGGTTCATCGATTGCGCGACCAAGGCGATCACCGGTGTCGCCGTCACGCCCGGCCCTCCCACGCGCGCCTCGATCCCGGCCGCGCTGCGCTCCGCGATCGCACACACCCACCCCTACGGCCCGTTCGGTGGGCTGCCCGAGCACGTGCGGTTCGACCGGGGCAGGGACTTCCTCTCCCGCACCGTGACCACCGCACTGACCACCCTGGACGCGGACATCACCGTCCTGCCGCCCTACAGCCCACACCTCAAGGGCAGCATCGAGAACCTCAACCACTGCGTGGAGACGATGCTGTTCACCGCCCTGCCCGGCCACACCCCCAAACAACCCCGCCGACGACCCGACCGCACACCCACGGGCCCGACGCTGTCCTTCCGCGCCTTCACCGCCGAACTCCTGGCCTGGGTGCACCGGTGGAACACCGAACACCACCCGGCCGGCCTCCAGGGCCGCACCCCGCTCGAGGCATGGCAGGCCGATCCCACCCCACTCAACGACATCCCCGCCGCAGACGTGTGGTCCTTCACGCTCGAGGACGACGGCCGCCCCCGCGTCATCACCAGCCACGGAGTGGCCTTCCGCAACCGCGACCACATCGCCGACTGGATGACCGGCCAGGCCGGCCGCGAGGTCACCGTGCGATTCATGCCCCACCACACCCACGAGATCGAGGTCTGCACACCCCACGGCCACCGCCTGGGCACCACCCACCTCGCCGACCAGGCCACCGACGATCAACGCGCCGCACTGCGCCGCGCCCGGGCGGCCCGCGTCCGCCGCCTGCGCGCCGAGGCCAAAGCCGCCGAGCAACTGCGCCACACCCGGTTCGCCCCCACTTCCCTCCCCGCCGACGCACAGCGCCTGGACACGATCACCGCGCCCGAGGCCGCCCGGGCACTGGCCCAACACCGCGACGGTGACCTCGGCAGGCTCGCGCTGCCCGACCTGATCCCGCCCGCCCCGCCCCCGCCCGACTGGGCCACCCCCGACGCCCTGAAGAAGACCACCAGGCCCGCCCACCCCGCCGAACCCACCACACCCGAACCGCCCCCCGGCCGTGAGGACCCCCGATGACCCGCCACCCGCCGCCCGCGCACACCGACCAGTACGTTGCCCTCCCCGACGCACGCCTGGTGACCACCCGCGCTGCTCACCGCCCGGGAGAACCTCGCCGACACCATCGCCGCCCGCGCCATGACGTGCATCCACGGCGGAGCCGGCTTCGGCAAGACCGCCGCCGTCACCAGCCGCCTGCACGAGCTCGAACCCGACCAGGACATCCGCCGCATCACCTTCCACACCCGCCCCACCATCCGCACCGTACGCCAGGAACTGCACGCCGCCCTCGAACCACCGGGCCAACCCCCGCACTACGCCGGCGAGTTCGACCAACTCCTCAAGACCGAACTCGCCGCCCGACCACGCACCCTCGTCCCGGACGAGGCACAGTGGCTCAGCGGCTCCCTGCTGGAATACGTCCGCTACATCTGGGATGACCCGTACACCCAACTCGCGATCGTCTTCGTGGGAGGAGAAGGCTGCCACCAGACCCTGCGCAAGGAGCCGATGCTGTCCTCCCGGATCTTCATCCGGCAACGCTTCACCCGCCTCACCCCCGACGAGGTCCAGGACGTCATCCCGCTCTACCACCCCATCTGGGCCGACGCCGACCCGAACGACATCGCCTACGCGGACCGGCACGCCGCCCACGGCAACTTCCGCAACTGGGCCCGCCTGACCGCCCACACCCACACCGCCCTCGAACGCACCGGCCGCACCCACGTCGACCAGGACGTGCTCCGCTGGGCCTTCAGCCGTCTCGGCTCCGGCAGCCAAACCACCCCACCGCCCGCACGGCGCTCCCGTGGCCCCCCGGCGACCCAAACAAGCCCAAAGGCCCACCGGATACCCGCCCCGCAGCGCCAAGGAGTCGTGAGGGATGTGTCTGAAAGTTCGTGTAAGTCCGTGATGTGAATGGTTGGCCGGGGTACCTTCCCGGATCCCGGCCACCCGGAACGGACGAATCATGACCGAGATCGAGAACCCGCGGACCACCGAGCCGCCTGCGGACACGGACGCGATGGTGGACGAGGTCGTAGAGCGGTTGATGGACCGCGCGGACGCCTCGGGAGCGGCCCTGCTGGGCGAGGGCGGCCTGTTGACCGAGATCACCCGGGCCGTCCTGGAACGGGCCCTGGAGGCCGAGATGACGGAACACCTCGGCTACGAACGGCACGATCCCGCCGGTCGCGGGTCTGGGAACTCGCGCAACGGCACCTCGCCCAAGACCGTCCTCACCGACGCCGGAGAGGTCACCATCGCGGTCCCGCGCGACCGCAACGGCGACTTCGAACCCGCCCTTGTCCCCAGGCACGCCCGCCGGTCGGCGGGGTTCAACGAGCGGATCCTCTCGCTCTACGCGCGCGGGACGAGTGTGCGCGACATCCGTTCCCACCTCGCGGGCGTCTACGGCGTCCAGGTCGGCTCCGACCTGATCTCGCGCGTCACGGACGCGGTCACGGACGAGTTGACCGTGTGGCAGAACCGGCCACTGGATCCGGTCTGGCCGATCATCTACATCGACGCGTTGTGGATCAGGATCCGCTCGGGCTCGGTCGTCAACCGGCCGGTGTTCGTCGCCGTGGGGGTCGACATGGACGGCCGCAAGGACGTGCCGGGGCTGTGGGTCGGTGCCGAGGGCGAGGGCGCCACGACCTGGGTCGCCGTGCTCTCCGAACTGCGCAATCGCGGGATCGAGGACGTGTGCATCGTCGCCTGCGACGGGTTGAAGGGCCTGCCCGTGGCGGTCACCGCGACCTGGCCGAAGGCGACGGTCCAAACGTGTGTGATCCACCTGATCCGGGCCTCGCTGCGATTCGCCTCGAAGCGGGACCACACCAGGTTGGTCACCGCTTTGAAGGAGATCTACACGGCCCCGACCGAGCAGGCCGCCGAACAGGCAATGGACGAGTTCACCGCTTCCGACCTGGGAGTTCGCCACCCGGCGATCGTCGCGACCTGGCGGCGGGCCTGGCCGGAGTTCGTCCCCTGCCTCGCGTTCCCGCCGGACATAAGGAAGGTGGTCTACAGCACGAACATGATCGAGTCGATGAACGCGCGCCTGCGCAAGGCCACCCGCAACCGCGGGCATTTCCCCACGGAACAGGCCGCGCTCAAGGTGCTCTACCCGGCGGTTCGCGAACGGATCGAACCACGCGCACGCGACCTGAACCTGGTCGCGCCACACTGGAAGAACGCCCTCAACGCCTTCGCGCTCTTCTTCGAAGACCGCCTCAGCGTTCAGTAACCACCCGGGGACTTACACAAAGACGCTGACACGCCCGTCGGCGAGTCACGAAGCTCCACGGTCCGTTCCGTTGGGAAGTCGACGGGGCATCGTCGCCGGTCGATGGCTGCTCGACTGGTCGACTGGAGCGCACGGTCACACTCGAGTCGGCGGATGAGCGCTTTACTTGGCGGATCTGAGCGTTCTTGTCGGCGGACATGATAGAGCCGTCTCGGGGGATCCACCCGCTTTTGGGAAAGGTCGTGCGACCCGCCATACGCATGGAAAGTATGACTGTATGACATCTTCGGTTGGTTCGGAGGAGTTCGAGTCCACGGCGGTACGGTCCCATCGCTGTCGACCGGATGACGTGTTGGTGCCGTCAATGCGTAGCGACGGCGCCGACGCGAGGTGGCGAGTTCCTCGCCTCCCGGACCTCAACCGCTGTTGGTGGTGACCGTGGATTTCCTGATACGACCACAAAGCGAGAATTGCCGTCGGATTGCTGCTGCCTCCGACCACTGCCTCTTGGGCCTGAGCCCGTTCAACGGCTACTACACACCAAGCCGGGTCGAGGCGTTGGTCCGGTGGGCAGTCGGACGTTTCAACAGGGTCGACTGTCTCGTTCCCGGGTTCGAGGCGGCACATACCCTCAGCGCTGCGGGCGTCGGGCCGCTGGAGGCAGTGGGTCGTGTGCGGCGAGCCGTGAACCAGCTCAGGAATCCCGCGCTGGTGGCCCTGTCGCGTACCGGTGTGTCCGTGCCGGAAGAGCACGTGCACACGTGGACTCAACTGATGAGCCGACCCGAGTACGCGGCGTTGCGAGAGCAGGCCAGAACGGCGTACGGAGTCGATCCGGCCCTCAGGGCGGCCTGCCGGGCGGTGGCCCGGGGAGCGGTCCGATCCATTTCGGACACGGAGCCCGGCGAGGAGCAGATCGACGCCTGTGTCAGCTATCCGATCGCCGAGTTGCCGCTGATCGTGGACAGTCCGTCGATCTTCGACGTGCCTTCCTCGGTGTTCGTCTACCACCGGCGGATCGAACTCGCCGCAGCCCTGCTCACCGCTCCGGCAACGGGGCTGCGGTCGGCTGCACAGCAGGGGTACGTCGTGGCCGAGCCCGTGGTGCCGGACGGTTCGGCATGAGACAGCTCAGGCAACTCCCGATGCCGGTACAGATACCGGAAGTACCGTTGAGGCTTCCCTGCGTGCTGGGCCCCCTGGGCACGCCTCCACCCGTGATCCACTGGGCACGCCGACGGCGCCCGGTCTGCCCGGTCGAGCTTGCGGACGGATCCCGACTGTGGATGATCTCCCGGCGGGACGACATCCTGCGGATCTTCACCGATCCCGGTCTCGTACGGCCGAGCCATGCCGCCGGAGCACCGTCCCCTGCGGCCGGGATCAACGGGGAAGCACGTCCACCGGTCGCGCGGCCGGCCTCCGAGTATGTCGCGATGCAGGCGCTGGAACCCCACCGGGCGGCCATCGGAAAACGGACGGATCGCGTCCTGGACGCCATGGAATCCGGGAACAACCCCGCCGACCTGGTGGAACAACTGGCGGCGCCGCTGGCAGCCGCCGTGTGCCGCGAGGTCTTCGGGCTGTCGTTCGATCCCCACGCATTGCGGAACCGTCTGGTCCTGGAAGAGCCGGCGGCACATCCGACTACCAGGCACCCGGTCCTGAACTCGCTCACAGAACACTTCCGGGACGGTCCCGCCCACACCGATGTCGCCGGCGTGTGGTTCACGGCCCCGCAACAGCGGACCGTAGGCACCGAACCGTTGCACACCACGCTGACAGGTCCGCTCGTTCGGTGCGCGAAATCACTCTTCTCGGCACTGCTGACCGGACCGTTCACTCTCCTGCTCCATCAGAAACCGCTACGGGAGTGCCTACGCGATCCGGTGCTGTGGCGGGCGGCAGCAGGGGAACTGCGCCGGTACCACCCGGGCACGGTCCTGGGCCCCGTCCATGTCGCACTCGAGGACCTGGAACCACACGGCACCCTGATCGAGGCCGGAGACACGGTATGCGCGTCGCCGCTGGGCGCGGCCTGGGACGAGGAGCACTACCCCACCCCGGCGAAATTCGACATCCATCGTCCGGTCGCCGGGTCCGCCGACCTTCGCATGGGCCTGGGACCCATAGCAGACGGCGCCCTCAGCCGGCTGGTTCTCACCATCGTCTGCCCCGCCCTGTTCGAACGCTTCCCACGACTGCGCCTTGCCGTGGACGAACACGAGATTCCCTGGCGCAACGATCTGACGTTCATCCGTCCCGCCTGTCTGCCCGTGGCCTGGTGACGGCCAACTCGGTGAGAGGGGAACACCATGCGGTCGACCGCCCGCATCATCAGCGTCCTGTCGGACGAGTTCGCCCGGGACCCGTACACCTGGTACCCCCAACTGCGGGAGAGCGACCCCGTCCACTACGAACCCGGCATCGACGCATACTTCCTGAGCCGGCACGAGGACGTCGGCCGCGTTCTGACCCAGGACCGGATCTTCACCACCCAGGCATTGCGCGAACGCGCCGAGCCGGTCATGCGCGGTCGCGTCCTGGCGCAGATGACCGGCGCCGAGCACACCGCGAAACACAAAACGATGATCCGCGGATACACCGGGCCGATGCTGGAGCATCAGACCCCGCTCATCCGCCGCAACGTGGAGGAGCTCATCCGCCCGCATCTGCGGCGCGGCCGGTTCGACCTGGTGAAGGACTTCGGACAGCAGTTGGCGATCTGGGTCGCGCTGGACAGTCTCGGACTGCCCAAGGACGACTGGCGGAACGTGCACTCCTGGTTCCAGGGCGTGGCCGAATTCGTCACGAGCGTCACCATGACCGAGGAGCGATACCGGCACTGCGTCCGGTGCGCCCGCCGTCTCGAGGACTATCTGCGGCCCTTCATCGAGGAACGGCGCGAGAACCCCGGCTCGGATGTGATCTCGCTGATGTGCCGCACGGAGTACGAGAGCGGGAGGATGAGCCTGCACGAGGTCACGGCTCTGTGCCACAACGTGCTCCTCGCCGCGACCGAACCGGCGGACAAGACCCTGGCCCTGCTGTTCCGGCATCTGATCACCCACCCCGATCAGATGGACCTGGTCCGCAGCGATCCCGGGCTGGTGACCAACGCCATCGCGGAGACGCTCCGCTACACACCGCCCGTGCAACTGATCCCCCGCAGGACAGCGGAGAGCGTCGAGATCTCCGGTGTCGCCATACCCGCCGAAACCATGGTGTGGTGCATGCTCGCCGCCGCCAACCGCGACCCGCGTGTCTTCGAGCGACCCGACACCTTCGACCTCCAACGCACAGACCTCGGTCCCGAACGGTCCTTCACCGCAGCCGCGACCCATTTCGGGTTCGGCGCCGGCATGCACTCGTGCGTCGGGGCGGCATTCGCGCGCATCGAACTCGAGACGGTCGTGACGATGCTGCTGGCCCTCATGGACAACATCGGCTTCCCCGACGACGCCTCCTACGAAGAGACCGGCTTCTACTCCCGCGGCCCCGAATCACTCACCCTGACATTCGATCCCACGGCGGAAGGCCGGCTCCTGGCGGCCTGAACCACCGGAACGGGGAAACCCCAATGCGGCCGACTGCGCCCGCCTCCGTCGTCACCACGACGGACGGCCACCCCGGATGCCATCGAAGAAGTGGTGCCGACCTGCGAGGTTTCAAAGACGGGTGGGGCTGCCGACCCTTGCCGGGGCACCCCGGGTCCGGGGCCGGGCCCGGTCCTCCCGCGCCGCGCGACGTCGGTCGTGCGACCACCCGAAGATGCACCCGGACCCGCACCCCGGACCGGAAAGGAGACACACCGTGGACAGCGCTCGCCACCACACATCCGTTCTGATCGCCGGAGGAGGACCTGCCGGACTGGTCCTGGCAGGAGAACTGGCGCGCCGACGCGTCGACTTCCGGATCATCGACTCCGGCACCGGCCCCTTTCCGGGATCACGGGGCAAGGGTCTCCAGCCGCGCACCCTGGAGATCTTCGACGACCTCGGAATCATCGACTCCGTACAAGCGGAGGGAGCGCCGCTGCCACCGATGGTGGCCTGGGAAGAGGGAAGAATCATCAAGGAGTGGGACGTCATCGCCCGAGGCGAGCCCACCGGGTCCACGCCCTACGCCGAACCCTTGATGCTTCCCCAGTCGCGCACCCAGGAACTGCTGCGCGAGCGACTGCTGCGTCTGGGACACGGCGTCGAGTTCGGCTCGCGGCTCGCCGGATTCTCCCAGGACGAGGCCGGGGTGCGGGCCCGTGTCGTCCGGGCCGACGGACGCATCCAGGAGATCACGGCCGACTACCTGGTCGGGGCGGACGGAGGCGGCAGCACCGTACGCACAATCCTCGGAGTGAGGTTCGACCGCGAAGAAGTGGAGACCCGGCCCCTGCTCGTCGCCGATGTCGACATCCCCGGACTGGACCGCGAGCACTGGCACACCTGGGGCGACGCGGCCGGCATCATGACCGCGATCTGTCCCGTCGCCAGAACGGACTACTTCCAGGTCATCGCACGATTCGCGACAGGAACCCCCGACCCCGCCCCGGAGCGGGTCCGCGACCTGGTGGCCGCCCGCACGGGACTGCGGGTGCAAAAGGTGCTGTGGTCATCGGTCTTCCGGGCACGAGCAGCACTCGCGGAGCACTTCCGGGTCGGCCGGGTGTTCCTTGCCGGCGACTCCGCGCACGTCCATTCCCCGGCGGGCGGCCAGGGCATCAACGCAAGCATCCAGGACGCCTACAACCTGGGCTGGAAGCTCGCGCTCGCGGCAACCCGTCAGGCAGCACCCTCGCTCCTGGACTCCTACGAGGCGGAGCGCCGACCGGCCGCGGCGGAAGTGCTGGGAGTGAGCACCCGCATCCACCAAGGGTCGTCCCGGGTCAGGCAGTTGGCCGCGAATCGTGACCGCGCCACCCACCACCTGGCACTCGGATACCGGGGCATCCCACCCAACGCGGAGATGCGCCCCGCTCTGACCGAGGAAGCCCTCCAGGCGGGAGACCGCGCACCGGATGCCCCGTGTACCGACCGCAGCGGAGCCCCCGTACGCATCTTCGACCTCTTCCGCGGGCCCCACTTCACCCTCCTGTCCTTCGGAAGCCCGCCCACCCGGCCCCTCGGCGCCCCGAATCCCGCAGTGGTCCGCGTGGTGCGCGTCGGTCACGACGTCTCGGACGCCGCGGGTTTCGCCGCCCGTGCGTACGCACCGCACGGCCTGTTCCTCGTGCGGCCGGACGGTTACATCTCGCTGGCCACCGAGACCCCGGGCGATGTGACCGGCCACCTCCACTCACTCGGCGTGCGGATCCGATGACAAGCGGGACCCGGATTCGGGGCGGCCCACGCTCGCGCCGACAACCCGGCAACCCGGCGCCGCCACCAAGCCCGGAGAACCAGAGAGGCAGAGCATGACCGACCCGGACCATCCGCCACCCACCCCCTACGTGCTGGATTCAGCCGCCCGAGCGGATCTCGAATTCGATCGCCTGCGCACGATCGAGCAGGTCTACGACCCCGGAACCGAGGAAATCCTTACCCAGGTGAACCTCGCACCCGGGTCGTCGTGCCTCGAAGTCGGCGCGGGAGCAGGCAGTATCACCCGTCGCCTGGCAACGATCGCCGGAGAGAGCGGAAGAGTGGTGGCAACCGACACCGATCCGCAATTTCTGAGGAACATCGCCCATTCCGGGGTCGAAGTGATCGAACACGACATCACCACAGACCCTCTGCCACCCGGTTCCTGGGATTTGATCCACGTCAGATCCGTACTGGAACATCTGCCGGACCCCGAATCCGTCCTGGCCCGGCTGATTCCCTCGCTGGCACCACACGGACGGCTCGTCGCCGAGGCGATCGACGTCGGTGCCGAGACACTGGCCATTGCCGCCGCACAAGCCGTGGACAGGAAAGCGGCCACGGCCTTCCTGGAATTCGCAACCGCCGTGAACCGGTTGATGACACTCGCCGGAGCACACCCCGAACTCGGCAACGCCCTCCCGGTGATCCTCGCCGCCCATGGCCTGGAAGGCATCACACACAAGCGGAGACACCCCCTCGTTCCCGGTGGAAAGCGCGGCTTCTACGCGCTCACACTCGCCCGCCTCGCACCGTCGTTCCAGGACCACGGCCTGATCGACACCACCGATGGCCACCTCTCCTCCTTGTTCGACGACCCGTCCATGCTCTTCCCCGCACTCCCCATCGGCGCCGCCCATGGACACGCCCCCGCGGTCGGACAGCGACAGCAAAAACAGGAAGAGCCGATCTGACAGGCGGGGCAGACAACGCCCATCCGAATGGAACAACACCCGAAACGGAACACCGAGAGAGGCGGAGCCGATGAGTGAGGTAACGGTTGTGGGCCGGGTCGTCGCCCGAGTGGGCAAGGAGGCAGAACTCGCACAACTGCTTCAGTCTGTCATCGAACCCACCCGCAACGAAGAGGGAAACCTGCACTACTCCATCCGGCAGAGCATCGAAACCCCGGAGGAATTCATCGCCATCGAGCGGTGGCGACACACCGACGACCTCCAGCGCCACTTCCGGAGCGCGCACTCCCGGCACCTCGCCGCTGCGGTCGAAGATTTCCTGGCAGAACCGATCAAGATCACAACCTATCGGGAGCTACGGGTCACACCCGTGGATCGGGTGTGAACGATCCCGGTCAAGGGGTCGGACAGACGGCGGACAAGGGGGGTCTCGTCATGGTGGCGCCGGGTGCGAACGCGCCCCGTGCCACCCGACGAGGGAGTCCCGCATGTCGCCACACGAGCAGTCCGACGCCGGCCCGCAGCCACGAGCACACGCCCGAGCCGTCCGTCCGCAGGACGTTCCATGTCCGCTTCCGTGCCCGCTTCCACCGTCGCTTCCGCGACCGACCACGACACACAGGGCGTTTCCCCAGGTCAGGCCCTGGACAAGGGGTCCCCCAAGCGTGCCTACAACCCCTCTTCCCCGCATCCGCGCGGGTCCACCGCGTGGTCCAGGGGCGAGGTCCTCGCCGCACTCGCGGTCGTCAAACTCGCCACCCCCGCCCAGCTGCGCCGATTGCTGCCCACCCCCCGCGGCGATAAGGCGGTGCGCAACGCGTTGAACGACCTGGCCCGGCACCGGCTCGCCACCTCCGACGGCCGCAAGATCCGGCGTCTGACGCCGGCCGGGCAGCGCGCCCCCTCGCCCTGTTGCCAGCGGGCACCACCCCGGGGGGACCGGCGAGGGCGCCGCACGCACCGGCGCCCGACACGGCATCACCTCGACCCGGCGGGGCGTTGGTGGCCCGGCTTCCCGTCGGGGTATCGCGCATGATCTTGACCGTCGGCCTCGCCGGTACCGCCTCCCTTGCCCATGGCTCTCCTCATCCGGCAACACGCGACGGATCCGGTGCAGTTCCTGCGACTGCTCCTCCATCGCCCCGCACGCGTTCGTCCCCCGCTCCATCCGGACCCGGAAGAATTCCATGTGACCCACCGCGATGCCGTCCGACTCGAACGCCGGGCAGGCGGTGCCGCCGCGATCGTCGTCATGGTCCTCGCCGTCCACGCTGAGGAAGGTCGGAAGAGTTCGGGCAGGTTCCCCAACACTCGGGAGGTGTCGCTGTTTCTCGTTCCTGGACGCGTTCGTGTACCTGGACGAGGGCCGCAAACGCATGTCGGCGATCGGATCCGGGCGGTCGACGACGACGTCGGCGTCCGGACACCCCTCGCTCGGCGGGCGCGTTGGCCGCTGGGAGTTGGGGTGTCCGGGGTTCCGGTGCGGCGTGCGGCGTGCGGCGTCGGTGGAGCGGGCGGTGGGTTGCGGTGCGTTGTGTCTTCCGTGCCAATGTGGTGTTGCGTCATCATGGGGTCTCTCTCGGTGACCGAGGAGGCGTGATGGGACAGCACGAGAAGCCGCCGCCGGATCCGTCGAAGGGCACTCCGCCGCCGAACAACTCCGATGGGCAAGTGCCTGCTTCCCCGCCGTCGAACGGCCGACACAAGAAGGACAAGTAGCTCGCGTGGATCTTGTCGAGGCGCGGTCGCGGTTGGCGGTCGAGATGGATCGGCGTGGGCAATGGCCTGAGCGGGCGCCGTGGATCCGGGCTGCCGTGGAGGCCACGCCCCGGGACGAGTTCGCGCCGGACCGGCTGTGGCGCTGGGACGGCGGGGGTTACGTGCCGGTCGATCGGGTGGTCGACGAGGGTGCGTGGGTGTCGCTGGTGTATGCCGGGCCGGACGACGCGGCGGTGACGCAGGTCTTCGGCGGGGTGCCCACGTCGAGCCTGTCGTGCCAGGCGGTGGTGGTGGACATGCTCGACTCGTTGCTCCTGGAACCCGGGCACCGGGTCCTGGAGTTGGGCACGGGGACGGGCTGGAACGCGGCGTTGGTCGCCCGGCGTGCCGGGCCCGGCAACGTCGTCAGTGTCGAGGTCGATCCGGATCTGGCCGAGGGGGCCCGCAAGGCTCTCGCCGCGGCCGGGCTGGACGTGCGCGTAGAGGTCGGGGACGGGGCGGTCGGCCGGGCGTCGCCGTGGCGGTGGGATCGGGTGATCTCGACCTACGCGGTGGAGCGGGTGCCGTGGGCGTGGATCGCGCAGGCCCGGCCCGGAGGCCGTGTGGTCACGCCGTGGGGGCGGTTGGGTCACCTCGCGTTGACCGTCGCCGAGGACGGGTGTTCGGCGAGCGGGTGGGTCCAGGGGCTCGCCACCTTCATGCCCGCCCGCGGTACCCCGGGCGAGCGCCGGTTCGCCGATGTGCGCGGCAACACGGCTGCCGGGGACGAGCGCGGCGTCGTGCGGGACCTCGCGTCGTTGTGCGACGACGCGCATCTGCTGTTCGCGTTGCGCGTCGCGTTGCCCGAGGTGCGGGTGCGCGCCGCGCGCGATGCCGACGGTGTGAACGCGTGGATCCACGACGGCGACACTTCGTGGGCCGTGTACTCCGCGTCCGCCGACGGCACGACGACGCTGTACCAGGGCGGATCGCGCCGGCTGGGCGACGAGTTGGAGACGGCTTGGGAGCGTTGGATCGCCGTCGGGGCCCCGGAACTGTTCGACCACGGAATGACCGTTACGCCCGACACGCAGTTCGTGTGGGCCCACGACCCCGACACCGGGCCCAGATGGCCGGCGACCACGTGACCGCGTGTGGACCGGGCAGGGGCGGGCGGGCCCGCGCGGGTTAAGAAGTGGTCTCATTTGGCGTATCGCCGGTAGCAGATGAGTGCGGAGGCGATGCTGACGAACGCACCGAAGTGAGAGGCCTTGACCTCGTATC
>NZ_JBMHHY010000055.1:0-29780 GCF_049739465.1 Embleya sp. AB8
CCGCGCAGGAAACGGATGAACCACCCGAAGCCCCCCGGGGGCGGTCGGGTCGGGTCGTCCGCAGGCAAGTACGGGAACGACGCGGGTCCTTCGGGGCGCGGGTCGGGATCGGGAGAGGTGCCCGGAGTGGCTTATCGGGGACCTGGCTTTTCGCCGTGGTCGGATTCTTCGGGGTCCGCGCAGGTTCGAATCCTGCCCTCTCCGCACACGAAACGGGTGAACCACCCGAAGCCCGCGAGGCCACGCCTCGAATCGAGTCGCCCGCCGCGGCGGAGCAGCGCCGCAACGGCGCGGGTGGCCCCACACGTTCGAGCCCGCCGAGCCCCGCGACTCACCACCCCGCGCCGCCCGTACCCCATCACCCCGACGACCGGCCGGCCCGCACTCGCGGGCCGGCCGGTCGTCGGGGTTCAGTGCCGTACGGCCGGCAGCACCGTCTCGGCGATCTCCTCCAGTGCGTCTCCCGGCCGCAACGACCCGACCCGGAGCACGATGTGCCGCGCGCCGGCCTGCACGTACTCCGACAGCCACTTCGCGCACTTGTCCGCCGGACCCCAGCAATACGCCTGGAAACTCGCCATCTCGGCGAGCGAACGACGGTAGTAGCGCCGGGTGTACTCCGACAGCTCGGCCTTTGCCACGGCCTCGTCCCGATGCACGATCAGCGTCGCGTACAACCCCGGCGTGACCGCGTTTGCCGGTCGACCCGCGGCCTCGGACAATTCCCCGATCCGCTGCCATGCCTTCGCATACTGGTCCGAGGACGGCAGGAACGGCAACCAACCGTCGTAGCGCCGGGCGACCCGCCGCAGCACCGCCGGCGTGTCGCTCCCGGCCAGCCACAACGGCGGCCCGCCCGCTCGCGCGGGCCGCAACAGGCGGTCGGTGTCCGGGATATCCGCGTCGGCCCCGCCGTCGTCGACCTCCGAACGGTCACCGCGCCAGGCCCGGCGCCACAGCTCGACCACCTCGTCCAGGTGCCCGGCCCGGCCCCGAAACGAGGCCCCCACCGCCGCGAACTCCCGCTCGGTCTCCGGGATCGGGAAACCCGACCCCAGGCCCAGGGTGAGCCGTCCGGCGGACACATGGTCCAGGCTGGTGATCAGGTTGGCGCCGATCAGCGGATTCCGCAGCGCCGGGGTCAGCGCCGCGGTGCCCAGGCCGATCCGCCGCGTGGTCGCCGCCGCGGCGGCCAGCACGACCAGCGGATCCAACCGGGGCCGGGCCACCAACGAGTCGCCGGCCCACAGCGAGTCGTAGCCCAGCGACTCGGCCCGCCTGGCGAAGTCGAGCAGCGGTTCGGCGTCGAGCGTGCCGACGATGGCCTGCTCACGCGTGGGCAACAGGATTCCGAATTGCGGCCGGGCATCGTGCTGCCTGGCGATGTCGGGCATGTGTGCTCCTCGATGTCGGTCCCGCGGGCCCGCGCTCGCCGGCGGGCCCGCGCCGCGCGGCTCAACCGCGCGCGGACTCCGCCAACCGGTACAGCTGGGCGCAGAAGTCCTGGGTGATCGCCTCCACATGGACGTCGATGAAGAAGTGCCCGCCCGGGTACTCACGATGCCCCAAATACTGCGGGCTGCGCGGCACCCAGGACTCGAACGCGTCCGGCTCCTCCTGGAGACCGTCGTTATGCCCGCCGTAGGACGCCAGCGGGCAGGGCACGAACGCGCCGCTGTCCACCCGCTGCGCCGCCACCGCAAGGTCCGCGCGCAGCGCCGGGATCACCATCCCCAACATCTCGGGGTTGTCGTAGATCTCGGACGGGAACGACCCGAGCCGCTTCATCCAGGCGACCAGTTCCTCCTCCGGCATCTTGATGTGCTTCTCCGCCGGGACGAAGAAGCCCTTGGGCGCCCAGCCCGACATGCCCACCATGAGCGGTCCGGGCACCCCGTCGTGCTCCAGGCGCACCGCCAACTCGTAGGCGAGCTGGGCGCCGAGGCAGTGGCCGAAGAAGGCGTACGGCCGATGGTCGATCGTGCCGAGCACGGCCTCGTACAGGCCCTCGACCAGCGGTTCCCACGCGGTGTACGCGCTCTCGTCGCGGCGCTCCTGGCGCCCGGGCAGCGTCAGGGCCTGGGCGCCGATGTCGCGCGGGAGGACGTCGGGCCAGTCCCGGTAGATGATCGCGCCGCTGCCGGCGTGCGGGAACAGCAGCAGTCGGATGCGGGCCTCGGGGTCGGCCTCGGCGGGCTGGAACCACTGGCCCGGTCGGGACATCTTGCCGGCTATCGCGGAAGTCACCGTGGAGTTCCTTTCATGGCTTCGGGGTGTGCGGCCGACGCTGCGCCGGCGGGTTGTGCTCGTGGTGCCTGCAGATCGGTCTCCAGCTGTTCGCGGACCACCCGACGCAGCACCTTCCCGGCCGGGTTGCGCGGGAGCGCGGCCAGGACGTGGTATCCGGAGGGAATCTTGTAGTCGGCCACCCGGCCGCGCAGGAAGAGCATCAACTCGCGTGGCGTGGCCCGTTGTCCGGGCCGCAACACCACGCAGGCGCGCACCGCCTCGCCCCAGCGCGGGTCGGCCGTGCCGATCACCGCGCACTCGGCGACCGCGGGGTGCTCGGCGAGTTCCTTCTCGATCTCGGCCGGGTAGATGTTCTGGCCGGCGACGATGATGGTGTCGTCGATCCGGTCGCACACGAACAGGTAGCCGTCCTCGTCGAGGTAGCCGTTGTCGCCCATGTACAGCCAACCGTCGCGCAGCGTGCGCGCGGTCGCCTCGGGGCGGTTCCAATAGCCCAGCATGCGCGAGGGCGTGCCGATGCAGATCTGCCCGATCTCGCCGGCCGGCAGCGTGTTGCCGTCGCGGTCGAGGATCCGCAGGTCGCAGCCCGGGAGCACGCGGCCGGCCGAGCGCAGCAGCCGACTGTCGGGCACGTGGTCGGCCGGCGGCAGACACACCGGGACGCTCGCGGTCTCCGTGCTGCCGTAGATCTGCACGAACTCGCAGCCGAACACGCCCATACAGCGGGTCAGCAGTGCGGTGGAGATCGGTTCCCCGCCGTAGGCGACCTTGCGCATGGAGGCGAACGCCGCGGGCTCGGCCTCGCGTTCGTCCAACATCATCCGCAACATCGCGGGCGCGGCGAACGTGGTGGTCACGCCGAGCGTACGGATCAGCCGGACCGCCTCCTGCGGTACGAACTCGCGCATGACCACGTTGGTGAGGCCCGCGTTGAAGCCGTGCCAGAACCAGCAGGTGCCGGCCGTGCCCAGGCCGGGCAGCGAGATCAGGCTGACGTCCTCGGGTCGCCAGTCGAGCCAGTCCACCCCGGCGGCGCGCATCGCCGGGGGCAGCGTGAAGAAGCTGCGGTGCGGGACGACGGCGCCCTTGGGCAGCCCGGTGGTTCCGCTGGTGTAGATCTGGACGAGCGCGTCCTCCGCGTCCGCCGGCACGCCCGGATCGGTGTCGGGAAAGTCGGCCCACCACGCTTTCAGGCCCTCGGCCGGCCCGCCGCCCGCCCCGGGCGCGTCGATGTGCACCAGGGTGCGCAACTCGGGCAGAGTCGGCCGCACTCGCTCGGCCACCGACAAGAACTCCCGGTCCACGAACAGTACTCGGGCCCCGGAGTCGCGCAGGATGTGATCCGCCTCGCGGGCGGTCAGGCGCCAGTTCACCGGCACCAGCACCGCGCCGGCCTTGGCGCAGCCGAGTACCACCGCGTAGTAGTACTCCGATTCGCGGCCCAGCCAGGCCACCCGGGCGCCCCGGTCGACGCCGACCGAACGCAGCGCGTGCGCGGCCCGATTGCTCACGCGGTGCAGCTCTGCGTAGTCCATCCGACGGCCCTGGCACAACACGGCCGGGTGGTCGCCGCGGTCGCGGGCGTGCGCGGCGGACGTGGCGACCAGCGTCCAGTGCGTGGCGTCGTCCATGGGTCTCCTTGGTGAGGGATGCCACGGCCCGGTGCGGGCCGCTCGGCGCTCAGTCGGTCGCGGGGACCAGTTGCGCGTCGAGGAATTCGGTCAGCAGGTGCGGGGTGGGGAAGTCGAACGCGATCGAGGCGGGCAGCGGGATGCGCAACAACTTCTCCAGGCCGGTGCGCAGTTCGAGCGCCATCAGCGAGTCCAGGCCCAGCGACACGAACTCGGTGCTCGGGTCGATCTCCTCGCCCTCGTCGGCGTGCAGCGCCGCGACCACCCGCGTCAGCACCTCCCGCCCCAACTCGGCCAGGCGCTCCGGCCGCGGCTTGGCGAGCAGTGCGGCCGGATCCAACCCGGACCGCCCGACCGCGCGTTCGGCGTCGGCGTCGTGCGCCTGCGGGTTCGCCACCCGGGAGTACAGCGCGTTGCGCAGCGGACTGGCCGCCTGGTATCGCGCCCAGTCCCACTCGCCGCCCACGTACCGCTGCTCCGGGGCCGGCAACAGGCGCCCCAGCGTGCGCAGGGCCCGTGCGGGAGAGAAGAACCGCAGGCCGCCGCGCTCCAACTCCCGGGCCACTTTCTCGTCCAGTCGGGCCGACATGCCCACGCGCGACCACATGCCCCAGTTGACGCTGCGCCCGGGCAGACCCTGCCGGGCCCGCCAGGTGATCAGGCCGTCCAGGAACGCGAACGCGGCCGCGTAGTGGGACTGGGTCGAGCCGCCGACCACGGCGGCGATGGACGAGTGCACCACGAAGAAGTCCAGGTCGGGGCAGTCCAGCGCGGCCTCGTGCAACAGCCAGCCGCCGTAGGCCTGGGCCCGGAGCTGGGCGTCGATGTCCGGCCAGCTCAGCGTGCCGATCAGGCCCGCCCCCGCGCTGCCGGCCGCGTGCACTATTCCGCCCAGCGGCACCCCGCCGGCCCGCACCTCGGTGAACAGGCGTGCGACGTCGTCGGCGTCGCCCAGGTCGGCGCGCACCACCGTGACCTCGGTTTGCTCGGCCAACTCCCGCAGGATCGGGACCGCTTCCTCGGTCGGTACGCCGCTGCGCCCGACCAGGATCAGATGACGGGCACCCAGGTCGGCGAGCTTCGTCGCGGTGACCAGGCCCAGACCGCCCAGACCGCCGCTGATCAGGTAGGCACGGTCGGGCCGGACCGGGTTGGCCGGCTCGGCGATCGGCGCGGCGGCCGGATCGAGGCGGGTGCGGGTCGCGGTCGGCTCGGGCCCGCTCCCGCACCTGCCGGGTGCGTCGAGTCCGGCGAATTCCCCTGGGGCATCCGCTGCTTCCGGCGCATCGGCCCCGGTGGGCAGCATGCGCACCACCGGCTGGGCGCCGATGCCGGCGCGGCTCGCGGCCAGGGCCTCGTCGGCCTCGTCCAGGTCGAAGACCTCCACCCGGATCGGCGGCAACTCGCCGGCCCGCACGGCCTCGACCACCGCCGGCAGCACTTCGGCGACCAACGCCGCGCGCGTCGCGTCGTCCAGCGCGCCCGGGTCGGCCCACCGGTGCGATACGCGCGCCGGCCCGCCCGGGTCGGCACTCGCATCGGCAGCCGCGCCCGCAGCCGTGTCCCCGCTCGGGTGCGGATCGGTACCCAGCAGCACGTATCGCCCGCCCTCGACCAGGCATTCGACGCCGATCGACACCCGCCCCGGGCTCGGATCGACGAAGGCCACGTCGACGCCCTGCCCGTCGGTCAGCTTCAGCACCTCGGCGGCGAGGTCGGGGGTGTCGGGGGCGAGCACCCGGTGGGTGCCCGGCCGCGCCGACGTCGCGACCCGATTCCTCGCGTCCGGCTCGGCGGTGGTGATCACCTCGTGTCCGGCGCCGATCGCCAGCGCGGTCAACGCCTGGCCGATCCCGCCGCCGGCGTGCACCAGGACGAGCGCACCGGCCGCCACGTCGGCCACCGCGTCCAGCGCGACGCGAGCCGCGAGGTAGGCCGCGGGCAGCCCCGCCGCCACGTCCAGCGACAGGCCCGAGCACACCACGGCCGCCGCCGCGGCCGGCACCGTGACCGTGTGGCGCGCGGTGCCGCGGTGGTGCACCACGACCCGATCGCCGACCGCGGGGCCGGCATCCGGGCCGGCCGCGATCACCGTGCCGGAGCATCCCCAACCGGGCACCGGCGCGTCCTCGGCGGCGGCCGGCCCGGTGTCCGGGTTCCGCCGCCGCAGGTCGCGGTGGTGGACCGCGGCGGCGTGCACCCGCACCAGCACTTCCCCGGGGCCGGGCGGGCCGGCCTCGGCGGGTACGGGCCGCAGTTCGCTCGACGCGTTGCTCTCCACCGCTTGCAGTGCGAATCCGCCGTCCCAGGCGGGCGTTCGGGCGCCGGGGAGCAGGCGACGAACGTAGCGGTGCCCGTCGCGGTGGGCGATCTGGAAGTCGCCGACGTCCGCGGCGGTCCACTCCTGGGCCAACAGCCCGGGATCGGCGCCGGCGGGCAGGTCGACCAGCGTGGCCCGGTAGCGGGGGTACTCGTTGAGCAGCACGTGCCCGAAGCCCCACAGGGTCGCGGCCGGGAGGTTCTCCCCGGTGTCGGGCCGATCGCCCGCAAGCCACTGGGCCCGTTCGGTGATCAGCCACAGGCGCGGCGCCACGTGCGGCCCGGCGCCGGTCAACGCGGCCACCAGGGCCAGCAGGTCGGTGTAGTTGCGCGCGCATTCCCGGCGCAGCCGCTCGGCCGACATCGCCCCCTGGCCCGGCTGCCAGAACCAGCACACGTCGGTGACCGTGGCATCGCCCAGTGCCGCCGCGAGTTCCTCCGGGCCCTTTGGGTGGGACAGGCGGGCACCGGCCGCGCGGCCGGTCGCAGCGAGGCGTTCGTGGTCGGCGCCCAGGACGACCACGTGTCGGGGCGCCGCCTCCCGGTCGGGGCGGGAGTCGATGCGCCGACGCAGCCAGCTCAGGCGATGCAGGAACTCGGGGCGACGGTCGGCCGGTTCGGGCCGGGTCAGGTGCACCCCGCGCAGTTCGAGGACGGGCGCGTCGCCGTCCAGGATCAGCAGGTCCGCCAGGCGCTCCTCGGGCCCGGACCCGGCCACCCGGGCGACCACCCGAAGCAACTCGCCCCGGGGCTTGCGGAACAGGCGGATCTCGCCGAACCGGGTGGCGACGAACGCCGGGCTGTACGCGTCGGCGGCCACCGCGGCCTGCAGCGCGGCGGTCACCACCTCGACGGGGACGTGCTCGAGCGTGCCGCCGTCGCGGCCGGTCAGCTCGGCGGTCACGGTGGCGCCGGCGTGCCGCACCACCCGCGTCAGCCGCCGATGACCGGGCCCGTGCCGGCGGCCCACCGACGCGAGGTCGGTGTACACGTCCTCGGCGGCCACACTCTCTTGGATCGGACCGGGCCGATCGGCCGAGGCCCGCAGGGCCGCGTCCGGACCGCGCACGTCCGCCGGATCGGCCAGGAAGGCCGTGGCGTACACCCGTTCGTCCGCCACCGGCCCGGCGACCACTTCGACGCGGGACCCGCCGTCGGCCGCCGGGATCAGCCGGGTGCGCAGCTCGACGGGGGTCTCCTCGGACAGCGGCAGGGCCTCGTGCGACACCACCAGATCGTGTACCGCGCCGTGGCTGTCGCCGTAGACCAGGTCGCGCAGCGCCAGCATCAGCTCCACATACGCGGCGGCGGGCAACTCCGGACCGTTCGGGCCGACGTGCCCGGCCAGGCAGGCGGGATGCTCGGCGGTGCAGGTCGCGACGAATCGCCGGGTGCCCTCGGGATCCCCCTCGAGGGCGGGAACCGGTCGGCCGAGCAGGGGATGCCAGCCGGCGCCCTGGGCCGGCCCGCTCGCCCCGGCGCCGGTCGGGCCCGTCACCGGCAGCCAGTAGCGCTTGCGTTCGAACGCGTAGGTGGGCAGGGGGATCCGGGTCGAGCGCCGGCCGGCGTGCACGCCCCGCCAGTCGACGGCGATCCCGGCGGTGTACAACTCGGCCAGACCGCGCAGCGCGGTGTCGCCGCGCGGATCGCGGCGGCGGACACTGGCCGCCCAGCGGTGCTCCTCGGCGGTGACGGATCGTTTGGCCAGCGCGGTGAGCGCGGTGGACGGTCCGATCTCCACGAACGCGTGCCGGCCGCGCTGTTCGACCGCGCGGACACCGGACATGAACAACACCGGTTCGCCGATGTGCCGCACCCAGTAGTCGGCCCGACCCAGCTCGGCGAACTTGGCCAGGGCGCCGGTGACGTTGGAGATCAGCGGAATCTCCGGGGGCCGGAAGGTGATGTCCGCGAGGGCGGCCCGGAACTCGTCGAACACCTCGGTCATCAACGGCGAATGGAAGGCGTGCGACACCGCCAACGCGTCCACCCGCGCGCCCCGCTCACGCAACTCGGCCACCAACACGTCCAGTTGCTCGGCGGCTCCGGAGACCACGCACTGGTCCGGCGCGTTCACCGCGGCGAGCGCGAGATCGACTCGCCCCTCCAGCAGCGCAAGCACCTCCTCGGCGGGCAGGGCGACCGCGGCCATCGCGCCGGGCTTGCGCACCGACTGCATCAACCGGGCCCGGGCCGCGACCAGGGTGACCGCGTCGGGCAGCGAGAACAACCCGGCCACCGCCGCCGCCGAGACCTCGCCGATGCTGTGTCCGATCACCACGTTCGGCTGCACCCCCCACGACATCCACAGCCGGGCGAGCGCGACCTCGAAGGCGAACAGCGCGGGCTGGGTGAATTCGGTGCGATCGAGCAGCGCCGGATCCTCGGCCCGGCCCAGGATCAGATCCCGCACCGATGTGCTCGCCCGCGGCGCGAACAACTCCTCGCACGCGTCGAGTTCGGCGCGAAAGACCGGGAAGCGCTCGTACAGCGCCGCGCCCATGCCCGCGTACTGGGCGCCCTGCCCGCCGAACAGGAACGCGACCTTGCGCACGGCCGGCGGCGCGGGCCGATCGTCGGGCTCCAGCGCCGCGTCCAACAGCCGGACCACATCCTTGCGGTTGCCGACCACCCCCGCCAGTCGGTGGGTCAGATGGGCCCGGCCGACATTGGTGGTGTGGCACAGCCGCTCCGGGTCGACGTCCGGGTGCGCCGCCACGAAGGCCCGGTAGCTTTCGGCCTGGCGGCGCAGACCGGCGGCGTTCTTCCCGGACAGGGTGAACACGCCGACCCCGAAGCCGGGTTCCGCCGGTTGGGCCTCCTGCACCGGCGGCGCCTGTTCGAGCACGGTCGCCGCGATGGTGCCCGCGAAGCCGAAGCTGTTGACCACCGCGCGTCGCACCGGCGCCCGCCACGGCAGGCACTTCGTCGGCACCACGACCGGGTATTGGTCCCACGGGATGCGCCGGGCGGGCTCGGTGAAGTTCAGGTGCGGATAGATCGTGGCCGAGCGCAGTTGCAGCACGGTCTTGATCACACCCACGATGCCCGCGGCCGGCTCCAAGTGCCCGACGTTGGTCTTCGCCGAGCCCACCACCAGCGGCTCGTCGGCGTGCGACTTCGCGAACACCGCGTTGATTGCGCCGAGTTCGATCGGATCGCCCAGCGGGGTGCCGGTGCCGTGCGCCTCCACGTACTGGATGTCCGCCGGGGACAGTCGGGCCGCGGCGAGCGCGCTGTGGATGACCGCCTCCTGGGAGGGGCCGTGCGGCACGGTCAACCCGGCGCTGTCCCCGTCCTGACCGATGGCGGTGCCGCGGATCAGCGCGTGCACGGTGTCGCCGTCGCGGAGCGCGTCGGACACCCGCTTGAGCACCAGCACACCGCACCCCTCGGCGCGGGCATAGCCGTCGGCCGACTCGTCGAACGCCTTGCAGCGACCGTCCTCGGAAAGCATCTGCCCGTGTGAGAACATCACCATGAAATTCGGATGGTGCAACGCATTGACACCGCCGGTGAGCGCGATCGAGCACTCGCCGCCGCGCAGCGCCCGAACCGCCAGGTGCAGCGCGCTCAGCGACGAGGAGCACGCGGTGTCCACGCACATGCTCGGGCCGCGCCACCCCAGGAAGTAGGAAACCCGGCCCGATATCGAGAACATCGTGCATCCGGCGGCCAGATGCCCGTCCAACTCCTCGAACGGCAGCCCGGCCACGTGCAGCGCCCAGTCGAACGAGCTGACGCCCATGAACACCCCGCCATCGCCGCGCCGCAGCGGCGTCGGGTCGATGCCCGCGTGTTCCAGGGCCTGCCACGCCGTCTCCAACACCATGCGCTGCTGGGGATCGACGTACCTGGCCTCCTTGGGCGAGATGTTGAAGAACGGCGCGTCGAACAGGTCCACCCGGTCCAGGAATCCGCCGCTGTGGGTGGCGATCCGCCCCCGCTCGTCCGGGGTGCGGGCGCGCAGCGCCTCGACGTCCCAACGGTCCTCGGGGATGGTGCGAATACCCGAGCGACCCGCGCGCAGGAACTCGTCGAAATCGTCTGGGGATTCGGCTCCGCCGGGCAGGCGAAGCCCGATCCCGACGATCGCGACGGGCTCCTCGTCACGATCCCAACCGTTCCCGACACCCGGCTCATCCGACATCGCTGGTCTCCCGGTTCGGTAGCTCGTGATCGGCGCGCTCGGTGGAGAGCTGATCGGTCAGATGCGCAACGAGCCGGTCGACCGTGGGCAGGCCGAACAAGACGGTGGCGTCGATGCCGACATCCAACACACGCTCCAGGTGGGCGCGCATGTCGTTGAGGCGCAGGGACGTCAGGCCCAGGTCGAAGTAGCCCTGATCAAGGGGCAGTTCCTCGCCATCCTCCATCAGCAGCAACTCCCTGACACAGGACACCACGAGATCTTCCAAGGCGTCTCGGCGCTCGCGCCGACTCATCTCACGCAGCTCTCCACTGGTATTCATCGAGATCAGGTAAACAGCCGAAGCTGACGCCCGGCTGATTCGCAGCTGATGTGTTCGAAGCGGGCATCGGGGCCGCCGCGGGGTCCGACCCGAGCCCGGATTTATTACATCCGAGGTAATCGACCCACCGCCCACCCCACTGCCAGGCTCGATGCGTGGCCGGCGGCATCCGCCGCCCGACGGGCCCCGGCCCCACATCTTCGTATCCGCACGACCGCATGAGGAGAACCGTGAGCGACATCGAAGCGAGCGTGGAAAAGTACGTCGCCACCTGGGCGGAGCCCGACCCCGAGATCCGCCGCGCGAACCTCGCCGAACTGTGGGCGCCCAACTGTGTCTACAGCAACGCCGGCACCGTCTACCGAGGCCTCGAAGGCATCGAGCTGGCGGTCACCGAGGCCTACGACCACTTCGTTCCCCGGGGATTCGGCTTCCGGGTGGCGCGCATCGACATCACCCAGGAGGCCGTGCGCTACCAGTGGGAGGTGTTCCCGGTCGCCGGCGGTGAGCCGACGATGATCGGCACCCAGGTCGTCGTCCTCGACGCGGACGGTCGCATGCTCCGCGACCACCAGTTCATCGACATGGCCCAGGCCGACTGACCGGGAGGCCCCCCGAACTCCGGCAGGGCCCGGGTGACCCGACCCTGGGCCCTGCCGGCCAACGCGGCGCACTTTGCGCCGGCAATGCCGGCGCGACCCGGCACGGCACCACGCCGCGCCGGTGTCCCGGCACGTCCCCATCGATCGACCGCACCCGAACCAACCGCACCCGAACCAACCGCACCCGGACCGACGGCGCCCAGACCGACGACACCCGGGCCGACCGGCCCACGCACCGACGACCCATCCATCGGGAGTCCGACCATATGTCGACCGACGCAAACACCCGCTCTCCCGCGCTCGACGCGGCACCGGGGGCCGAGCCGGGCATGGACCGGCACGGGCTGATCCGCATCCTCCTCGTGGTCTCCGGCATGTTCATGATCACGCTGGACTTCTTCGTGGTCAACGTGGCCATCCCCTCCACCCGCGCCGACCTGCACGCGAGCCCCGCGGCCATCGAGTTCATCGTGTCCGGCTTCAACCTCTCCTACGCCGCGTGCATGCTCACCGCCGGCCGACTCGGCGACCTGTACGGCAGACGGCGCATGTTCGCCCTGGGCATGGTGCTGTTCACCGCGGCCTCACTGGCGGCCGGCGTCGCCCCGAACTCCGGGGTGCTGATCGCGGCACGCGTGGTGCAAGGCGTCGGCGCGGCGGTGATGACCCCGCAGATGCTCGCCATCATCAACACCTCCTTCAGCGGACCCCAACGCGTGCGCGCGTTCACCGCGTTCGCCCTGTCCATGGGGGTCGGCTCCACGTTCGGCCAATTCATCGGCGGCGTCCTGATCCACCTGGACATCGCCGGACTGGGCTGGCGCACCATCTTCCTGATCAACGTGCCCATCGGCATCGCCTCGCTGATCCTGATGCGCATGTACCTCACCGAATCGCGCGGCAGCGGACGCCTGGGCCTGGACCTGTTCGGCTCCTTCCTCGGCTCCCTCGGCCTGCTCGCCATCGTCTTCCCCCTCGTCGAAGGCCGGGAACAGGGCTGGCCCCTGTGGTCGTGGCTGTGCCTGTTCGCCTCCGCGCCCCTGCTCGCCGGCTTCGCCTACCGCCAACACTGGCTGGAACGCCACGACAAGGCGCCGCTGATCTCGCTCGCCCTCTTCCGCGAACGGGCGTTCTCCGTCGGCGTGCTGCTCGTCCTCGGCTTCTTCGCCGCGATGGCCTCGTTCATGCTCGTACTCGCCCTGTACCTCCAGGACGGCCACGGCCTGTCCCCGCTGACCACGGGCCTGGTCTTCGCCGCACTCGGCATCGGCTACGTCCCGGCCGCGTTCGTCGCCCCCGCACTGGGCGAACGCATGGGCAAACACGTCCTGACCGTGGGCGCGTTGGTGGTCGCACTGGGATACGGGCTGATGATCGTCGCCGTCCTCGGCATCGGCGTCACCGGGCCCTCCCCATGGGTGATGCCCGGCCTGTGCATCGCCGGAGCCGGCATGGCACTGTTCATCAACCCCGTCAACCCCACCGTCCTGGCCCGCGTCTCGCCCGGCCACGCCTCGGCCGCCGCCGGTGTACTGTCCACCGCACAAGAATGCGGCAACGCATTCGGCGTCGCCGCCATCGGCGTGGTGTTCTTCGGCATCCTCGGCCACGGCGACTCGATCACCTACGCGCACGCCTTCGAGTGGAGCGTCGCCGTCCTCGCCGCCTTCACCGTCATCGTCGCCGGCCTCGCCCAACTGCTCCCCGCAACCGCCGGGCAACCACAGGAGAGCTGAGCACCACCGCGGCACCCGCCGCACCTCGAACCGGCCCGGCCCGGTGGGCGACCAACCCCGCCCACCGCGCCGGCCCCCGCACCTTCCCCGCCGGCCCGAGAGGCACCCGAACGCACGATCCGCACAAGGAGACACGATGACCCTGCCCGAGACCGCCATCCCGACCTGGCCGATGCCCCGCTCCTGCCCGATGCTCCCGCCCGACCAGTACACCGAGATGCGCGACGAACCCCCGCGCCAGGTCCGCCTGCACGACGGCACCCTGGCCTGGTTGATCACCAGCTACGCGGACATGCGCGCCGCCATGCTCGACTCCGCACTCAGCGTGGACATCACCCTGCCGGGCTTCCCGCTGCGCCTGCCGCTGCCGCCCGACCCCGTCCTGCACTCGTTCCTGCGCCTGGACCCACCCGAGCACACCCGGGTGCGCCGCATGGTGATGCCGTCGTTCAACAACACCGCGGTGGACTCCTACCGCCCGGCGGTACGCACCCTCGTGAACAGCCTGCTCGACAAAATGGCCGACGCACCCCACCCCGTCGACCTGGTCGCGGACTTCGCGTTCCCCATCCCCGCGCTGCTGATCGGCCGCATCCTCGGCGTGCCCGAACGCGACATGGACGCCTTCGCGGAGCAAAACGTCAAAATAACCAGATGCGACCTGCGCAACGCCGAGGTCGCCGCGGCCGAGTTCGGAGCCCTGTCGCAATACCTCGAAGGCCTGGTCCGGGACAAGGAACGCGAACCCTCCGACGACCTGATCAGCCGACTCCTGCACGAATACGTGATCAAGGGCGAGTTCGGCCGCGACGAATTGGTGTCCATGGTCCTGCTGCTCCTGGTCGCGGGCGCCGAGACCACCGCCAGCCAGATCGGGCTCAGCGTGCTCACCCTGCTCCGACACCCCGAACAGGTGGCGCCGATGCTCGACCAGCCCGGCCGGCTCGGCCGAGTGATCGACGAACTCATCCGCTACTGGTCGGTATCCCAGGACAACCAGGTCCGCGTCGTCAAGCGACACACCGAACTCGGCGGAGTACCGGTCTGCCCCGGCCAGGCCGTGGTGTTCGCGATCGTGTCCGCCAACCACGACGAACGGGTATTCACCGACGCCTCCCGCTTCGACCCCGACCGCGACGCCCGCCACCACCTGGCCTTCGGCCACGGCACCCACTTCTGCCCCGGCGCCGGACTGGCCCGGATGGAAATGGAGATCGCCCTCCCCGCCCTGTTCCGGCGCTTCCCGGACCTGCGCCTGGCCGCCGACCTCGAGGACCTGTCGTTTCGATACGACACCGTGGTGTACGGGGTGAACGAACTGCCGGTCACCTGGTGACCCCGGCCGCCCGGCCGACCACCACCACACACCGACCCACCACCTGATCCCCACCCCGATCCCGCGCCGGCCGGCGAACTCCCGGACACACCGCGATGGCGCCCCGATCCCGTGAAACACGTCATCGAGGCCCGGGAGTTACCGGACAATGAAGCCGTGGACGGCCCCACCGTCCACCCGGAGGAACGAGGCAAGGATCAGGTGACGGTGACAACGACCACGCGGCCCACCCAACCCATCGGCGACCTGCTGCGACAGTGGCGCAAACGCCGCCTGCTCAGCCAACTCGAACTGGCCGGTCAAGCCGAGATCTCGCCACGCCACCTCAGCTTCATCGAGAACGGCCGCTCCGCGCCCAGCCGCGACATCGTGCTGCGCCTGGCCGAAGCCCTGGGCTTGGAACTACGCGAACGCAACCCGCTGCTCCTGGCCGCCGGATACGCGCCCGTCTACCACGAAACCAGCCTGGAAGCCCCGCACATGGGCGCGGTGCGCGCGATGCTGCGCCAGGTGTTGGCCGCACACGAGCCATACCCCGCAGTGGTCCTGGATCGATACTGGAACCGCGTGGAGGCCAACCAACCGGCGATGCTCTTCCGGGTCGGCGTATCCGAGGAGTTACTTCGCGAACCGCTCAACCTGCTGCGCCTGACCCTGCACCCCGAGGGCCTGGCCCCACTGATCACCAACCTCGGCGAATGGCGCGCCCACCTGCTCAGCCGACTGCGCCAACAGGTGATAGCCACCGCCGACCCCCACATCATCAAACTCCACGACGAACTCGTCGCCTACCCGTGCGCCCAACCCGAACCCGGGATCGAACTCCCCGGCCCCGGCGACATCGCCGTCCCACTGCGCATGTCCTACGGCGAGCACACCCTGAACTTCTTCAGCACGATGGCCACATTCGGCACACCCCTGGACATCACCGTCGCCGAACTGGCCATCGAATCGTTCTACCCGGCCGACCCGGCAACCGCCGAGGTACTACGCACGACCACATGGTGAACCGCGCCCCCCGACGGCCGTAGGCACGGCACGGCACGGCACCCCGATGTGACCCTTCCGGTGGCTCCTTCGCGGTCGGGCGACAACGCCGGAAGTCGGCGGTCGACGGGACCGCGGCTCGGACGAACGTCCGGTCCGCGTCCCGTACGGCCGGCAACCGACCGACGGCGACGGCGCCCGCCGGGATGCGACGGAACCCGCAACTTCGGGCGCGACCACGCCCGTCGGGCCGACGATCCCCCAGTCGTGGCCGCAGACACGCGGCCGACCGGCCCGCTCCCCGCGCCGCAACCGGCCCGACGACCAGACCATCGAGGAAAGGGAACCGGAGTCCTCGCAGCACGAGTTGCTCCCCGCCCGCGACTCCTGCGACCAGGACGGGGCCGCCGACGTCCGGAAGGAGCCGGCAACTGCGGCTGCGCCGCGTGCCGCGGACCGATCCGGCCGCTGCGGCCGAACTGCGGCTGTTCCTGTCCCGGCTGACCGTCTCGAGCCCCGGCCCCCGGCCCCGGCACACACCCGCCCGCGTACGCGGAGCCCAGGCCGGATTCCTCAGCCGACAACTCCTGCTCGAAATCCCGACGACCTCGCCGAGCGCGGCGGACCCGGCATCACCACCGTGCCGATCACCCCACGCGTGGCACACATCCTCACCACCCACCTGCCCAACCCGCTGCGCACCGCCCCTGTCGCCGCCCTGCTGTTCACCGGCACCACCCGGTCGCTGCTGTCCACGACCCAACTCGCCAGCGCCCACGAACACGCCACCCGCCTGACCATCGACCGCAACTCAAGGACCGACATCGGCATGCCGCCCGGACCACCCCACCCCTCGGCAACTGGGCGTGGTGTCACCGCACTTCCGGAATCGAGTCGCCGAACTCGGGCTGCTTGACGAGGGTGCCGAACCCGTACGTTCGCGGGATTCCTCCGGCGTACCGCCACGGCGGGTCGAGACGCGACCGAGGAACCGGCCGACCTACCGCATCCGCGTCCACCGATCGGTCCGGCGCCACCCGGCGGGTTCGCCGCCCGGCACGACCGCCACCCACCCGGCAGGAGCCTCACCCTGCCGTCCGCCCGTCCGCCCGTCCGCCCGTCTGCCCGTCCGCACCTCCGCACGTCCTCCGGGCCCGCTCGGCCGCCATCGCAAGCCCTGCGCCGGATCGGCGCGACCGGCCGGTGGCAGGTCCCGGTCGGCCGGGGTGGTCCCCGAAGTCCACCCACGGCTCCACCCGTTGTTCCACCCGTGGGTCCAGGTGCGGGAACGGCGACAGCGGCAGCCTTGAGGCATGAACACCACCGACTGGATCATCGACATCCTCCTCGTCCTCGTCGTCTTCCGGCAGCTTCGGGAAGGCCCGTTGGACCACAAGACCTTCCTCATCCCGCTGGGGATCGTGGGCTTCGTGGCGTCCAAGTACCTCCACACGATCCCCACCGCGGGCAACGACCTGGTACTGATCGGCGCACTGACGGCGATCGGCGCGGCGCTCGGTGTCGCGGGCGGCGTCTTCACCCGGATCCGCTCCGCCGGCGGGCACCTGCTGATCAAGGCCGGTGCGGTCTCCGCGGTGTTGTGGGTGCTGGGCATGGGCGCGCGGATGGGGTTCCAGGTGTGGGTCGACCACGGCGGTGCCGACGACGTCGCCCGGTTCAGCCTGGCCCACCACATCACCACCACCCAGGCGTGGGTCGCGGCGTTCGTGCTGATGGCGCTCACCGAGGTCGTCACGCGGGTGGCCACGATCTTCGTACGGAGCCGGCTGGTGGCCCCCGGGCGGCCGGCGAACGCGGCGGCGCGTCCCGTGCCGTCCCTGGACCGGGTGGCCTGACCGTGGGATATGGTCGCGCCGTGCCCGCACCCGAGACCGCTTTCGTCTCCGGGCCGGTTCCGGATCGCGAGTCCGGGCCGGCTCCGGATCGTGGGCCCGGCCCGCAGGCGATGGTCCGGCACGACCCCCGGGTGCAGTGGGCCGTCAGCCTGACCGTCATCGCGGTGGGAATCGCGACGATCCGGCCGCTGGGCCTCGGCGGCCGCGGCCTGGCCGTCGCCGTCCTCGTCGTGCTCAACTCCCTGTTCATGCTGGGCCGGAACGTGTCCGAGGGCAGGGTCCCCCCACGCGTGGCCCTCGCGGGGATGTCGCTGGGCGTCGTCGCGGCAGCCGCCCTGCTCGGCGCCGCCCGCGGCGGCACCGGCTACCTGTTCGCCTACTTCCTCGTCGGCCACATCGGCTACCGGTTCCCGCTCAAGCAGGCCGTCCCGCTCGCGGTGCTGTGTGGTCTGCTCTGCGGCGGCGTGTTGTACTTCCGCCTCGGCCCGGGCCACGAGCTGTTGCCCTGGGCCCTGGGCCTGTCCACCGCCCTGCCGGTGGTGGTGGGGATCATCAGCCGCAGTCGGCAGCGGGCGGTGGAGGCCGTGATCGCGGCCGCCGAGTCCGCCGAGCGCGCCGCCCGCGCCGAGGCGCGGACGGCCGTACTGGCCGAGCGCAGCCGGATCGCCCGGGACGTGCACGACGTCCTCGCGCACTCGCTGGCCGGGATCAACATGCAACTGGAACTGGCGGACGCCCTCCTCGACACGGGCGACCTGGCCAAGGTCCGTGCGGCCAACAGCAAGGCGCACAGCCTGGTCAAGGAGAGCCTGAAACAGGCCCAATGGACCGTTCACGCACTGCGCGAGGACGCGCTGCCGCTGCTGGAGAGCCTGGCCGCCATGGTGGAGTCCTCGGGCCACCGGGACGCGCTCACCGTCCGCGGGACCGTGGGCGAACTGCCCGCCCGCACGGCCCAGCACCTGTTGCGGATCGCCCAGGAGGCGCTGACCAACGCCGCCCGGCACGCTCCCGGAGGCGACGTGCGGGTGGAGGTGACGTTCGCCGCCGCGTCGACGACGCTGAGGATCCGCAACGGCCCCGCCACCCGCGAGGTGGGCGAGGGCGTCGGCAGCGGCATGGGACTCATCGGAATGCGTGAACGCGTCGCCCTGGTGGGCGCAACCCTCACGGCCGGACCGGTCACCGAGGGACCGCACCGGGGCGGCTGGCAGGTGGAGGCAGTGATCCCGGGATGAGCGACACCACGCACCACGACCCGCACTCGGCCGACGCGCCCCGGCGCCTGCGGGTGATCGTGGCCGACGACCAGGCCGCCGTCCGGGAGCCGCTCGCGGCCGTGCTCGCCCTCTCCGAGGACATCGACGTCGTCGCGGCTGCCGCGGACGGCGACGAGGTACTCGCCGCCGCTGCCGCGGGCCCGGTGGACGTGGTGCTCATGGACCTGCGCATGCCGCGGACGGACGGCATCGAGGCGACCCGCCGGCTGACCGAGGAACACCCCGCGGTGGCCGTCGTCGTACTCACCACCTTCGCCGACGACGACTCGATCCTGGCCGCGTTGAGCGCGGGTGCCCGCGGCTACCTGACCAAGAACGCGGGACGCCGCGACATCGTCCGCGCGATCCGGGCCGCCGCCGCGGGGCAGTCCGTCCTCGACCGCGAGGTCCAGGACCGCCTGCTGGCCACCGTCCGCACCCGAGCCACGGCGCCGAAACAGACCCTCCCCGACGACCTCACACCCCGCGAGCGCGAGGTCCTCACCCTCATCGGCCGGGGCCTGCCGAACCGGGCCATCGCCGAGCAGCTCTTCATCAGCGAGGCCACCGTCAAGACCCACATCAACAACCTGTTCGCCAAGGCCGGCATCCGCGACCGCGCCGACGCGGTACGCCGCGCCATCGCGGCGGACCTGTAACGCCGTCCGCGGCGCCCGAACGCCGCCGACAAGCGCCTCACCACCATCGTGAGCAGGGCCAACGCCGCCCAACCGGCGACGGCGCGAGCCGGCGTCACCATAGGTGCAGGAAGCTCCGGACGTCGTCATAACCGTCGAGAGCCCGACCATCCACGTCCACCGGATCCATTTCGGCACGCACCGCCAGTGACTTCGCCGGCGCAAGGGCGTCGTCGCCGAGATGGCCGAAACGTCGAGCGATATGACCCAGGCACAGGCCGCCCGGCCCGAGAAGCGCACTGCCCGACACGGCGCGCGTCCCGACCTCCAGGCACCACTGCTCGACGAACTCCCGGTCGTCGTCGCTCAAGGCGATTCCGACCAGGGCGTCCGCCGCTTCGCCCTCATGCGAGCGGTCACGCAGAGCCCGCTCCAACGTCTCGACCACGACCTCATGAGGCAGCGCGGGAGGGTTCTCGAAGCTCAGGCGAGAATGCATCCCGCGAGACTACGTGCTCCGCGCGATCCGCACTCGACCAGCAAGAACGGGGCGAACGTCGCCTGATGCGGCACTGGACCACCTCACCACCTGCACGGCGCTCTCACGGCTCCGCGGCGGCCCAGGCAGGCTCCCGGGTCCACCAACTTCCTTCGAGGAGCGCCGGCGTGGCGGCGGCGATGGCCGGCAGTGGTGCGGTCACCGCGACACCTCCGCCGTCGTGCCATCCGCAGACGTGGGCATCTGTATTCGCCAGGCATGGATGTGCTCCATGCCGTGGGCCGGCTTGTCGGCCAGGTCCCGGCCGGAGATGGATGTACCGGAGCGTGATTCGGTGTTGCGGTGGCCGGCGAACGTCGCGATCGCGTGCAACTCCCAGCCCATCCGGGCCGGATCGGTCAGACACAGGTGCCGGGTGGTGTGGGCCGAGAACCGCGGGACACCGGCCTCCAGGGCGATCCGGCGGACCACCTTCGACCAGGTCCACAAGGTCGGCGGCTGCCCGTGGTTGCCCCGGGACTCCGACCGGAACAGCGGCGACCCGGCTGACCGTGGCCCCGGTGGGTGAGGTAGGCCGACACATCCGGTCGACGCCGAGAACGGCACCACCCGCTCCAGCCGGTTCTTCGTCGTCTCCGCCCGTACCCTCGGCGTCCGACGGGCCGGATCGAGGTCGTCGGTCCGCAGCGAGCACAGCTCCTCTCGCCGCAGCGCCGCATCGTAGGCCAGGGCCGGCATCACCCGCTTGCGGACCGGCTCCTCCGGGCGACCGGCAGGATCCCCAGCCACAGCTGCTCGCTGGGGATCCACGCGAGCCTCGTCAGCCGCGGCACCAGCCCGCGCTGCTGAATGGTGGCGTCGGCCGGTCCTGCCCCCGAGTCGATCAAGACCACATTGGTCCCTCGACGATGCGGCCGTGAGGTCGATTCCCGTACGTAGACGGCGATATGTGCGCGGTTCGTGGTGACCGGGTCGACGGGGCATCGCGCTTAGCTTGACACTTATCCTGTGCGCCTCGGTTTGGTGCCCTTCTGGTGGTGGCTCGGTCTGGTGTACGCCTCACCGGTTTTGACGATGCGTCCCACGTCGAAACGGGCAGCGCGCGTGCGGTTCTTCGAGCCCTTCGGCCGTCCCGGCCCTGCCCGGGACGGTTTGGGCGCACCGGCGGGACGGAGCACCGTCGGGTGCAGGTTCCGAAAACCCCGGCGGACCCTGGCCGGGGTGAGCCGGCCCGGTGCGGCGGGCTTCTCCCAGGGGCGCCTCAGGTCGGCGGCGAGCGGCCGGGCGAGGAACAGCTGGGCGTAGGCGGCGATCACGATCCATGTCCACCGGTCTGCCGCTCCGGGATCGCGGAGCCGAGGCTTCGTCCAGCCGAGGGTCTGCTTGAGCAGGCGGAACGTGTGCTCGATGTCGAATCTGCGCAGGAACGACTGCCAACAGCGGTCGACGTGGTCCTCGGTGGCGTCGGTCTTGGACCACCACAACCAGATCGGCTTCGGGTCGCCACCGCTGGGCAGGTGGTCGACCCGCAGCCGGACCACCGTTCCCGAGATCAGCGGCAATTCTCCGTCGAACCCTTCCCACGCGCTGCGGCGGGTCAACCGGGGGTGGAGACGATCCCACGCGGTCGCGACCGCGGTGCCGTATCGAGTCGTCCCGGTGGTCGTCGTGACCTGCGGCTCGCCCCAGGTCTCGGGCTGCCCGAAGACGAACTCGCCGCCGTGCTTGGGCGGTCGGCCGCCCTTCGGGTCGTAGACGCGCGCAGGCGTCGACCGGCGCATGACGCGGTCCGAGCGCATTCGGCCGAGCACTTCGACCACAGGCCCGCGAGGAGGAAGGCGATGCGGGGGACGTCGTAGCCGGCGTCGAGCACGACGAGCATGTCCGGGTCACGCGGTTCGTACTGCCCGGCCATAACCAGGCGTTCGACGACCGCGCGGACCTGGACGGCGGTGGTGGCCGCGACGTCCTCGCCCGGCCCGAGCCGGATCGCGTCCAGGACCACGGTCCACGAGCTTCGGCCCGGCTCCAGCGCCGCGACGATCGAGTACGGCCAGCCGAGCACCATCTGGTGCTTGCCCTCGCCCCGGCCGAAGGTGTGGCAGAAGGAGCGGTCCGGGCTGGTGTCCGCGTCCGGTCGCAGCCAGGGCGAGACGTCGACCGCGAGTACGATCCGCCCGTCCACGGCCCTGGGCAGGGGCAGCCGAACCAGCGCGTTCCGCAGCCGGTCGGTGTCGATCCGGCCGTGGTTGACCGCGTCGTGGAGCGCTCCGTGGCCACGGCGATGTTCCGGCGCCGGCGACAGCCCGACCAGTGTCCTCACCGGCCCGTCCGCACACAGCACCGCATCCGCCAGCTCGAACAGCGCATCACCGCGACGGGTCAGACAGGCATGGAACTCGCCCCGGAAGTGGGCCAGTTCCGCGAATGCCCCCACCCGCCCCGGTTCGCACGGCAAACTCGTCACCACGGCCTTCGCCCCGATCCTTCGTGCGTCTTGGTCGAAGCACAGGATCAGGCGAGGGCCGCCTACGTCATATGCGATCGTCGAAAGCCCGGACACACGAGCGTCAGACTGCTACCGAGCGCGAGTCCTCGTGAAGTCCGAACTCCCTGCAGACGGCAGCAAGAGCCTCTGCCGGGTCGGGCGTGTCCGTGCGGATGAGGCCCTCGACGATGAACGGCGCCTGGCCGTGCGGACCCGAATCGACCTGGACGCGGGCGGAACCGACGCTGAGGAAGTACACGTTGTCGTCGTCGCCGGGATGGGTCACCCGCAGCCGCTCGACCGTCAGGCCGCGCAGAAGGCGACGAGCACCGCCGAGAACATCGTCCAGCGGGCCGCCGCTACGGTCCGCCGGCCCCCACAATCTGCCCCTCGTCAAAGATTCACTCATGCGGTGCATCATCCAACACCTGACGTGCGCTCACAGCACGAACAAACCCCGAAGGTTAAACGACAAGCTTACTGGGGGCACACATGACATTGACTGACCATGCGGTCACCGCGTCCCCATCCGCATCAGGTGCCGGGCGCACGCCACGGGGGTTCGTAACCCTCGGGATACAGGTCCAGACCCACTTCGGTGAGCTGATCCCGGGTGAGCGGCGGCATGAATCCGTCCGGAAAGAGATGCATGATCGGTTGGGGGCCGAGGTTCTCGTAACCGTGCTCCGAACAGTCCAGTGCCAGGAGATGGGGTCCCTCTCCGCACCCTCCCCACGAGTAGCTGCGGTCGTGGGACAGGCATACGTACCCGAACGACGTGCAGTTGTCCGCTGCGGAGGGTTCGTAGTAGTCCGGGTCCAGGACGACTCGGACCACGATGTCCCGAGGGTCGTCGCGGGGAATCGGGCGCGGATCACGCCACAGCAGTTTCGGTGGAAGCACGCGGACACTTTCTCGCGTGATGGCCTGGCTGGAGCCAAGGGGTTCGAAAACACAGGCTCTTGCCTTGGCTGAACCCAATGTAGATTCACCACGGCCCGGTCCCCTTGCCGAGGACCGGACCGCTTCGCTCCGGTCGGGTCGGGGTCAGCCCATGGGCTTCCAGTTGGAACCGGAGAACGAGCCGTCGGGGTTCTGGCGGTTGTCGTACATGCGGCCGTCGAGGCCGAGGACGACGAGGTCGGCCCGGCCGTTACGGTCGACGCTCGCGGCGGGGACACCGACGATCTGGCCGGCACCGGGGCCACCGATATCGAACCACTCGTCGCCGAACACTCCGTTCGCGCTGCTCTGACGGTTCGTGCTGATACCGCCACCCTGGTTGCGGGTGAATGCCACGATCCGCCCGTCGCCCGCGGTCACCGCCGCAGGTGCGCCGATTCCGCCGGCGTCGGGGCCGCCGCCGAGCGCTCCGGCTGCCGTTGCCCAGCCGCCGCCGGGGGAGGCCTGCCAGAGCGTCATGGTGTAGGAGTTCCCCGGGTTTTCCGGCGTCTGCACCATCGGATCCTGGCTGTCGAGCTGGCGGTAGAGCAGTTCCAGCCGGCCGTCCAGGTCCATTACGACCGTCGGCGCGCTGGTGGGCGCGACGGGGAGGCTGCCGACGGGACTGAAGTCCTGGTTGATCGCGGGCTGGTACCAGTGCAAAACCGAAGCGGTGTCATTGCGGGGCGCCCAAGCGAACAGCTCGATCCGGCCGTCCCGGGTGGTGAAGGCCGCCGGGGCCTCCTGGATCCCGGCCCCGGCAAGGTCGATCGAGTCGCTCCAACTTCCGTTCGGGGACGTCTGCCGGATGGTGCTGACCCCGCCGCCCGCGTTGCGGACGAACACTGCAAGCCGACCGTCCTGATTGGACGCCGAAACCGGGGCGCTGACCTGCAGCGCATCGCCGGGCGCATTGGGGTTGCCGAGCGCCCCCCACCTCCAGCCACCTCCTGGCAACTGGTAGCTGGAGACGATCTCGCCGGTATCGGCCCGCCGGCCGAAAACCTCGATCCGGCCGTCCTGGTCGTGTCCCACCGATACGCCGGCCGCGAGCAGCCCGGGGGCCTGGTCGTGGACTGTCGGCCCCGACCAGCCACCCGGGCCTTCGGTCCACTCGAAGAGCTTGCCGCTCTCCACCGCGAAGGCGTGCAGCCACCGATTCGTGTCGGAGGTCACCGACTGGGCGGAGCGGGGCATCCGGGACTGCTCCCGGGACTCCCAGCACTGGTAGGGCGCCTTGCCGGGGTTGCAGGCCGAGGGAAACGTGCCGTCGTCGAGCCGGGGCAGCAGCGGGTCTTTGGGCCCGTAGCCGTCTTGGAAGGTCGTTTTCTTCTCCGTGGTCTCGGCACGGGAGAGGTTCGCCGGCGTGTCCTGGATGTTGTAGTCGCGGTAGTGCTCGACGACCACGCGGTGCGAGGAGCCTGCCGATGACCTGTTGTACCGGGCGACGGCCTCGTCGGCGAACCGGGCCGCAGCGGTGTGGTCGGGGTTGTCGCCGTGGAAATCCGCTGGGAAGTTGAGCTCGCCACCCAAAAGCGGGTCCGGCGCGGGATCCTGGACCCGGACCAGCGTGGGACTGCTGTCGGCGAGGAGCGAGGTCAGGACATCGCCCAGGCCCGGACGGTCGTACTGCTGAGGCCACTTGCCATCGTCGGACATGGTGAGTGTGGGTTCCGTGCCGCCACTCCAGATCCGGTTCAGGCCCCCAGACCCGCGTACCTGTCCGCCCCGCCGTCATGGAGGTTGAGAAAGTACAGGTTGACGTTTCCGAGCGCGCGGTGCTCGACAGTGTGCGTACCTATCGATGCCTCGTCGTAGCTCCAGCAGGAACCCGAGCAGGTCGGCTCCCCGAGCATGCGGGAGTACGCCGCCATGGCGCCCTCCTGACGCGCTTTGGCGTACTCGACGCCGCGGTCGGCCTCGCCTGCGCTGAGGTAGATCGTGGTGATCGGGACGTTCGCCTTGATGTTGTTGGACAGGTCGGATTCATGAACAACAGATCGTCGTCCTCGTGGGCGACGATCTGCACGATTCTCGCCGCAGGCTGAACCGCCTGGGCCGGCTGAGCCGGCGTCACAGGCACAGCTACTGCCGTCATGACGAGAGCGGCGAGTACTGCTCCCAGTCGTCTGCGCCGCATAATGCTTCCCCCTCCTCGATGGTCGCGACAGGCCTGCCGCAACGTATGAGAGCCCGGACGTACCCGAGTTCGGCTCTCGGGCTACGTCACAATCCCCGGCCCGCCGAAGGGATCGAACCCTGCTCTGTCACCGACTCGGTTCCGATGCGCTTGCATCGGAACTGTAGCCCAGGAACCGATACGCTCGCATCGAATACGCATCGACCAACGGAGCCCCCGGGCATGCCCGGACAGGTTGATCACGAGGACCGGCGCCACCGCATCGCCGAGGCCGTCTGCCTCCTCGCTGACGAACCCGGACCGGAGGGCGTGACCCTGCGCGATGTCGCTGCCGCGCACAGATGTCGATGGGCGCCGTGTAGCGCTGCTTCCGCGGCAAGGAAGAGATGCTCGTGTTCACTCTCGGGAACATCGGCGAACGGATCAGCGAACGCGCCCGGGCTCGCCTCATCCGGAGCCCGGCCCCATCGGCCGCCACCGCCGTGGGTCACGCAATCACCGAAGTCGCGCTGCTCCGGGGAAGAACATCACGCCGAGGCACGGATCCGGCTCGCCTTTGTCGCGCAGGCCGCGGTCAGTGAGCCGCTCGCGGACGCGCTGAAGGCCGGTCATGCAGCCCTGCACCAGGCGTTCACCCAGCTCATTCGGGAAGTCGGCGAGAGCGCCGGACACGCCGCGCCCGGCCAACGCCCTCCTCGCCCTCGCCGACGGCCTCACCGCCCACGTCCTCATCGGCCGCCTCACCTCGCAAGAGGCACAGCATGTCCCGCACGCGCACCCGGGCAACCTCCGGGAGCAGCACGCCCTGGCGGATGACCTCGGCAAACCGGGTCGACGCACCCGCTCACCGCCGAATCGGCGCATATCGGTGCCCCGACAGCGATCGTTCGCATGACCGACGCCTCAGAGGCGCCGGCCGCACTCACGGGCCTCGACGCGTACACGCGCCCGCCGCCCAGCCCAGGGCCCACTGCGGCGGGCGTGACTCCGGACTCGACGACGACGCGTACGACGCCCTGTGCACGGCATCGAGTGGTGCCGAGCACGAGCACCTCGATCACGTGGTCGCCGAGCTGCCCCCGAGAAAGGTGGCCGTACCCACTACGCCCCCGCGGCGGCCCGAGCCTCGGCGATCAAGGCATGGCACACCACGAGGATCGTGGCGGAGATCGGCGAGGTAGCTCGCGCGATCGACGGCCGAGGCGTCGGTCAGCGCCTCGGCCCACGCCGGTATCGTCTCCTCGGGAAAACCACCGAGAGACAGAGCGAGTACGTCGATCAATCCGGCGCGCGCGGCCGCGGCCTCGAACCGGGCCCGGATCGTTCGGTTGCCGGAACGGTACCGGCATCGGCGAGTCGTCCTCGCAGGTCGTCGTAGCCGGCGGAGATGTCCACCTGCGGCGGAAGCACCGGGACACCGTGGCGTCCGGCCAGGAGCACCGGCACCGCGACGGTCCCCACCCACTCCTCGAGCAGCCGCAACTCGTGCGCGAGGATCGTCCACACCCCGGTGTGGGGTCGGCGCAGACACACCGTCGGGACCACCGAGAACACGATCCGTTCCCCGAGCGGCGCACCGGCGACGACATCCCCCACACGCACGCCCACGCCACTGCCGGGGCGCGGCCGCAGATCCAGCGGCACCACCGTCTCCGGCGCGCTTGCCGGGTCGTCGGGGTGGATCGTGCCGATCCGGGTGGCGATCTCGGCCGGCATCCGGTGCTTGGCCGTGTTGGTGTGCTTGACCAGCAGTTGCAGGGGATGGTCGTCGACGTCACGCCGGCGGTACGGCTGAAGCCGTCCGATCCGCTCCGCCGACGTCGATCCGGCCCGCAGCGGCGCCAACCGCCAACCGCTTGCCGTTCTTGAGCCACTTCTCCCACACGTCGGCACTCGAGCACGCCGGCATCTCGATCCGGACCGCCTCCTCGTTCGTCAACAAGCGCCCGAGCCGCGCCTCGACCTCGGCGTACAAGTCGTGCTCCAGCGCCGCACGCAATTGCGTGAGGGCATCGGCCACCAGCCGAGGCAGGGCGGGCCTGGGGGAGCGGGGCGATCGCCTTGACCACCACCTCCTCCCGCTGTCCGCGCACCACGCTGTCCAGGGTGAGCGGGCCCCCGGCGGAGTAGACCTGGGCGAGCCGCAGCGCGCGATCGATGATGTCGTCCACGTGAGCCAAGGTGGCGACCATGTGGAGCTGGTGACCCGCGAGCCAGGAACGATCCGCATCCGCACGACGCATCAAAGAAGTACCAATCCGCAGGGAACCCACACCGGGTTCGTAACAACCGTGAGGCGACGACACACCCCACCCCAACACCCGGTCAGGCGTGATCGGTTACTCCTCGAAACCGTCGACTTCGCCACGAGGCCGGCGTCGTCGAACGACACCGGCCCGGCAATTTCCCCCGGTCCCCCCCGAGGGAGCCGGCACGAGCCGGCACCACCCAGCGATGCAGACATGCCCACCGCATCCACCCAGCAGCCACCCACCCGAGCTGCGCCCGGCTACCGCACGAGTCCTGCGACCTTGCTCAGCGCTCCTCGGCGACGGGGCGTCTCGACATGGAACTACCGGCGCTTCCGTCCCGCCTCCGACGGCAAATCCGACAGGAGGTCCACTCCACCACCGACCCCGCCCCTGCGGATCGCAGCGCTCACGCCTTCGGGCCCGGGCACGTCGTACACCGCCCACCCCGTGCCGTCCGCCGCGGCGGGTTGCCCAGTGGCAGCGAGGACCCCGGGCAGGTCCGCGTGCAGTCGCGCACCGGCCCCGTCCGGGCCCGCCGCGGCCAACGCGGGCACCAGCCTCGGGATCACGACCCCCTCCCGAGCGGGCAGCTTCCCGCGGTGTACCCGAGCACCGTCGCCGGGCCCGCCACACACCGGGCAATCGCCGCGCGCACGTCGGCACGCGCCCCCCAACAGGCGTCGAGAAGGATCGTCCGCGCCCGGATCCGACCTTTCAGAGTGTCCAGATCCACCCACCCGTCCCAGGATTCGCCGGCTCCCACGAAGACCCCACCGTCCTCAACCGGATCGGTGTGCGCGAGGACGATCAGGAGATCGACGTCGAGCGTCCAACCGGCGCGCATCTCGTCCGGTGTCCCACCGGTGACCACGACGAGGGACCCACACCGACCACTCTTCGGATCACACCAGCCAGCGTCCTGGTGATCCTCTGATCCTCGGCCACCCGTAGGACACGACGGCAACACGCAACTTTGGAAGCATTCCGCCGTGTTCCGCCCGTGGCGTGACAATCTCTGTGTTCGACATCGCACCAGCATGGGTCCTCGCGGTTGCCCGGCGCGCCGAGTCACACCAATCCGGCATCCACCACGACAGGCCGCAGCACACACCCCGAGCGCCGGACGCCTCTCCCGCCGGAGGAGCAACTGCCGCTGTGAAGTTGTGGTGGGGTGTGGTGGTGGCCGTGTGGGTATGTCGTCGATGGTGTGGCAGGTCGTGCGTGGTCACGGCCGCGTGGGGCCCTGGTCGCGTCGTTTCGGTGCGGTTTTGGGGCGTCGTGGAAACACCGTTCCGCAGGTCGGTGTCCTGCAACTTCCCTGTGCGCCGCCCGTTTTCCCGCTTTTACCGGAACGTCCTGCCCGCGTCGTCGGAATGCCGTTGTCGGCGTCGTGGTGGCGCGGTTTCCGTGTTCCTGGGGGAAGCCGGTGTTCCGACGGCCGGGTCGTCCGGACTTCCGAGACCGGGACAGGAAAAAAGGGGAAGGGGAGTGGTGGTGACCGGTGCACCCGAGGGCGATCGGCGGTCAACTCGCGGTGCATGGCTGCCGCGTTTCCGCCCCACAGTGCCGGCGGCCGCGCGGTCCGGGGGCAAGTGATGGCCCGTCTCGCGGGGTTGGAGGCCCGGGGCGTGTCGACCCCCGGGCACCTACGCCTGGTGGCGGCCGCGGCGGGGAAGTCACCGCGGACCCTGCAGCGCCGGCTGCGGACGGCCCGCGGGGAAGGCCGTACCACCCCTCGTCCACGGCCGCGGTTCACCATCACCGCCGACCCGCGCGCCCGGCGGGCGCCGTTGCCGGCCGCGGTCCGCGGGGTGATCCTGTGGCGCGGACGCCGGCCGGAAACGACTGGTACCCGATGTTCGTCCCGTTCGTGCCGCTCGTCTCGGTCACACCGGCCACCGTCCCGACCCGCGGCGGATCGGCGGCGTCGATCCTCGCGGGCGCCGCACTCGGCGCCGCCATCGCACCGCCGCCGGCCGACGCGGCCGCGTTCGGACTGCCCGCGCACATCCGGCCGATGGTCGCGTACACCGCCACGATGGTCGCGTACACCGCCACGATGGCTGCGTACTCCGCCACGATGGCCGTCTGCACCGCGTCGATCGTCCCGATTCTCGTACTCCTCCCCGGCTTTCGGCCGACCTGGGAAGGGTCGCCCTCGAGGCTTTCGACGGGCGGCCGCCCGCCCCACCGCCCCACTCCGGGAACCCGCCGTGACGCACCACGTCTCGGCCATCGGGAACCCGCCGTGACGCACCACGTCTCGGCCATCGGGAATCCGCCGTGACGCACCACGTCTCGGCCATCGGGAATCCGCCGTGACGCACCACGTCTCGGCCATCGGGAATCCGCCGTGACGCACCACGTCTCGGC
>NZ_JBMHHY010000056.1:0-28301 GCF_049739465.1 Embleya sp. AB8
CGCCGTGACGCACCACGTCTCGGCCATCGGGAATCCGCCGTGACGCACCACGTCTCGGCCATCGGGAATCCGCCGTGACGCACCACGTCTCGGCCGTCGCGCGCACCGCGCCACCCGCCCGCCCCTTCGGCGGACGAACGATCACCGAACTCGCCGCGGGTCTCGGGTCCGGGCGCACCACCGCGGAAGAACTCGCCCACGCCGCGCTGCGGTCCATTGCCCGCACCGATCCGGCCGTCGACGCGTTTGCGTTCGTGGACACCGAAGGCGCGTTGTCGGCCGCACCGACGGCCGACCGCGAACTCGCCGGGAGCGTGGACCGTGGTCTTGTGCACGGACCGCCGGTCGGCATCGAGGACATGATCGACGTGGCCGGGCCGACCACCGCCGGGTCGGCCCGTCTCGCCGGTCGCGTCGCCCGCCACGACGCGACCCGCGTGTGGCGCCTGCGTGTCGCCGGCGCACCGTTCGTCGGCAGGACCACCACTACCACTCACGAGTTCGTGTACGGCCCCACGGGCGGCCGTTCGGCGCACGGTCCGACGCGGAATCCGCGCGACCCGACCCGCGTGCCCGGCGGGTCGGGTGGCGGGAGCGCGTGTGCGTGGTGACTTCCCCGCCGCGGGGCCGAGCGGGAACGGGACGTGGGAGGGCCGACCGCGGCGGCGATTCGCCCCGAACCCCGATCGACGCGGTCGTGCGGCTCACGCCACGCCGAACGCGCGGGCCAGGTTCAGGCTGTCCTCGTAGGGGATGTAGCGCGTGATCAGGCCGTCGTGCACCGTGAGGTGGAAGGCGAACGGCGAGACGAACAGGTCACCGGTGGTGACGACCGTCTGTCGCATGTCGCCGAGGACGATCGCGTCCTCGCCTTCCACGACGATCCGGTGGACGGCGAACTCCTCGGCTTCGAGATGCCGACGGAGGACGTCGAAGAAGTCGGCGACCTCGGCCCGCGTGGTGCGACGGCCGACCCACGGCACTTCCTCGGCACCGTAGACGTTCCAGTCGACCTCCTCGGCGAACAGCTCGCTCAGCCGCCCGAATTCGCCGGCCCCGGCCCGACGGAAGAACTCCTCGACGACTGCCCTGGTCCCGCTCATGCCCCGACCTTCCCTCGACGGACACATGCCGATGAAAGGCACGTGTCGAAACGCGATCCGCGCCGCACCGGGCACGCACCTCCACCATATTGGATCCATCAGTCCAAAACAATCGCGGTCACAGGGCGCCTTCCGGCGATGCCCGCCCGATGGAACTTCGTCGCGTATTGCCCGACATGCCTGCCCGGGACGTGTCGTGGACGCGGCGGGTTCGGGACCGCGGGCCGAGTTCGCGTCGACGCCGCGGCGGGATCAGTGGGCGAAGAGCGAGCGTCACGGGCCCGGGACCGCGGGATCCGGCGCCGGCGCGGCGGCGGATCACCGCAGGCCTGTCGTCGAGGGCCGCACCGGACACACGGGTGATCGACGACGTGCCGTTCCCCACGGACGGGCGCATGTCGGCCGCGGATGCCCACCAGCGCCGCAGCGCGCGACCTTCCGGATCAACTCCGATGACGCGTGAGGAACCGCTGGAGGAAGTGCAGGAACAGGAACACGTCGTCGCGCCGGTGACCGGGGCCGAAGTGGGGGCCGCCGAAGACCCGGTCGTCGTCGTCCATCATCCGCGGCAGCGCGAGCAGCCGCGCCGCGACCACGTCGGCCCACGGATACACGACAAGAACGCCACCCGCGTACACCTGCGCTTCATCCCCCACCACACCCACGAGATCGAGGTCTTCGACGCCGACACCCACACCCACCCGGACCCCGCCCACCTCGCCGACCGAGCCACAACCACACAACGCGCCACACCGCGCCGAGCCAAGGACGCCGAACCCCGCGCCCCGGCACGCGCCCCGGCCGACGCCGACGCCGACGACGCCGCCGACGACGCCGACGGCGCTATGCGGCGGTCACCACCGCGACCGCCCCCCGACAACCGGGCGCACTCACCGCCGCACAGGCAGAGGCCGAGCAGACCCGCTCCCGGTAGGCGGACCCGGCCTCGCGCACGCCGCCGGACCCGATCCCGCCCCGCGAACCACCGGCGCCCCGCGAACCACCGGCGACCCGGGCACACCCCCGCACCAGGCAACCGGCGGCCTCCGACACGGACACCGCACCCACAACCAGGCGAACCGCACCGCGGCGCCCACCGAACACGACACCACCCGAGGCAGGCGACCGACACGAGCACCGCGACACGCAAGGGCCGCCCGCCCGGTGAACGCGAGGACCACCACACGCGCCTCAAGGACGCCCGGATCGTGGGAACCCGTGCCCCGCCCTCCGCCAGGGAGGACATCCGCGCCGCGATCGACGCGCGCGACGATCTGCGTCCACGGCGCCGCCGGCCACGGCGCATCCCTCGCGGTGAACGCCTCGCTGCGCGAACTCGCCCCCACCACCACCCACCGCGTGGTCTTCCGCGCACGCCCCCGGCACCCGCGACCTGCGCCACGAGCTCTTCCACGCCCTCGGCCCGCCCGGCCGCCCACCCTCTCTCCCACGCGATCGGGTTCGACCGCATGCTCCGCGGCGCCCTGGAGGAACGCCGGGCGTCGGTCTGCGACCAGGCCCAGCGGTTGTCGAAACCTTGTTGTGGGACGCGTGATTTCTCTGCTGGTGGCGCATCGCCTGTTCCGGTGTCACGTCGAGGTCTTCGGTGTGGCCACGGGAGTTCGGCTGTCGCCCGAACACACGGCCTCGCCTCCTGCTCCGGCTTCGCACCGCCGGGCTCGCTGCGGGCCAAGGCCCGGCAGCGATTTTCGGGCTCCGGCAGCGCGCGGATCAGCCGCAACAGGGTGGCCGGGCCGACCGACACGCCCGGTCCGACGGCCAGTCGAGCACCGGCCCGGCCCGCCGGGGCGAGCGCGATACGTTCCGGCACCGTCCGCAGAGCGCGGCTCCGTCGACCGTAGCGCCGGGTCGATCCCTCGACCCGCTCGACGAAGGCCCGTCGCGGTCACCCGCGGCCGGCGCAGACGAAACGGCGCACGAGCGGATCGACCGCGACCGCACGGCCGGCGATCGTAGCGTGGGCCGGGCGCCGGACACGGCGATCGTGCACGCGTACCGACGGAGCACCACGGCTCGGACATCCAGCGCCTTCGGCGTCGGACATGGCGCGGACACGGACTTCGTCGGCATCGACCTCGACGCTCTCGACACGCACCCCGGCCGACGGAAACGGCAACCCGGCCCACCACGAGAACGACATCTCCATGGACTCGACCGTGCGGAATACCCACCGGTCGATCCAGCCCTCAGGAAGATGCCGACGGGGCATCGGTTTCATGCGTGGGGCTCCGGCGCGCGCAACCGCAGCCATCCGAACGACGTGCCCCCAAGCTCCTTCGTCACCGACCTTCAGCGCTCCCCGGAATGTGACGCAGAGCCCCCCCGAACCCACCGTACGCGGCCCGTGGAACCTCACCACCGGCAAGCAACTTCCGGACCCGCTCCCGGAGTCGCTCCCCGGCACGGCGCTGACCCGGACCGCGCGCCTGGACGGCGTGACCCAGGCATTCCGCCTCGACGTGGACCTCGTGATCCACCCGATCCCGGTCCCCGGCGGCCCCCCGGAAACCGGCCCGACCGTACCCGCCCGCGCCACCGCCCGCGCCACCGTCCGCGCCACCGTCCGGGCCGTCTTGTGGACCGTGGTCGGCGCAGCCGCCCTGCTCGTACTCCCGGCCGTGACCCCTCGTCGTGCGCCGACGCCGTCGCCGCATCGCAGCGAAACGGTAGGCACGGCATCAACTTTCGCGAGTCGTACATGCAACGTTCGAAGAGCCGCACCCATCCTTCGTAGCTGCCACCCGGGTCCGGCAACCGTTCATCCTGGTCCGGTTCGGGCGCGCCCGCGTGCGGCACCGTCGGGCGCGGGCACACCCGGCCGTCGTGGCCGCCGGCGTCACATCGAGCGCCCTTGCCACGGCGTCGTCCACCGTCCAGGGAAGGGAGGTACGAACCACATGAGGATTCCACGCCGCGGACCACGCCGACCCCTCGCCGTGACCGCCGCGCTCACCACGGCCGTCGCCGCGGCCTCCATCGCCACGATCGGGCCCGCGCACGCCGACCCGCAGGGCGCGTGCAACCCGAACATCAACCACTACTACGGCGAGCCCGACACGGCCGTGGTCGACTCGGTGATCACCTACCAGGCCGCCATCAACGTCCCACCCGGCGTCACCGGCAGCCAATCGGTCGTGCTCACCAAGCAGACCACGGTCACCACACAGGTGAACAACAGCGCCGATTTCGGCGTGGACGCCAAGACGCTGTTCGGCAACGTGAGCATGAAGGTGGGCTTCCAGGTCTCGGACTCGGTGGGCAGCACGGACACCACCCAGACCAGCCAGACCTTCAACTTCGAGAAGCCCGACTACTACATGCTCTACCGGGGCACCCGACGCGTCCAGGGCGAGTGGGTCAAGTGGATCTGCGCCCGCACCGGATTCGACACCGGCAACTGGATCATGGCCGGCGGCGGCAAGGGCGTATACGTGTCCTTCGAGTTCCCCGAGCAGGGCGTGGTCACCTGCTCCAGCTTCGCACCGCCGGGCTCGCTGCGGGCCAAGGCCCAGCAGCGATTGGGGTGTTGACATGCGGATGACCCGGCACCCATACCCGACCACCGGCGCCGAAGACGGGACTGCCATGCCACGCTCGGCCGAAACCGACCGGCGCCCGCTGCGCCGGTCCATCGCCGTCGTCATCGCACTGCTTCTCGGCGCGGGCCTGCTCACCGCGACCCCCGCCGCAGCCGGCTCGTGGCCGGCGGACATGACCTGCCTGCCCGGCACCTACAAGATCCACACCGGGGCCGGAATGGTCCTGACCGCCTCGGAGGAGGCGGACGAGCACAAGCACGGCAGGATCATCCAGCATCCATACGACGGCGACCGAAGCCAGCGATGGACCGTGTGCTACAAGGTCCTCGACCACTTCCACAACCTGGAATTCGAGTTCGTCAGCGCCGTCCGCGGCGGCCCCTGGTGCATGGGCGTCAAGAATGGATACGCCGACGAAGGCGCGGACCTGTGGGCCCAGGAGTGCTCGAACCTTCGCCACCAGCGCTTCAAGAAACACCTGAGCTCCACCATCCCGGCCCCGGGGCAACCCGAGTGGTTCAGTCTCCAGGTCCTGCACGACAACATGTTCGTGGCAATCAAGGACTACACGGTGTACGACGCCCAGGCCGCCCAATACACGAACCGTGCCGACATGTTCTGGTACGACCCGGCCTGATCGACGACCCGTCCCGGAGGCAACGGACCGGGCACGCACAGGCGGTGGCGCCGATCGCGAGCACACCCGGCGATCGGCGCCGCTCGGGGCCGGCCCACGCCGGTCGAGACGTCGGACGCCTCACAGGATCTCCGTGCGGCAGCGCGCCGCCGGCTCGATCGCCTTTCGCCGGCGCACCAGTTGCCCGGCCTCGGCGCGCCGCGGCGGCGCGCAGTCGGGGCCGTCGACCAAATCGCCGACCTCCAGAAGCAGTCCTCCTGTCCCGCCGGGGTGCACATGCACATCATCCGAGCGGGCTCGGCCGAGACGTTGCGGAAGAAGCGCGGCGCGTCGGCCGGGATGTTGACGGTCCTGCCGGCCCGCACCCGCACCTTCTCGCCGCGGAAGGTGAACTCCAGCTCGCCCTCGACGAGGGTGAACATCTCCTCGAAGTCGTGCCGGTGCGGCGGCGGACCGCCGTTCGGCGGCACGCACATGTCGATGAGGCAGTAGCGACCGTCGGTCTGCCGGCCCCAGACCAGGATCTGTAGATGTTGCCAGCCACAGCGAGGTGTCGGCGAGCAACTCGACGTGCTCTGGAACCATCCAGGGCGACCCAAGCACCTTGTGAGTGTGCGGGTTGGTGTGGGCGGGGTGGGTGTCAGCGGGTCTGCTTGTGGTTTCCTTCGGTTGAGCTGGGGTTGTCGGTCCGGCCGTAGGGGTCTTGGCTGTCACGGGGTGACCGAACCGCTGTCGTGGCCTGCCCGACAGCGGCTGGCACATGCGTGGCCCGGCTGTCACGGGGGTTGCACATTCCTGTGTCGGCCGGTTCGAGGGCGGGGTGTGCTTGCGCCCATGAGCGCGAAGTCGTCTCCACCGCCGGTGTCTTCGGCCTCGGGCGGGCCCCGCGCGCCGCCGCCTCCGTCCGCTGCTGCCGCGCAAGCGTCGTCACCCGTGCCCGTGTCACAGGACCGGGCCCTGACACGCCGGTCGGTGGTATCCCGTCTTCTCGCGCTGGACGAGGCCGGGACGGTGGAGACGGTGCACGTGCGGATCGCCGCGGCCGCGGCCGGGGTGGCGCCGCGCACCGTGTGGCGGTGGCCGGCGATCACCCGCGAGTCCGGACGGGCGGAACCGGCCACGCGGCGGCACTCCTTCGCGCTCACCGACGCCCTCCGGGCGCGCCCGTCGGACCTGGGCCCGAACGTGAAAGCCTTGCACGACTCGATGCGGGAACACCCGGACCAGGCCCACCCGTCGCCGACCACGAACACCCAGCCGTCCCCGACGACGCTCTACCGCGCCGTGCGGGAAGAGCAACGCGCGGGCCGTGTCCCGGAGATCTCCCGGCCCACGCACGCCGGACGCGACCCCGATCGCTACGACCGCGCCCTGGCCGAACCGGCGCTCCCGGGCACGGCCTGCGAGGCCGGCCGGATCACCCCGCCGCCCACCGGCGCCCCGGCCCCGGCCGGGACCGACCCCACCGCGACCCGGCCGGCACCCCTCGACGACGGCACCCGCCTCCACGTGCCCGGCGCGCACCCGGTGTCGACGCGCCGACTCGGCGCTGTGGCCGAAGCGCTCGTCCACACGGTCGCCGCCCGCGGGATCGTGTGCGTGTACGGCGACCCCGGCCACGGCAGGACGATCGCGCTCCACCAAGCCCTGCGCCTGCTCCCGCTCCGCGTCCCGTACACCGCGCGCCGGTCGCGGTGAAACCCGCGCCGTCCCGGTTGCGCGCCGCGCTGCTCACCGCGTTCGGCCTGCCGGCCGCCCACCCGACGAACCGCACGGACGCGGCCGACCGCGCACTCCCGGACGCCTTCGCCCCGGGCATGCTCGTGATCGACGACGCTCCGACGCATGGCCGCCCCCGAACTCACCACCGGTGCCCCTTGGCGGACGTTTCCTTCATCCCGGCCGAGCCGGCCGCCCCGGAACAAGCCGGCGCGTCGTGCCCGTGCCCGGCATGCCCGCCGTCTGCAGGTCGAGGTCGAAGCCACGGTGCGGCCGACATCCGGTTCGCGGGAGCCGGCACGTCGTGGCCCGAACGCGCGAGGGGATCGGGACCGCGGGACTCGCTCGCCCGGCTTCGTGCCCGGATGCGTGGCGGGTCACCGGTGGGCGACCGGGTCCCGGGGTGCGTGTCGTGCTCGAGGGGTGCGTTGCGTGTGGTGGCGACGCGGCGCCCGGGTCGGGTGCCGGGACGGTTTCCCCTCGTGGTCGTGCTCCCGCCCTCAGAACCCGAGCATGCCGGGGGAGTCGATGTCGACGGTGACGATTGCGGGTGGGTAGGCGTCCTCGCGGGTGGTCAGCAGGATGGACATGCCCGTGAACTCGGCCCGGGGGAGGGCGCAGTACAGGGCGCGGCAGGTGTCGGGCCCGCCGAGGCCGTCGCGGATCATCGTGCCGACCGCCACCGACGCGACCGTCCCCAGGGGGTCGACGCTCACGCTCGACAGCGCCGGGACCCGATGGGCGACGCCCTGCGCGTCGGCTTCGGCCTGCACCAGGCACAGCGCGGGGACGACCGGGTGGTCGCCCGGGGTGCGGGCCATGTTGCCCGCGAGGAGGCCCAGGGTCTTGTGGCCGGCGGCGAGGGCCTCGACGGCGCGGGTGTCCAGGACGATCACGCCCGGGCCTTCCGGGCCTTCCCGGCGGCGATCCGATGAATGTTGGCGAGGATGTCGGGCGCGTCGTCGAACTCCTCGTCGGTGATCGGGACACCGATCACCGAACGCACCGTCTCCCGGTCCGCGGCCGGCCGCTCGGCCCGCCGGGCGGCGGTGGGCTGCTCGGCGGCCAACGCCTCGACCAGTTGGCCGATGCTCAGTCCGCGTTCCCTGGCGAGCTCGGCGAGATGGTCGCGGGTCTCGCGCGGCACCTGGATCGTCGTCGATGTCATAGCACCACTACAGACACACCGCAGAGGCGATTCCGCGAACCCCGACATCCCCGATGCGGGCGGGCACCAAGGCCCACCACCGGACCCCCGCCGCCCGTCTCCGACCGCACGGCGCACCGCCGGGCCAGCCGATGCCGGCACCACACCCGCCACCGCCGCCCACCCGGGCGCCCGCCGCAGCGACCGCTTCGAGACCACCCCACCCACCCGGGTGTCGCCGGCGTACCGGCACGGCAACGCCTGCGCGGTCCACCGCGAACCCGTCGCCCGAGCAGCCGCCGACACCGCCAGCGACCACGCCGCACCGACATCGGCACGGCCGACGGACAACCCGACGCTTCCGGGCGGCGCACCGCACGCCGCCGTACCGCTGCCGGACCCTCTCCCGTCGCTGTCGACGTTCCTGCACGCACTCCACCGGGACCCGACCGCGGGGGAGCGGACCGGCCGCCGCAAGGGCCCCGAAACCGCCCGCGCGCTGGACGTGTTCGCCAAGCGCTCCCACACCCGGCGCAACCACGCCCGGGAGGCCGACCACGTCCAAGCCCCCCTGCGGGTGGACGCCGACGGTGACCTCGTCCACCCCTACACCACCTGGTTCATCGACTGCGCGACCACGGCGATCACCGGCGTCGCCGTCACACCCGGCCTTCCCACGCGCGCCTCGATGTCACACCCGCCCCTCCCACGCGGGCCTCGATCCCGGCCGCGCCGCGCTCCGCGATCGCGCACACCGACCCGCACGGGCCCTTCGGCGGCCTGCCCGAACACGTGCGCTTCGACCGGGGCAGGGACTTCCTCTCCCGCACCGTGACCACCGCACCGACCGCCCCGGACGCGAACATCACCGTGCTCCCGCCCTACAGCCCACACCCGAAGGGCGGCATCGAGAACCTCAACCACCGCGGTGGAGACGATGCTGTTCGCCGCCCTGCCCGGCCACACACAAGCCGCCCAAAGTGGTGCGGGTGCGGACGTAAAGGTGTCAGTGGGCGGGGAGGTATGTCGTCTGCAGGACGTACACGCGTTCGCTGCGTACCACGATCAGGTACACGAACATGCCGTCATCGATGTAGGCGGTTGCCGCGCGGGGATTGGGCCCCTCGTACAGCGTCCCGTCGAGATACAGGGCCTCGGCCGCGCGGACGATCTCCGCGACCGCGGTCTCGACCAAGGCGACGAACGCCTCCGGCGCACCGCCCACCACACTCGCCTGGTCGGGCTCGTACTCCCAGCCCCAGCTCACACGCCCACCGCAGCGTAGGCGGCCCGCAACAACTCGCTGGCGACCCGAACACCGCGGGCACGCACCCGGGGATCGTCGCTGACGGTGTCGACCTGCTCGGCGTGGTGATAGCGAAACGCCAGGTCCGGGTGACGCTCGATCTCCGCGATCGCCGCCCAGTGCCGCAACCAGCCCCGCAACGGGTCGAGCCGGTTGATCTCCAACGCCTTCGCGGTCGCCTCGCGCTGGGACCGGTCCATCTCGGGAAGCCAGTGCGGCGCCAACAACGCGATCGCCGCACGCACACCCTCGATCGTGCACTCCGGCCGCGCGATCACCGGAGTCGAATACTCGGGCTCGGCAGTCACCCCCACACCCCTCCCTCACGACGATCCGACCGCCCCACTCTAGTCGCCGGCGTCCCACCGCCAGAGCATCCAACGGACCGGCCGCCGGATCAGCCAACGCACACCACCCGAGACGGGCACCACCCACCCGGCCGACCAGGCCACCGACGATCAACGCGCCGCACTGCGCCGCGCCCGAGCGGCCCGCGCCCGCCGCCTGCGTGCCGAGGCCAAAGCCGCCGAGCACCTGCGCCGCCCCGCGCCACGCCCCCACGTCCACTCCCGCCGACGCACAGCGCCCGGACACGATCACCACGCCCGAGGCCGCCCGGGAACCGGCCCAACACCGCGAGAGCGACCTCGGCAAGCCGGCGCTACCCGACCCGACCCGACCCGACCCGATCCGCACCGCCCCCGACCGACCGGGCCATCCCCGACGTCCTGAAGAAGGCCACCAGGCCCGTCAGGCCCGCCGAATCCACCACACCCGAACCGCTCTCCGCCCGCGAAAACCCTCAACGACCCGCCACCCGCCACCCGCGCCCACCGACCAGTACGTCGCCCTCCCCGAGGCACGTCCGGTGACCACCCGCGCACTGCTCACCGCCCGGGAGAACCTCGCCGACACGACCGCCGCCCGCGCCATCACCTGCATCCACAGCGGCACCGGCTCCGGCAAGACCGCCGCCGTCACCAGCCGCCTGCACAAGCTCGAACCCGACCAGGACATCCGCCGCGCCACCTTCCACACCCGCCCCACCCTCCGCACAGTGCGCCGGGAACTGCACGCCGCCCCGGAACCCCCGGGCCACCCCCCGCCCTACGCCGGCGAGTTCGACCAACTCCTCAAGACCGAACTCGCCGCCCACCCCCGCACCCTCGCCCTCGACGAAGCACACCGGCTCAGCGGCTCCCCGCCGGAATACGTCCGCTACATCCGGGACGACCCCTACACCCGGCTCACGATCGTCTTCGCGGGAGGAGAAGACTGTCACCAGACCCCACGCAAGAAGCCGATGCCGTCCTCCCGGACCTTCATCCGACAGCGCCTCACCCACCTCACCCCCCACGAGGCCCAGGACGTCATCCCGCTCCACCACCCCATCCGGGCCGACACCGACCCCGAAGACATCGCCCACGCAGACCAACACCCCACCCACGGCAACTTCCGCAACCGGCCCCGCCCGACCGCCCACACCCACACCGCCCTCGAACACACCGGCCGCACCCACATCGACCAAGAGGTGCCGCACCGGGCCCTCAACCGCCCCGGCCCCGGCAACTGGACCACCTCACCACCTGCACGGCGCTCCCACGGCTCCGCGTCGACCCAGACAAACCCCCACGTCCACCGACTTCCCTCGAGGAACGCCGGCGCAGCGGGAGACCCTCAGCCTTCGCCCAGCCACGACAACCTCGAACACCACACCCCAAGCGCCGTTTCCACCCCCCCGCCGACAACCACCCGCCGCTGCGCCGTCCATGTCGTCTCGACGCGGTAGCAGGGTGGTCGCCACCGGTCGCAGAACCCCACCGAACGCTTGAACCGCACGGGAAATCCACCCCCGTGGCACACCACCGCGCACCTGTGGCCTTGTGGTGACAACCAGCGTGCTTCGGCACATCAAGCCCATCCCGCAGCCGAAGAAGTTGTGAGGAAATGTTGTAAGTTTCACGGGGGGCGAGTGGTTCCCGGTACCGCGGGTGGCCGGCCGCGGTCCGCCCGTCGAGCGCGAAGGCCGTCGTGGGCCGGCCGGCCGGCGGGTGGCATCCGCCCGCCGCTGCGCCGCCGTCGGATCCGCATCGCGCCGGGGCCGGCCTCCGAACGCGGGATCGCGTGGCCGCGTGTGCTGCTGCCGGCGGCGTGGGGGCGGTTCCGTGACGGACGGAACGTGCGGTCGTGATGCGTGCGCTGTGCCTGGGCTCGTCCTCGACGTGGGTGCCGACGCCCCTTTGCGGTTCGGTGGGTTCGGATTCCCGGGTTCGGGCGGAGGGCCGGACGCGGAGTGCGCGGAGCGGGCAGAGTGGGGAAGGACCGACGGATTGGGGAGGTTTCGTGGCGGAGAGCGGTAGGCCGGTGACGATCGCGGAGATTCGTGAGCGGCTCACCTCGGAGGAGCGTGTCGAGTTCGAGGAGCAGCTCGCGAACACTCCCTTCGATCGGTTGTAGGCGAAGATCGTGTTGGAGTGGGCGTTGACGCCGGAGGAGCGTGCCGAGGATCGTGCGGCCCTGGATCGTGTGCGCGCGGGCGGCTTCTCCGGGCTGCGGAATCCCGATGGCACTCCCTTCACGCCGTGAGCCACACCGTGGCCTACGCCCCGGCCGCCGAGGTCGAGCCGAACCGGCTGGGCCCGGATCGGCTGCGTGCCTTCGAGCGGGGCATGGCCGTACTCGCTCGTGATCCGTACGGGCACGGGTCCGCTCCCGCGCGCCCCGGCTACGAGAACCTGTGGTGACGCCGCCGTCGCCGACGTGGTCATCCGCTACGAGATCTCCAAATCCGTTCTGCGCGTCACCGTCGTCCGGGCCACGCCCAGCCCCTTCTGACGATTCGATCAGGGGTGGACGTCCGGTCATCCCCAGCCTCGGCATGTGCTTTGAGGCCCGGTTTCGGGTCGGTTCCGGCGGTCGCAGTTCTGTCGTACCCCCGGTTCCCCGTCCCTTCGTCCTCGGCGATGCTCGTTTGCGCCCCGGTTCTTGTCGGAGTTGGAGCGGTTGTGGTGCCCGGCCTCCGGGGTGCGGGGGAGGCGTCGACGATCCCGACCGGTAACAGCGCTTCTTCGTGGGTGCTGCTGCGCACCGTCGGTCTCCTGCCTGGGCGCGGATACCCGGCTGCGGAGGCGGTGGATCGGACGATGAAGCCGTTCTTCGTTGGGGCCCGGCGGGTCGGCCGGGCCGGATGAATGGGTGGCGCGGGTCGGGCCGCCCGGGACTTCGTGTCCCGGGCGGCGTCGTCGTTGTGGCGACGGGTCGGGTGGCGGCCCGGTGACCCTGCCGGTCGTGGCCTTCCTCGTCTTCGGGTGGAAGCGTTGTTGCTTGCGGGTCGAGGGTGCCGCGTGACCGGGTCGGCGGCCTCGGCGTGGTTCGCCGGGGCCGCCGACCGGTGGGCGTGGGTTGTTACCAGGTGCCGAGGGGTTTGTCCCAGGCGACGTTGGCGGTGGCGTGGCCGTCGGTGCCGGTGGTGATGGTCCAGGCGGCGAAGCGTCCGTTGCCGAAGTTGTAGAGGGTGAGGATGTCGGAGAGCCCGTCTCCGTTCACGTCGCCGCTGTGGGGGACGTAGGTCTTGTTGATCCATCGGTCCGGAGCGACGCCGAAGTCCTCGACGGGTGCGTTGAGGGTGCCGTCGGCGTTCGAGGTGAAGGTGCGTACGGTCGTGACCATGCCGAGATTGGCGTCCATCATGCGCAGGTCGTCGCGGCCGTCGTGGTTGGTGTCGCCGGCGGTGATCTGGATGTCGTTGCGGCGCCACCGGAGCCCGGTGGCGGACCAGGCGGCCGTGTTGAAGCCGGGGTGGTTGCCGTTGGTGTCGGCGAGGCCGGTGAAGACGGTGACGTTGCCGTCGCCGTATATGTAGGTGCCGATGATGTCGGCGCGTTTGTCGCCGTTGACGTCGCCGAGGGCGTAGGCGGCCTTTTGGTAGTCCCAATAGCCGGGGTGGGTTTCCTCGAATCCCTTGACGGGGGCGTTGAATCCGCCGTCCGGGCGCGGGGTGAACGTGTAGTTGGCGACGCGTGCGTCGGCGAAGCCGTAGATGGCGACGAGTTCGTCCTTTCCGTCGCCGTTGGTGTCGCCGGCGAGGAGCGTGGTGCGGTCCCAGTCCCAGCCGGATGCTTGGGTCCAGCTGCCGAGGTCGGGGTTGAAGCCTCCGTCGGGGCGGGAGGTCATGGTGAACAGTCCGACGTGGCCGTTTCCGTAGTTGTAGAGGGCGGCGATGTCGTCGCGGCCGTCGCCGTTGAAGTCCCCGGCGACCCACTTCGCCGCGCCGATGTTCCAGGTGCCCGCGGGCACGCGCCATGATTCGAAGGGCTGGGCGAGGGATCCGGTCGGGGTGGCGAGGCTGGTCCACAGGGCGGCTGCGCCGCCGCCGTAGTCGATGACGGTGGCGAGGTCGGCCTTGCCGTCCCCGTTGAAGTCCCCGGCCATGGTGATGTGCGTCGCGGGGGTTTCTCCGCTCCAGGTGTGGTCGGCGGCGGTGTCGGTGGGTTGGCTCCAGCGGATGTAGCCGCCTTGGAAGTCGGTGCGCATGCCGCCGGCGACCGGATATTCCTCGGTGGTGGGGAACCCGAGGTAGCTGTTCTCCCACGTGAGTTGGATCCACTTGTTGCGGATGGTGCCGTGGATCCAGTGGGCTCCGGTGTCGGCGCTCCAGTAGATGGACGTGTCGGACTGGCCGGTCTTGCGGAAGTGGGCGTACGTGCCGGGTTTCGTCGGTGTGGCGGTGCTGTCGCCCACGGGAAGGCCCAGGGTGTCGGTGCCGCCGAGTTCGAGGTATTTGAGCAGGACCGGTCCGCACAGCTTTGCGGTGCCGCCGCCGGCGGCGGGGAAGGCTTGGCAGAAGTCGCCGGCGTCGCCGCCGAGGTCGGTGCGGGTGCCGTGGCTCGTGCGCCCGCCGGGGTAGAGGAAACGCTTCCCGTCGGCCTGGACGGCCCACACGTCGGGGATGCCGTCGCCGGTGACGTCGGGAATCACGGTGATCTGCGGGAACACGCTCTGCTGCCAGCCGCTCTCGCCCCAGGTGGTCGTGTTGTCGTCGGAGGCGGCGAACGAGCGCAGGTCGGTGCCGTTGCCCTGCTTGGTTCCCTTGCGCAGCAGGAGCTTTCCGTCGCCGGTCTTCTCGCGGAGGATCAGGTCGTAGGCGCCGTCTCCGGTGATGTCCCCGGCGCCGTGGAAGGTGTACTTTGCCCAGCCGCTGTCGCTGACCTTGGTGGCGGTCAGGGTGCTGGCGCCGGTGTAGCCGCTGAAGGCCCACAGGTCGTCGCCGGTCGTGGCGAGCATGTCGGGCAGACCGTCGCCGGTGGCGTCGCCGAGGGAGAGGATCTGGGTGAGGTTCCTCGGGTCGGGGGCGCCTGTGGGGAGGAGCAGTTCCATGCGGCCTGCGGTGTCGATGGCGCCGCGGCCGTTGCCGGGGTAGACCCACAGTTTGCCGTCGGGCATGCGTGCGATGAGGTCCTGGAATCCGTCGCCGCCCCACCAGTCGCCGTTGTAGGTGGTCAGGGCGCCCTTGAAGTACCCGGCGGGGACCTGCGGTTGTCCGGGGGCGCCGGTGCCGTCGTCGGTCTTGGTGGCGTCGATGCCCTGGAAGAGCCTGCCGCCGGGCGCGGACGGGTGGATGCGCAGGTTTCCGTCGGCGTCGACGAGCGCGAGGTCGGGGCGTTGGTCGCCGGTGAAGTCCATGGCGCCGTCGATCTGGTCGCGCGGTTCGACGAAGAAGTTGTAGACGGTCTGGGCGGACCGGTTCCCGGCCTGGTCGATGGCCTGGACGTACAGTTGTGTCGGGCCGGCGTGCGGCGGTACCAGGTCGATCGTGGCACTCTGGCCGCGAATGGGGGCCCTGACCCGGTTGTCGGAGCTGTTGCGGTCGAAGCTGTACGCGTACTCGACCGTGTCGGCGGTCCCGCCGGAGGCGAACGTGAAGGCGGCCGGGGTGCCGTACTTCGCTCCTTGCGGCCAGGCGGTGTCGCTGCCTTCCTTGAACTGCTCCGAGACGACGGTGGGGGGATTGGGCCTGGACTTGTCGACGGTGAAGGAACACGTGACGACGGCTGCCGGGTCGGAGTCCGCCCCGGTCCAGTCGTTGGCCTGCATCATGAACGACACGGTGGCCTTGTCGTCGAGTTGGTCCGTGGGGATGCGGTAGTGGATCCACCCCTGGCCGTCCACGTCGAGGTAACCGAACTGCAGGTGCTGGCCGGCCGGCTTCGTGCTGGAGTCGACGGTGAGCCAGATTCGGCGCAGGTCGCCGTCCGGGTCGCTGCCCCGGGCGTTGATCGTGACGTCGGTCTGCCCGACGACCGGGTAGGGCGCGCTGGTCTTGCACGGGCCGCCGGGCGTGATCGAGATGTCGGACGGCGGATTCGGCGGTCGCCGATACACGACTTCGAGGCTGGGGTTGACGTCGAACTTCTTCCACCCGTACGTGTCGGTTTCGCTGTCGGCGCGCAGCATCAGCGTGATGTCGCCCCAGCCACCGTCCCTGGCCTTGGTCGCGGCGTCCATCACGTCGAAGCCGACCCAGTCGCCCGGGCAGTTCGCGCTGTACCCCTTGGCGACGTTGACCTGTTGCTGAAGCGTGCTCTGCCCGGGCTGCTTGTTCCAGGTGGTGGCCGAGTCGATCGGGCCGGTGAGGAACAGGTTCACCGGCCGGGCGCTGCACGACCACGAGTGCACCTCCAGGGCGCGGAACGTCGCCGCCTGGAGGTTCGCGCCGCGCAGGCTCGGGTCGAACGACATGCGGAAGTACGAGCGGCCCGTGCCACCGCTCTGGTTCTCGTGCCCGACCCGGGCGTTGGTGGTGCCGCCGTTGAAGTTCGCGCCCATCCAGAAGGAACTGTTCGGGTACGGCGCGTACACCAGGGTCCACGCGGCCGAGTGTCCCCAGAACGAGGGGTCGACGAAGACCGGGAACACCGTGTCCGTGCCGGTCAGCAACTTGCCGTCCGGAACGATCCGCAGACGGCCGGCGTCGAACGACGACACCGCGACGGCCTCGTGCGTGCCGGGTTCGGGCCCCTCGAGCCCCGGCAGGGCCAACGTTCCCGTCCCCGAGGCGGCCGGAGCCGAACTCTCGGCGGGCCGGGACGCGGACGCCGCCGCGTTCGCGAGGGAGCCGCGCCGCTGATCCCACAGGCTGCCGGGGGTGTGCCCGGCGGAGTCCCACATGAACGGTGTCGGCGACGCGGCCACCGTGTTCCCGGCGGTGTCGACCACATTGGTGACGCCGCTCTCGGCGTCGTGCGCGAACGACAGATCGGCCGCCGAGAGCCGGTAGGCGAGCTCGGCGACCCCGGGGTTCGCGGCGGCATCGCGGTTCTTGACGACCAGGACCTGCGAGAACCCGCCGTCGCGTGCGGTGAGCACCAGGTCCACGCCCGGGAACACGTCGGGGTACAGGGCCCGATCGCCGGTGATCCGGGCCTTCGGCAGCGCGCCGTTGGGCCAGGCGACGGTGAACGTCTTTCCACTCTCGAGGGTCGTGCGGACCAGGACGCCGTCGGGCAGCGGGCCCTGCGCGGCGGCGAGTTCGGCATTGGACCGTACCGACGGCAGCGGATCGGGCACGGGGGTCGCCGTGCCCTTCGGGGGAGCCCCGGGGGACATCGGTCCGGGCCACTCCAGGGTTTCCTGCACCGGCCCGGACGGCGCCCCGGATGTCCCCGCACCCCCGGACGACGGATCCGCCGATGCTCCGCTGGCCGCGGTGGTCCTCGCGCCGGCCCCGGGCGAGGCGGGGTCTTCCGCCCCAGCGGAAGCGGGCGTCGGCTTGTCCGCAGGAAGTCGACGGGGCGCCGGCCGAGGCCTGGGCACGCCCGAAGTCGGCGCATCGGCGGTGGCCGGGGTCCCACCGGCCGCGAACACGACCTTGACGGTGGTCGCCTTCGGCGCGTATCCGCCCGGCACCGGCTGCAGCACCGTGTCGACGTCGGCCCAGCCGGTTCCCACCCGCACGCGGACCGGCAACACGTGTTCGGTGCGAGTGAACGATCCGTCCGGGTTGGCCACCGTGGAGCCCGTCGCACTGAGTGTCGTCTGCACGGTGACCGGCTTGCCGGATTCACGCGCGCGCCTCTGTGCGGTGTTCTCGTCGACCCGCGTCGGCGCGGCCGTGCGGTCGCCGCCGCCGGACCCGTCGTGTGTCAGCACCACGAGCCCGCCGGCGCCCAGCGCGGCGGCGGTGGCCACCGCGACGGCCGCCGAAGTGCGCTTGCGCGGCCTCCTCGACGGCCATCGAAAACGCCCAGACAACTGCGACACCAGTCGCTCCCCTTTTCCGGCGGCTTCCGCACAAGGAAGACCGCAGCCGTGGAACCGACGCCGCCGGGCCGCACGCAGGTGGCTGGAAATCGGCGCACGTCGACAACGCCCGGACTCCCTCGTAAAGGAGTCAGGCGCGGTCATGCGAACCAAAGCATGGACCACAAAGACCCGCGCGTCATCAGGGAAGGCTTCTTTACCCGGGAATGACTGTCCGCCACGTGATCGGGAGCACGCAGAAGAAACGCGACTTGTATTCAAGAAATTACCTAGAGTGAGGATTTTCGGAAGAGTGGGCCTCTCGCAGGAGTCCATTTATGGCGTATCCGTCATAATCCGCGGTTTGTATATGCGGGTATATATGATCAATAATCCCAAATAAATTTTTGGTATGGAGTGCGTTCCCTTGCCCGCTCTGAGCCAGATACTGTCCTTGTCGGAATTTCTGATCAAAGGGGTCGTGACGATCGTCACAAGATGCCATTCATTTTGCGTGGGCATTGCGTTGGGAGCGCTTTATCCGCCAAGATCGGCGATCTCTTCCGACTGCGGGTCTCGTCGTTGTGCCCGCGTTTCTTAGGGGAATTTCGCGTGTTCGGTCTTGGGTGGAGTATGCGCAGACGCGGCCTGCGCGGTTTCGTCGAGGGTGGCGCACGCGAGATAAACCGACCCGCCCGAACACTGTCGGTGTCCGTGGCTGCACTCCTTCTCACGGGGACGCTCACGCCGACACAGGCATACGCGACGCGGACTCCGTCGCGGGCGAACGTCGACCTGCCCGAACTCCAGAAGGAGAAGCCGGTCCCGGGCGCGGACAGCGCTGCGCAGTTCAAGCTGCCCGCGGCACCGGGCACACAGGTGGAGTACACGCCGACGAAGACCACCCCCCCGGACGGCGGCTCCGGGCAGATCGTCATCGGCGGCGCCCAGTCCTCACTGGCGCGTACCGTGCAGGGAGCGGACGGGTCGAGGATGCGGCAGGCGGGAAGTCTGCCGATCTGGCTCGGCCCCGCCGGGGGCACCTCGCCCACCACGGTCGGGAAGTCGTCCGCCGCTTTGACGGACGTCGCCGCGACGGGCACGTGGACGGTGACGGTGTCCACCCGGGCGGCCACCGAGGCCGCGGGCATCGACGGTGTGTTGATGAAGCTCGATCCGTCGCCCGACGCGACGCCGGCCACCCTGAAGCTGAACTACGACGCGTTCGAGCAGCTGTACGGTGCGGGATGGGGATCGCGCCTGAAACTGGTCCAACTCCCGGAATGCTTCCTGACCACCCCGGACGCGCCCGGATGCACCGAGCAGGTCGACCTCGGATCGGTGAACAACGGGGCCACCAACGACGTCACCGCGACGATCACCCCGCCCGCCACCGCATCACCTCCCCAGGGAGCGGCGGCGGTGGCCGCCTCGGCCAGCGGCGGCTCGATGGTCGTCGCCGCGACCGGCGGCAAATCCGGCGACGCTGGCGACTACCAGGCGACGTCGCTCCAACCTTCGGGCAAATGGACGGCGGGAGGCTCGGCCGGCGGGTTCAGCTGGCAGTACGGGATCGACGTGCCGCCGGTGGCGGCCGGCCCCAAGCCCACGGTGGCACTGACGTATTCGTCGCAGTCGGTCGACGGCCGCACGTCGGCCACGAATAATCAGGCCTCGTGGGTGGGCGACGGCTGGGATTACCAACCCGGCTTCATCGAGCGTAGCTATCGCAGCTGCAAGGGCGACAAGACCAACGGCAACAACACCAAGGACACCGGCGACCTTTGCTGGGGCAGTGACAACGCCGTCATATCCCTCAACGGCTCCTCCGTGGCACTCGTCAAGGACAACACCACCGGCGCCTGGAAACCCGCGTCGGACGACAACACCCGAGTGGAACACAAGTTCGGCGCCACGAACGGCGACGACAACGGCGAGTACTGGGTCGTCACCACGCCGGACGGCACGAAGTACCACTTCGGACTGAACCGCCTGCCCGGATGGACGACCGGCAAGGCCACGACGGACTCGGTGTTCACCGTGCCGGTCTTCGGCAACCAGCCCGGCGAGCCCTGCCACCAGAACTCCTACGCCGACTCGGCGTGCGACCAGGCGTGGCGATGGAACCTCGACTACGTCGAGGACACCCACGCCAACGCGATGGCCCTGTACTGGAAACAGGAACGCAACTGGTACGCCAAGAACGCGAAGACCGACCAGCCCAAGTCCTACGTCCGCGGCGGCTGGCTGGACCGCATCGAATACGGCCTGCGCGCCGACACCGTCTACTCCCGCCCCGCCCCCGCCAAGGTCTCGTTCGTCGTCGGGGAACGATGCCTCGTCACCGAGTCGTTCGACTGCGCCGAGTCGAGGTTCACCAAGTACTCCACCGACGCCCTGCACTGGCCCGACACCCCCGTCGATGCCCTCTGCAAGGACACCGGCAAGTGCTACGCCGCAGGCCCCACTTTCTGGACGCGCAAGTGGCTGACCACCATCCTCGCTGAGGTAGCCAAGACTCCGGGCTCCGGCGAATACCGGCGCGTGGACGAGTTCGAGCTTAAGCACAACTTCCTCAGCACCCGCTACGACACCAATCCCCCCGCCTGGCTCGACTCCATCAGGCGTATCGGCTACGCCCCCGACGGCACCACGGCGTCCCTGCCCCCGGTGACGTTCCACGCCAACGCGGTGGACATGCCGAACCGGCAGTCCAAGCCGGGCGAGGCACGCCCGCCGTTCAACCGCCTGCGCGTGGAGAGGGTCTTCACCGAGACCGGCGGTGGCATCGCGGTGAAGTACTCCGCGCCGGACCCCGTCTGCAACCCGGACGCCACGAAACCGAAGCCGGAGGAGAACACCTCGCGGTGCTACCCGGTGTTCTGGTCGCCGGACAGCGCGGACGAATCGAAGATCGAATGGTTCAACAAGTACGTCGTTATCCAGGTCGACGAAGAGGACTTCGTTGCGGGGGCACCGGCCAGGTCCAGTCGCTACGAATACCTCGACGGTGCGGCTTGGGCGAAAGATGACAACGAGTTCACTAAGCCGAGTGAGCGCAGCTGGAACGAGTGGCGCGGCTACGAGCGTGTCGTTTCTCGGATCGGAAGAACGGACCCGGCAGAGGGCACTGTTACCTCCAAGACCGAGACCCACTACTTCCGTGGCATGCACGACGATCCTACGAAGACCGGCAAACGAACCGTCGAGATCAAGGATTCCACAGGTGCCCGGGTCGCCGACGACCTCCGGGCCTACCAGGGGATGACCGCCGAGACGATCAGCTACCTGGGCGATGGTCAAGGCATCGGGTCGCGCACGGTCAACAAGCCCTGGAGTCGGGTGACCGCGACCCATGATCGTTCGGATGACCTGCCTCATCTCCAGTCGGTCCAGACGGCGATGGAGAGCAGCGAGACGGTCCAACCCATCAGCGGCGGACGTACCCGGACGACTCGGAACCGGACCGTCGAGTTCGACCCGACCTACCCGCTGCCCATCCGAGTCGAGTCCACCGGGGATACGGCCGTCGGGAGCGACGAGCACTGCTCGGTCACGTCCTATCTGCACAACACCGAGCTGAACCTCATCGGCGTCGCCAACGCCACTCGGGACACAGCCGGTTCGTGCGCGCAGGCGGACAATGCCGGACCCGAGCGAGTCCTGGCAATGACGCGCAAGGCGTTCGATGGGCTCGCCCAGGGCGCCGTCCCGGTACGGGGCGACATCACTCGGACCGAGATCACCAAGGCCGACGGCACGGGCACGGTCGAGATTTCCCGCACCGAGTACGACCCGCTCGGTCGACCGACCAGGACCTTCAACCCGTTCAACCAGCCCACGACCACCGAATACACCCCGGCGGCTGGGGGCGCGGCACCTTCCCGAACAGTGGTCACCAACGCTCTTGGACACACGACGAGCACCGAGTTCGACACCGGCCGCGGGCTCGCGTCGTCCAAAACCGACGCCAACGGGCGAGTCACCAAGACCGCGTACGACGGACTGGGACGCCTGGCCAAGGTCTGGTTGCCCGAACGCGCCACGGGAGAGCAAGCCCCGGGACTGGAGTACACCTATGACGTTTCCGGCTCACGGCCGAGCGTCATCACTTCCAGGACCCTGCGCGACGACGGCACGTATGCCATCGGCAAGACCCTCTACGACGGACTGTTGCGAAGCCGTCAGACCCAGAACGAGGCGGTGGGGCCGGGGCGAATCGTCACCGATACGTTCTACAACGCGAGCGGATCGGTGCGACGGGAGAACGCCAAGTACCTGACCGCGGGCACACCCTCGGACCAGTTGTACGTAGCGCTGTCGAACACGCAGATCCCGGCCTGGAACGAGACCGCGTACGACGGCCTGAGCCGCCCCACCATGATCAGCGCATGGAACGCCGGCACCCGGGCCTTCGAATCCCGGCGGGAGTACGGCGGCGACTACGTCCTGGAGATTCCGCCTCCAGGCGGCATCGCGGAACGGGTGTGGTCGGACGCGCTGGGTCGGGTGGTCAAACGCGATCAGTTCACCGATGCCGGGCGCACCGCCTTCACCGAGACGAAGTACGAATACGACGCCCGAGGCAATGCGTCCAAGATGACGGACGCGGCCGGGAACCAGTGGAGGTACACATACGACGCGCGTGCCCGGCTGATCGAGGTCGACGACCCGGACAAGGGTAAGTCGGCCTACACCTACGACGAAGCCGGTCGTGAGATCGGCTCCACCGACGCGCGTGGGGTGACGAGATCCCGCACATGGGACGTGCTCGACCGACCGACCAGTGTGCGCAACGGTGGACCGGACGGCCCTGTGGCCACCGAATGGGCCTACGACGGACCCGGCGCCAAGGGCATGCTCCGGCAGTCCACCGAGTACTCCGGCGGCAGGGCCTACGTTGAGGAGATCACCGGCTACGACCAGGCGTACAGGATCACCGGTCGCACAATCCGGATACCCGCCGCAGAAGGCGCGCTCGCCGGCGACTACCGCTACTCATACGCATACAGTGCGACCGGCGCACTTACGGAGACGACCGTTCCGGCGATCGGCCGGCTGCCCGAGGAGAATGTGGTCGTCCGGTACAACCGGGCCGGGTTGCCCGTCAGCACATCGGGCAGCGCTTGGTACACGTCCGACGTCGTCTACAACCCGTTCGGCGAGGTGCTGCGCAGCGTCTCGGGGAGTGCTCCCACCCGAGTGTGGACGACGAACTTCTACGACGAGTTCACCGGACGCCTGGTCCGAAGCGCGAACCACGCCGAGACTGCCCCGTACGCCCTCAACGACACCTCCTACACGTTCGACGTGTCCGGGAACGTCACATCGATCAAGGACCGTTCCCCCAACGCGGCCGGGACCACGATCACCGACACACAGTGCTTCTCGTACGACGCCCGTCGATTGCTCAGCAAGGCATGGACGGCGACCGACGGGTGCGCGAGCGCGCCCCGCACCGGTACCGGCGGAACGGTCGGTGGTCCGGATGCCTACTCCCGCTCCTACGCATACGACGCGGTCGGCAACCGGACGTCCGAGCAACAGCAGGACCCGGGCGGCGACTCCACCAAGGACATCGGCCGCAGCTACGCATTCGAGGCGGCCGGCACCGGTTCGACGCACGCCCTGACTTCGGTGACGCAGACCGGCGCCGGCGCCGGAGTACGCACCTTCGGCCGCGACCCGTCCGGAAATATGACGAGTCGTCAGTTCGAGGGGCGCAACCAAACCCTGACCTGGGGCATGGACGCCCGCCTGGCCAAGGTCGAGGACTCGACAGCCGGACCCACCGAGTTCGTCTACGGCGCCGACGGCGAACGACTGCTGCGCCGCACTCCGAAGGGAACGACCCTCTTCCTCGGCGAGACCGAGGTCACCCTTGCGCCGAACGGCACGCTCTCGGCCCGGCGTTCGTACACGCAGGCCGGCGTGCCCACGGTCGTCCGCAACTCCGGGACGCCGAACCGGCTCAGCGCGGTACTCGCCGACCATCATGGCACCGGCCTGACCTCGGTGGACTTGGCCCCCGGCATGGCCGTCCAACGCCGGAGAACCACGCCGTTCGGGGAGACGCGCGGGCCGGCGCCGGTGAACTGGCCGACCACCAAGGGCTTCGTGGACGGGGACGTCGACGACACGACCGGCCTCGTGCACCTGGGAGCACGCGAGTACGACCCGACCACCGGACGATTCATCTCCGTCGACCCGGTTATCGATACCGGAAACCCGCTTCAGATTCATCCGTACCTGTACGGGTACAACAATCCGTTGACCTTCAGCGACCCCAGCGGTCTCCTGGGCATGCCCAAGTGGGCCAAGAAGACCATCAAAACGGTCAAGAACGCCACACCGATCGTGCACACCGTACTCGACGTCGCCGGCATGGTGCCGGTGGTCGGCGAGGCCGCCGACCTTGCCAACGCGGGAATCTACGCTGCCGAGGGCGATTGGGCCAACGCGGCCATTTCGGCGGTCGGCGCCCTGCCGGTCGCTGGCAACGCCGCAACGGCCTACCGCACAACACAGCACGCGGTGGACGCCTCGGCGACAGTGGCGAAGAAGGGCGGATCCAAGAACGTCCCCAAATTTGAGAAGGGCAAGAGCCCCGGACGGCCGCTCAAGAGCCCCAAACCCGAGAAAATGACCGATGCCAAACGAAAGGATCTGCAACGCCCCGACGACGGCTGGATCAACCTCTATCACGCCACGACGGTGCCGGCGCTCGAGAACATCCTGCAGAACGGGATCGTCGTCGACTACAGCAAAAGGCACGCAGATTTCGGAGTCGCATTCTATGTGACCAACGACATCAACCAGGCCATAGACTGGGCAAAACGCGCTTCGGGCGAGGGTAGCGGCCAAGGTGTGATTCTGCACTTCCGGGTGCCGAAGGATTTTCTCTCGCAATACAATGGCAAGACGTTCTACTGGGCCAACAACGAATGGGAGGAAATGATTCGCAAGCATCGAACCGCGAAGAACCCGCCCGGCGTCTACCACAACTACGACTACGTGGAAGGCCCGATATTGCGCGGCAAGACCGACGTCGACAACTATCCCGGCCCCTACAGCAGCAGTGGGCATCAGATCGGGATATCCGCCGCAAGGATGGGTGCGGCACTGGGTGCCTACCTAGTCGGGATCTACTTCCTGTAAAGTGCAGGGGTTTCGCTCACTACGCCGAGCGGGGACACAGCCTCCTCGCCCGACGTTGTATCCGGGCCGGGAACAGGTCGGTCCCGCGAGAGGACAGCACATGGAATTCGCCGTGGACCACTCCGAAGACGGTGCGGAGTACCTGGAGGAAATCGTCCGGTACATCGCTCGAGAATATGAGGTGCCGGAAACTGAGGCCCTGGTGCGAGTGGATCGTTTTTTTCGGCCCTATCGTTGGAATTTCGATGGTGAAGAAGCGATCGAGGGCCTCTACCACCGCCACGTCGACGAATGGGCGCGCATCATCTACTGGGGTTTTGACGAGTGGGGGGACCCACGAAGCCCGGGGGAGGGGCCGCCCCGGCCATTGCCGAGTCCCGGCGACCCCCGGCTCGGCGGTCGTGCATTGGACGAAGGGAACATGCAGATCAACATTGTTCTCACCTGGGACGCCACACTGGACGAGGTCGGCGCTGCAGTCACCGGCCACCCGGTGACGACCAATGGATTGGGCGCGCGCTTCGAGGTCGGGGCGTTTCGGGTCGGTGTCGTGCCCGGACCGGGCAGGTTGGACGAGGGGCGTTGGCTGCTGAGCTGCCGGCCCCGGGCGGACGCGTCCTGGCAGGACGTCGTGTTGACGACGCGTGAGATCACCTGCAGTGCCGAACTCGCGGGAGCAGAGGGGGCCGATGTGGAAATGTTGGACTTCGGCGGACCCACCCGGATCCTGGCGACTAGCCACTGGGCCCTATTGTGAGTGTGTGTTTGGGTGGTGGTGGTTGGTCGTCAGTCGAGTGCGGGCGTGGCGTGGGTGTTTGTGTGCTGGTCGGGGGATGAATGACCGTGGTCGTTTCGACTGTCACGGGGGTGACCATCGACTGACGTCGGGTGCCTGACACAAGCGGGTTGTTCTGTCACGGGGGTTGCCCATTCCTGTGTCAGGCCCCCGTGGTGCGGGTGTGCCGGCTGTCATGGCGAGGAGTCGTTCTTCGGTTTCGGTACGTCCTGCTGCCGGTTCCTCGGATACGGCAGTGTTGCGGCCGTTGGTGGTGCGGCGTCTGCCGGCCCTGGCGGAAGCGGGTGGTGTCTCCCGCGCGCATGTGGCGGTCGCTGCCGAGGCGGTGGGGGTGTCGGAGCGCACGGTATGGCGCCGGCTTGGCGGCAGCGCGCGAGTCGGGCCGTGTGGACCCGCCGGGACGTGACCGTTTCACTCTCGATGACACGCTCTGGTCATGCCTGTCGGACCTGGGCCCGAACGTGAGAGCCCAGCACCGCTGGACGAGCGATCGGGCCGCGGCCCTCGCCGAGGACGAGCCGGGAACGGCGCCGATGGTGTCATTGACGACGCTCTATCACGCGGTACGTCGTGACCTCTCCTCGGGACGTGTGCTTCGGATCGCCTGTCCGACTCGCGGGTCGGACGCGGACCGCTACGACCAGGCCTTGGCCGACTTGGCACTTCCGGGAACGGTGGACGAGCAGGGCCGGCCCGCGCCGCCGGTTTCGGCTACCGAAACCGACCGCCGGAACCGACCCCGCCGCGACCCGGCCGTCGCCGTCCGCCGGCGACGCCCGCCTGTACGCACCCGGCGCGCACCCGGTGTCGACACGCCAACTCGGCGCGGTCACCCAAGCGCTCGCCCACACCGTTGCCGCCCACGGGATCGTGTGCGTGTACGGCGACCCCGGACACGGCAGGACGATCGCGCTCCACCAGGCCCTGCACCTGCTCCCAACCCTCTCCCGTCGCTGTCGACGTTCCTGCACGCACTCCACCGGGACCCGACCGCGGGGGAGCGGACCGGCCACCGCAACGGCCCCGAAACCGCCCGCGCCCTGGACGTGTTCGCCAAGCGCCCCCACACCCGGGGCAACCACGTCCGGGAAGCCGACCACGAGCGCCGTCAGGCGCTGTGCAACCGAGTGGGGGTGGAAGACCGCCACCGCCGTGCTGTCGCAGCAGCGCGGTGAAGCCGGGGGCAGGCCGAGCCGGGAGACGCCGGTGAGGTCGAAAGCAGCCCCGACAACGACGGGACGGTCCGGTATCGCCGGACGGAGCGGGCCCGGCAAGCGAGAGGGGAAGGTGTACGCGAGGAACCAGCGGCTGAACGCTCCTCAAGCCTGAAACACCGGCTCGAATCTGGCGGATACGGGCTGGGCAGCGGTGCGCACCCGTTCCCCTCGTGTCGGGGCGGGGAACTCCCGGGCCGAATGTGGTCGTCGGTCGGGAGGCCACAGTAAAGGTCTGCGGCGTAACCGTGGCGAGGCCGCAAGGGGCACGGCTGGGCACCTCGCCTGTCGATCGGTTCACAGTGAACACGGGAACCACCCCGGCGGCCCCCGACCTCCCGACATCCGGTCGGGCGGGGTCGCCTTCCCACACGTACTGTTCGTGTTCGGTGATGGTGATGCCGTGGTCCCGGCGGCCGACGCTGCCGTGTGCGGTCCACGCGTCCCAGGCGGTCTCGAACGCGTCGAACAGGCGCCGGGGTCCGCCCTGTTCGACGCGAGCGCTGCCGTCGGGCAGGGTGGTGACGACGGCCCAGGACGAGGTCCCGTCGTGGATCCGGGCGTTGACGCCGTCCTGATCGGTGTCGGTGGTGTGGACAGCGTCGGGCGGCGCCATCCGCAGCGCCCACAGCAGGTTCACGTCGGTGCGCAGAGGGGTGATGTCGCGGTCGACGGTGCGCTTGTCGTCGGGGGCGCGGGCGGCGCGGACCTGCGTGTACGAGCGGACGGTGGCGGCGGGAGCCGGAGTGCCGCGTGTGCTCATGAACCGGGCGAGACCGTGCATCCACCCGCGGGCCGAGCGGTGGTCGTCCGCGACCGTGACCGCGAAGCGGCCCGGACGCCCGAGCGGGAACACCAGGTCGCCGCCTCGTCGTTCTCCCACCTCGGCCGTCCTTGGAGCGGATCCGCACGCGGTTCCCTTCGAAGGAAGAGGCCGACCGGGCACCCTGCCGGGACGGGTGCGGGCAGGCCGGACCCGAGCAGCACTGCCTGCACGAGGCTGTGAACTGGCCGCGCACGCCGGACGATCACGCGATCCGCTGGTCGGAGCCGGTTCGAGGTGTGATCATGTCGCGCTGTGACCGACACCGACGACAGGTTCGAGCTCCGTGACCGCACAGGGGCGCCGTACGCCGGATTCTGCGCGGTGGGGGTGGCCGTCACCGCGGTCGTCCTGGTGGTGCCGGGGTTCCCCGCGGCTGTGGCAGTGGCGTGCCGGGTGGTACTCGGTGTGGTGCTTCTCGCGCTGACCGTCCGCTGCGTTCGACGCGAGTCGGCCCTGTGCCCCGACATGGAGGGCGCGACCGTCGGACGGGGAATCCAGCGCTGGTACTTCGCCCGGGATGACGTGTGTCGGGTCGTGGTTTCCGGCTTCGGCTCCCGCGCGGTGCAGTTCCACTCGCCGCCCGACGACCGGCTGCAC
>NZ_JBMHHY010000057.1:0-21963 GCF_049739465.1 Embleya sp. AB8
CCGGTGGCCGTCGTGGGCGGGCATGCCGCGGGTGACTCGGTCGTGGTGGCCGGCTCGGCGTGGGGCGGCGGGGCGCGTGGTGGCGCGGAAGCGGAAGTCGTTCCCGTCGGGCGCCCGTTGACGGGTTCGGGGCAGGACCGGGCCGGGCCCGGCGCGGCATCCGGGCCGGCGGCCGTCGTGGACAGGCCCGCCGCGGGTGACTCGGTCGTGGTGGCCGGCTCGGCGTGGGGCGGCGGGGCGCGTGGTGGCGCGGAAGCGGATGTCGTTCCCGCTGGGCGCCCGTTGACGGGTTCGGGGGAGGACCGTGCCGGGCGTGGCGTGGCATCCGGGCCGGTGGCCGTCGTGGACGGGCGCGTCGCAGGTGACTCGGTCGTGGTGGCCGGCTCGGCGTGGGGCGGCGGGGCGCGTGGTGGCGCGGAAGCGGATGTCGTTCCCGTCGGGCGCCCGTTGACGGGTTCGGGGGAGGACCGTGCCGGGCGTGGCGTGGCATCCGGGCCGGTGGCCGTCGTGGACGGGCACGTCGCAGGCGACTCGGTCGTGGTGGCCGGCCCGGCGTGGGGCGGCGGGGCGCGTGGTGGCGCGGAAGCGGAAGTCGTGCCCGCCGGGCGCCCGTTGTCCGGCTCGGACCCGGCCCGGGCCGCGCTCGGCGGGGCCGCAGTGGTCGATGACCGCCGGTCGGGGGACGGGTACGCGGGAGATTCGGCCGCCGGCGGCGACCTTGCGGCCGGCCGGGACGGGCGCGCCGCTGGTGGGTTCGCCGGTATCGACGGCGGGTTCGTCGGCCGGTGGGAGTCTGCGGCGACGGCTCCCGAGGGCGGGCCGTGGGTGGCGGGTGACGGTGGCGCCGGTGGTGAGTTGTTCGTCGGGCGAGACGACGAACTGGCGGCACTCCTGCGCGCGGCGCGCCTGGATGCGGCGCGCCTGGATGCGGCGGGCCCGGGCCCGGGCGCCGGCCCCGGGATCCGGGTCGGGTTGGTTACCGGTGAGGCCGGGCTCGGGAAGTCGGCGCTGCTCGGGTCGGTGCGCCGGGAGTTGGCGCGGCGTGGGGTGCTCGTGGCCACCGGGCGGTGTCCCGAGGTGGATGGTGCGCCGCCGGCCTGGGCCTGGGTCGAGGCGTTGCGGACGGTCGCCGCGACCGAGCCGCCGCCGGCCGACGCGCTGGCCGCGCTCGCGCCGTTGTTGGCGGAGGACGCGGTCGGCGCAGGCCGCCCGCAGGACACCTCGGCCGGGCGGTTCCGGTTGCATCGCGCGGTTTGGGCCTGGCTCGCGGACGTGGCCCGGCGGCGGCCGTTGGCCATCCTGCTCGACGACCTGCATCGGGCCGATGCCGAGACCCTCTCCCTGCTCGCCGCAGGCGCAGGCGCAGACGCGGGCGAGGACGCGCCGTTGTTCGTGGTCGCCGCCTATCGTCCCGACGAGGTCGACGGGCGCCTCACCGAGACCCTGGCCGGCCTGGCCCGCCGGTCCCCGTTGCGCCTGGCCCTGACCGGACTGCCCCCGGCCGCCGCCGCCCGGGTGGTGGCGGCGGTGTCGCAGACCCCCGTGGACCCCGCGACGCTGACCGCCCTGGCCGAGCGCACCGGCGGCAACCCGTTCTACCTCCGGGAGAGCGCTCGCCTCCTGGACAGCGAGGGCGCCCTGGTCGCCCTCTCCGACGTGCCCGAGGGCGTTCGCGACGTGCTGCGCCGCCGGCTGGCCCGACTGCCCGACCCGGCCGTGGCCGTGCTGCGCCTGGCCTCGGTCGCGGGTCGCGAGGTCGACGTGGACGTCCTGGTGGACGCCGCCGAGGTGGCCGAGGCGGGCGTCCTGGACGCGCTGGACGCCGGCCTGATCGCCGGCCTGCTCACCGAACCCGCCCCCGGCCGGGTGCGGTTCGTACACGCCCTGGTCCGGGACACGATGGCTGCCGACCTCAGCGGCCTGCGCCGAGCCAGGATGCACGGCCGGATCGCTGCCGCCCTGGAGCGCCTCGGCACCCGCGACGTCTCGGCCCTGGCCTACCACCACGCCCGCGCCGCGACCGCCGGCACCGCCGCCCGAGCCGTCGAAGTCGGCATCGCCGCCGCCGAGTTGGCCGAACGCCGGTTCGCCCACGAGGCCGCCGCCGAACTGCTCACCCGCGCGCTGGAGTCGCTGGACCGGATCCCCGCCGACACCCCGGGCGACCGGCACGCGGAGCGCGCCGACCTGTTCGGCCGACTGCTGCGCGCCCAGGTCCGCGCGGGCGACATCGTCGCGGCCCGGCGCACCCGGCAACTCGCCCTGGACGCCGCCGAGTCGGCCGACCGCGACGACCTGGTGATCGCCGCGTTCGCCGCCTGGACCGTGCCCACGCCGTGGCAGAGCCGCCCGTACGGCGAACTGGACCTGCGCGTGGTGAGCGCGCTGCGCCGGCTGATCGCGCGCACCGACCTGCCCCCGGAGACCCGCTGCCGGCTGCACGAGCGCTACGCCGCCGAGCTGATCGGCGAACGGGCCACCCCCGCCCCGCGCGAACTCGCCCGACAGGCCGTCGAGATCGCCGCCGAGCTGGGCGACCCCGACCTGCACGCGCTCACCCTGGCCACGCTCACCGGCAATCTGGCCGCATGCCTGGCCGACGCCCCCGCGCGAGCCGAGTCGGCCGCCGAACTGATCCGCCTCGCCGACGCGCACGACCTGCCGGCCTATCGCTGGTACGGCCGCTTCAACCTGGCCGGCGCGGCGGCCGAGCGGAACGACCCGGCGACCGCCCGCCGCCTGGTCGCGGAGAGCATCGAGATCGCCGACGCCTACCGGATGCCCGAGGCGATCGGCGTCGGCGCCTGCGCGCTGGCCGCCTTCGCACACATCGAGGGGCGCTTCGCCGAGGCCGAGGAGCGTTACGTTCGGGCCACCGAGCCGATGATCGCGCAGGGTTCGCCGCACGCGTTCGGGCTGCGGTGGCTCGCCCTCGCCACGATCCGGCTCAGCCAGGGCCGGATCGCCGAACTGGCCCCGGACGTACCGGAGATCCTGGCCACCTTCGGCCCGCTGGTGACCGACGTATGCGCGCTTGTGATGGCCGCCGCCGGCGACCACGACCGGGCCCGCGCGATCCGCACCGCCAATGCGCCGATCCGCGCCGACTTCTTCCACACCACGATGTCCGCGTTCCGGGCGGCGGCGGTGGTGGCACTGGGCGAGCGCGCCGAGGCAGCCGCGCTGTATCCGACCCTGCGCACCCTCGCCGACGCCGCCCCCGCGAGCGCCGGACTGTCCCTCGCGATCCGCCCGCCGGCCCACGTGTTGGGCGAACTGGCCCGCCTGGCGGGCCACGAGGACCGGGCGATCGGGCACTTCACCCGCGCGCTGGAGCTGGCCGAGATCTGGCACGCGCCGCACTGGGCCGCCGAGGCGCGGGCCGCGCTCGGCTGACCCGAGCCGATGTGAGAGCATCACTCGTTCGGCCCAGCAAGGCCATCCGAATCGGTGGTTTGCCACGTGCAACACCACAGCCCGGCAGGCGAGTTGGGCAGTCTCCCAGTTGGCCGGACGCACCGGTCGAGAACCGCGAGGAGACAACGATGTCGGCAACCAAGTGGTATCGCGTGGCGACGGCCGCCGCCGTGGTGGGCACAGTACTGGCCGCCGTGTCGGCCGCACCCGCGTCGGCCCGCCCCGACAGCACCGAATCGGTCACCGCACACCATCTGACCCTGCGCCTGGCGGCCGACGCCGGCCAGGTGGCCAACGTCAAGGGCGGCGGCAATGCCGACGGCACCCCGATCATCCAATGGCCGTGGTCCGGCGCCCCGAACGAGCGCTGGGAGGCCACCGCGACCGGCGGCGGCTACTACCGCTTCGCGTCGGTGGCCAGCGGCAAGTGCCTGAACGTCAAGGGCGGCGGCAAGGCGGACGGCGCGCAGGTCATCCAGTGGCCGTGCGGTAGCTCCGCCAACGAGGAGTGGCGGTTCGTCGCCAAGGGCACCGGATACGAACTCGTGGTCAGGTCCAGCGGGAAGTGTCTCAACGTCCGGGGCGGCCTGGGCCAGGGTCACGAACTGATCCAGTACACCTGCAAGGGTGTGGCCAACGACATCTGGCTCCCGGTCTGGGAGCCGACCGGCTGACGCCGCGTCACCACCGGCTCCGGCGGCCCGAGCAGGCGGCACGGCCTGCCTCGGGCCGCCACCCCCTCGGCGACATCACGGACGTGGTCCGCGTCAACCGACCGCCCCGGACGCCGAGTCGGCTTCGCCACCCGGCCGGCGCCCCGAGCGCACCTCCACGATCGGCAGCCGCAAGGCGCCGGGCGCGTCGGCCGGGACCACCGGCGCCACCGGCGCAACCCACGCAATGCGTCGATAGGCCGCGCCCGGCTCCGGGCGCGGGTCGGCCTTGCCCCGATTCGGCCACAATGCGGTGGCCCGCTCGGCCTGCGCGGTGATGGTCAACGACGGGTTCACGCCCAGGTTCGCGCTGACCGCCGAGCCGTCCAGGACATGCAGGCCCGGGTGGCCGTAGACCCGCTGGTACGGATCGACCACGCCGGTCGCCGCCGAGTCGCCGATCACACAACCGCCCAGGATGTGGGCCGTCATCGGCACGTTGGCCAGATCGCCCCACGTGCCGCCGGCCACCCCGCCGAGCCGTTCGGCGAGCCGGCGCACCGCCTCGTGGCCGGCCGGTATCCAGTTCGGATTCGGCTCGCCGTGGCCCTGCCGCGTGGTGATCCGGGTTCCGCCGAACAGCCCGCGCTTGCGGTAGACGGTCAGCGAGTTGTCCCGCGACTGCATCACCAGCGCGATGATCACCCGCTCCGACCAATTGCGCACGTTCAACTGCCGCAACCTGCCCGGGTCTTCGCACACCGCCCGGAACAACTGCCGGATCCGGGGCCGGTCCCCGTCGGTGAGCAGGGTCTGCAACAACCCCATCGCATTGGACCCCTTGCCGTAGCGCACCGGTTCGATGTGGGTGTCCGCGTCCGGATGCCACGAGGACGTGATGGCCACCCCGCGGGTCGCGTCGAGCACCTCGGTGCTCGGCGCGATCGCGCCGAGCAGGGCCTCGGAGTTGGTCCGGGTCAACCGGCCCAGGGTGCGGGACAGGCGCGGCAGCGTACCCTCGGCCGCCATCCGATGCAGCAGCCGCTGCGTACCGAGCGTGCCCGCGGCGAACACCACCTGCTCGGCGGTCCAGGTACGCGGCACCCGGGCCACCGTCACCGGTCCACTGCGTACCGTCTCGACCGCGTAGCCGCCCGAGGATCCGTCCGCCCGGACGCCCAGCGGCCGGACCCGGCGCACCGTCCGCTCCGCGTGCACCTCGGCGCCCGCCCGCTCGGCCAGATACAGATAGTTCTTGAGCAGTGTGTTCTTCGCACCCACCCGGCAACCGGTCATGCACGACCCGCACTCGGTACACGTGGTCCGCCGCGGCCCCACCCCGCCGAAGTACGGATCGGCCACCTCCTCGCCGGGCCGCTGTCCCTCGCCCGGGAACAACACGCCCACCGGCGCGAGACGGAAGGTGTCGCCGACGCCCATGTCCTCGGCGACGGCCTTCATGTGCTCGTCGGCGGGCGTGGTGTGCGGGTTTTGCACCACCCCCAGCATGCGCTTCGCCTGGGCGTAGAACGGCGCCAGTTCGGCGTGCCAGTCGGTGATCCCACCCCACTGCGGATCGTCGAAGAACGGCTGCGGCGGCTCGTACAGGGTGTTGGCGTAGTTCAGCGAGCCACCGCCGACCCCGGCCCCGGCCAGCACCACCACGTCCTTGAGCACCTGGATCCGCTGGATGCCGGTCAGGCCGAGCGCGGGGGCCCACAGGAAGTCCCGCAACTGCCACGACGTCGCCGGGAAATCGGCGTCGGCGAACCGTCGACCGGCTTCCAGTACGCCGACCCGGTAGCCCTTCTCGGTCAACCGCAACGCGGCCACCGAACCGCCGAACCCCGAACCGATGACCAGAACGTCGTAGTCGAACACGAGGGAACCCTTCGCCGGGCGGGCAGGAGGTGTACCGGAACGCGATCCCGGCGATCCTACTGCCCGGTAACCCGGCGAAGGCAGCCCCTCCGTGACCCTGATCCGCCCGAATCAGAGGGGAATCATCAGAAATGCCGAGCTTCAGCCGCTCTTGCGGCGGAACGAGCGCTGCTGCGCCGCAGGCCCGTGCGCACCGTGGATCTTCGATCCGTCGCCGCCGGGGCCCTCGCCGGCGCCATCGGTCTTGGCGCCGCGCTTGCGGGCGAGCGCCTCGCGGAACTTGCGCTTGGTCTCGTCCTCGGGTGTCTCGGCCGGCTCGGGCGCGCCGGCCTCGGCGGCCGTCTCCTCGGTGGTCTCGTTCGCGGGTGTCTCGTCAGCCATGGTGCGTTCCTGCCCTCGTTGCGATCCGTGAGGACACCCTTCCATGCCGGGGCCCACGATGGCACGCCCGGATCGGTTGACGCGCACAAGAGGTCGCCGGCGGACCGCATCAGATCAGTCGGGCGGTCCGGGCGACCAGGGTGTCGATGAACTCGTTCAGTGGCGGCCAGTCGAACACCGGCTTGGTCGAGTCGAAGGACGGCGCGGTCATGTGCAGCAGCACCGCGCCGTGCAGCGCCGCCCACACCGCCAGTGCGTCCTGGTACGGATCGGTGCCCGCCGACTGCCCGGCCGTCTGGGTCGCGGCGATCGCGTCGATCAGGGTCTGGAAGACGTCCAGCCGTTTGGGGAACGGGGGCGGCGCCGGCGGTGGGGCGGCCGGACCGGTGATCGTCGGGCGCAATCGGTTGAACAGTGCCCGGTAGCGCCCGGGTCGCTCCAGGGCGAAGTGCGCGTAGGCCCGGCAGCCCGCGAGCAGCGCCCGATTTGCCTCGGACTCCACCTCGGAGGCGGCCACGATGGTGTCCCGCAACTCGTCGAAGTAGCCGTTGAGCACGGTGTCGAGGATGTCGGCCAGGTCCTCGAAGTGCGCGTAGATCGACGGCGCGGTGATCTCCGCCTCGCGCGCGATCCGGCGCAGTGTCACGTCGCCGGCGTGCCCGTCGCGCTCGATCAGCGCGGTCGCCGCGGTGAGGATGTCGTCGCGCAGCAGCGCGCCCTGGCCGCGGCGGTTGCGTCGGCGGCTCGGCCCGTGCTCGTCGTTCATGGCGGCCAGCGTACGAGGCGGGGGAGTGGCGCTCGCGGGCATGGTGCCTCCTCGGGAGTGTCGACGGCGCCGGGCCGGACGAGGGGTGCCCGGCGATCGGCTGGTGCCGAGCGCCGGGCCTGGTGGTGACGATCCGTCAGGTGGCCGGTACCGCCTGGTTGTCGGTTGGTTCGGCGGCGCCGGGACCGGGCGCCGGGCGGCGCGGCAGCCCGAACCCGACCACCACCGCGCCGATCGCCGCGACCGCCGCGGCGACCAGGGCGCCGTTGTTCATCGCGACGGTGAACGCGTGGTCGGCGGCCGAGGTGAGCCGGTCGGCGGACGGGGGCGGCAGGTGCCCGGCGACCACGTGCGCGGCGGGCAGATCGTGCGCGGCGACCGCCGAGGGGCCGGTGAGGTGTTGGTCGGCCATCTCGCTCCGGTAGTGCGAGGAGACCAGCGTGCCGACCACGGCGATGCCGAGCACGCCGCCGAGTTCGCGGACCACGCTGTTCATCGCACTGGCCATGGCGGAGAAGCGGACCGGCACCGACGCGGCGATCTCCATGCTCGCCGGCGCCATCATCATCCCCATCCCCGCGCCGACCAGGGCCATCTCCCCGGCCAACGCGACGAACGGGGTGTCGGTCGCGGTGGTCAGCGCGAGGATCCCCAGGCCGACCGCGACCGCAGCGAGCCCGACCACGAGCATGCCCCGGATCCGCAGCCGGGCGGTGACCACCGGGGACAGCGCCGACATCACGGCCATCGACACGGCGAACGGCATCGCGCCGAGGCCGGCCTTGAGGGTGCTGTATCCGTGCACGAGCTGGAAGTACTGGGACAGTACGAACAGCGTGCCGAAGAGCGCGAAGAAGGTCACCCCGAGCGTCGCGGCGGCGAGTACGAAGCCGCGGTTGGCGAACAGGCGCACCTGCACCATCGGTTCGTCCCGGCGCAGCTCCCAGCCCACGAACAGGGCGCCGACCACGACGAACACGGCCAGTTCGACGAGGGTGACCCGGTCGGTCCAACCACGCTCGGGCGCCTCGATGATCGCGTCGACCAGCAGGCCCAGACCGACCACGGACAACACGGCGGCGGGCAGGTCGAGCCGACCGGTGCGCTGACCCGGCACGCCGGGCACGATCCGCAGGATGCCCACGATCGCGGCCAGCACGAGCGGGACGTTGATCCAGAACGCACTGGACCAGGAGAAGCGCATCAACAACGCGCCGCCGGTGACCGGACCGATCAGCACGCCCACACCGGCCGCGGCCGACCAGGCGCCGAACGCCTTGGGTCGCTCGGCGGGTGGGAACATCCGGATGATGATGGCCAGCGTCGCGGGCATCACGAACGCCGCGCCCAGGCCCATCGTCGCGCGCCAGAAGATCAGTTCGCCCGAGGTCGAGGACAGCGCCGCGACCGCCGACCCGCCGCCGAACAACACCAGTCCACCGAGCAGCGCGCGTCGGGCCCCGAACCGGGTGCCGAGACTGCCGGCGAGCAGCAACAGCGCGGCGAAGACCAGCGTGTAGGCGTCGGTGATCCACTGCAGGTCGGCGGTCGACGCGTCGAGCGCCTTCGCGAGCGCGGGCAGCGCGGTGTTGAGTACCGAGTTGTCCAGCGTCACCGCCACCAGCGTCGAACTGAGCACGAACAGTGCGGCCCACCGCCGGGGATGGCCGACGAGGTCGACATCTCCCGGCGGCGCGGCGAGGGAACGGGTCTCGGTGCTGCTCATGGTCTGCCCCCATGGACTAACGCTTGTTAGCTTACGGCTGTAAAGATAGCCCGTGACCATGTGCCCGTAAAGCCAAGGATTGGCAAAGCCGTCTTCTGTAGCGATCGCTAATAAATATGGGATACGGTGCCCCGTGTTGAATCTGTAGCGATCGCTATTGAAACCCTGTGGAAGGCGCCACCATGAGCACGACACCCACCAACACCACCACCAACACCACCACCAACAGCACCACCAGGACCGCCCTCGTCACCGGCGCCAGTCGCGGGATCGGCCGCGCCATCGCCGAGCGGCTGGCCGCAGACGGTGTGCTGGTCGCCGTACACGGCGGCAGCGACGAGCCGGCCGCCAAGGAGGTGGTCGCGGCGATCGAGGCGGCCGGCGGGCGGGCCTTCGTGGTGATGGCCGAGCTCGGCACGCCGGGCGACCTGGATCGACTGTTCGACGGACTGCGGGCCGGCTGGGCCGAGTTCGGCGTGGACGGCCTCGACATCCTGGTGCACAACGCCGGCATCGGCGCGACCGGGCCGATCGAGGTGGAGACCGAGGAGGGCTACGACCGGGTGTTCGCGGTCAACACCCGCGCGGCGTTCTTCCTCACCCAGCGGGCCCTGCCGCTGCTGCGCGCCGGCGGCCGGATCGTCACCATCACCTCGGGCGTGACCCGGATCGCGTTCCCCGAGGGCATCGCCTACGCGATGACCAAGGGCGCCCTGGAGGCGTTCACCCTCGCCCTGGCCAAGCAGCTCGGCCCGCGCGGGATCACCGTCAACAACGTCGCCCCCGGCATCGTGGACACCGACGTCAACGCCGGTTGGCTGCGCGGCAATCCGGTCGCCGAGGCGCAGGCGGCGAGCCGCGCGGCGCTGGGCCGGGTCGGCCAACCGCGCGACATCGCCGACGCGGTCGCGTTCCTGACCTCCGCAGACGCGCGTTGGGTGACCGGCAGCACGATCGACGCCACCGGCGGCTCCGACCTGTAGCGGCGCGGCTGCCTTCGGCGCCGCCGCTTCGCTACAACTCCCACACCACGCCCAGCGGCACGCAGGACAGCGTGCCGCGGGCTTCGGGGGCGGCGATCCAGGCATCGGTACCGACGAAGTCCCGCCCCCGCTGGTGTGCTTCGCGGGCGGGCGTCGGGTCGTCCCAGGTCACCGCCAGCGGCCGGTGCTCGACGTCCCACTTGGCGCCGCCGAGCGCACGATCGTCCGCCGAGGTCGCCTCCACGTGGGTGAGCAGGCCGGCCTCGGTCCGCAACACCCCCGCGTGCCACAGCGTCACGCCCGCCTCGGTGCGCACGATCGCGGGCGGCGTGGCCAGTTCGAGCCCGGTGCCGTCGTGCCGCTCCGAGTCGAAGCGCAGCACCAGTCGGCGCGGGATGGTCGGCAACACCACGTCCAGCACCAGATCGCCGTCCGGGACCGGCCCGAACAGGCAGGAGGTGAACCGGATCGGCCCGGCGGACAACGTGGTCGCCAGCGCCGAATAGGCGAACCGATCGCCGGAGCGGGTCACCGACACGCCGTACTGCCCGAACAACGGCGGTGCGGGCGGCCGGGGTCCGGCCGGGCGGGCGAGCGTCTCCATGCCGATGCTCGTGTACAGCCCGGCCGGCGTGCGCAGGATGCCGCCGTGGAAGACCCGTACCTCGTCGTGCTCGAGCAGGATCTCGGGCGGCCGGACCAGCTCGATGCCCGCCGATTCGCGGTCCGCCGGGGCAGTACTGTCGCTCATGTACCGACCCTATCGGCGGGTCCGTACGGGATTCGAACCGCCGGATCCTGGGGACACTTTCCGGTTACGGCTTCGCCCATACCGTCTCCGAATGCCCCGCGCGTCATCCGACAGGCGCATACTGGGGGGGATGACGACGTCAGCCGTGACCCGGCGCATTCTGCCCACCAGTCCCTTCAATGTCCCGGTCGCTCCCATCATCGAGGATTTCGAACTCGGTGCACGAGTGACGCACGATCAGTACGGACTCGGTCGGATCGTCGGTGTCGAAGAGGACATCGCGGTCACTGTCGATTTCGGGTCGCGTCAGGAGCGGATCTGCCGCCCCTACGCGAAGCTGAGCAACCTCTGAACATCCCGACTCCACGCGGTCGGTACGAGGAGGCGCCCCCGGGAAACCGGGTCGGCGCCTCCTTTCGTTTGTCGCAACGCCTCGTTTGTCGCAGCGACAGAGATGTCAGGTTGTCAGACATGTTGTGCTAGCGTCTGCGCCATGACGCTGCGGGTGCTCCTTCTCGGCCGCCGCGGCGGGGCCTGATCCGACCGGCGCCCCGCCGCGGGGTTCGGTGCTGCCGGTCGACCCCTTCGATCGGCGAGGACGCACCCGCACCATGACCACCGAACACACCTTCCCCACGCTCCGCACCCCCACCGGCCCGATCCCCGAGGGCGGCCCGCACTGGAACCGGCAGCGCGCCGGCTCGATGCCGCACCACCGCTACCGCCCCGCGCACGAGCGGGTCCGGGTCGAGATCGAGCCGAACGCGCGGACCTGGCCGACCAACCGGATCGAGCGGGCCCCGCTGTGGGTCCCGGTGGACCTGCGCGACGGCAACCAGGCACTGGCCGAGCCGATGGATCCCGCGCGCAAGCGGCGGCTGTTCGACCTGCTGGTGGCGATGGGCTTCAAGGAGATCGAGGTCGGCTACCCGTCGGCCAGCCGGGCCGACTTCGACTTCGTCCGACACCTGGCGGAGCGCGACGCGGTCCCCGACGACGTCACGATCGTGGTCTTCACCGCGGCCCGTCGCGAGCTGATCGAACGTACCCACGAGTCCATCGCGGGCCTCCCGCACGCCGTCGTGCACATGTACACCGCCACCGCGCCGACCTGGCGCGACGTGGTGCTCGGCCACGATCGGGACGCGCTGCGCGAACTGATCCTGGCCGGCGCCGCGGATGTGGCCCGGGGTGCGGACGCGCGGCCCGGGGCGGACATCCGCTTCCAGTTCTCGCCCGAGGTGTTCAACCTGACCGAACTCGACTACGTCCTGGAGGTGTGCGACAGCGTCACCGAACTGTGGGACGCGAGCCCGGACCGGCCGGTGATCCACAACCTGCCCGCCACGGTCGAGATCGCCACGCCGAACGTCTACGCCGACCAGATCGAGTACATGCATCGCCACCTGGCGCGGCGGGACGCGGTCGTACTGTCCGTACATCCGCACAACGACCGGGGTACCGGCGTCGCCTGCGCCGAACTGGCGCTGCTGGCGGGGGCGCAGCGGATCGAGGGCTGCCTGTTCGGCAACGGCGAGCGGACCGGCAATGTCGACCTGGTCACGCTCGCGCTGAACCTGTACACGCAGGGCGTGGATCCGATGCTCGACTTCTCCGACATCGACGAGATCCGGCGCACCGTCGAGTACGCGAACCGGATCGAGGTACACGCCCGCCATCCCTACGGCGGCGACCTGGTGCACACCGCGTTCTCCGGGACCCACCAGGACGCGATCAAGAAGGGCTTCGCGCACCACGCGCGGCGGGCCCGGGCGCTGGGGGTGCCGGCGGATCGGGCGCCGTGGGACGTGCCCTACCTGCCGATCGACCCGGCCGACGTGGGCCGCGACTACGAGGCGGTGATCCGGGTCAACAGCCAGTCCGGCAAGGGCGGGATCGCCTACCTGATGCAGAGCGCGCACGGCCTGGAGCTGCCGCGCCGGCTACAGATCGAGTTCTCCCGGGTGGTCCAGGAGGCGACGGACGACAGCGGCGAGGAGATCACTGCGAAGGAACTGGGGGAGCTGTTCGGGCGCGAGTACCTGGATCGGCGCACGACGGTGGAGCTGACCGAGTGGCGGGCCGAGGAGCCGGCCCCCGGGCGGCACCGGTTCAGCGGGACGCTGGGCGGGTCGGCTTCGGTGGTGGGGGAGGGGAACGGGCCGCTGTCGGCGATGACCGCGGCGCTCGGGGAGGCCGGGATTCGAGTGGAGATCCTGGACTACGTCGAGCACTCGATCGGCGCGGGCGGGGACCGGCAGGCGGCCTCATACATGGAGTGCCGGGTGGACGGGGTCACCCGGTGGGGCGTCGGGATCGACACCTCGATCCTGTCGGCATCGGTGCGGGCGACGATGTCGGCGGTGAACCGGGCCCGGGCGGTACCGGTTCAGCGGGACGGAAGGGATGATCTGCCCGGCTAGGATTCGTCGGACAACCTGAGACGTACCCGACCCGCAAAGGCGACACGATGACGTTCGGCCCGCTGCGCCGCAACCCGCTGGTCGGCCAGGCGGCCGAACGGCTTCGGGACCAGATCGCCGCCGGGCGCTGGCCGATCGGCGCCAAGCTGCCCGGCGAGGTGGCGCTCGGCAAGGAACTCGGCATCGGCCGATCGACCGTGCGCGAGGCGATTCGCGACCTCGCCGGGGCCGGGTTGGTCGAGTCGCGGCAGGGGGCCGGCGTCTTCGTGATCGCCACCGAACCGGTCGAGGACCTGACCGCGCGGCTGCGCCGGGCCTCGGCGGTCGAGGTGTACGAGGTGCGCAACCTGATCGAGGTGCGCGCCGCGATGCTGGCCGCCGAGCGGCGGACGGACGCGGACCTGGCCGCGCTGGACGCGGGACTGGCGGCCCGGGCGGCGGCGCTCGGCGACGACGAGGCGTACATCGACGCGGACATCGCGTTCCACGCGAGCGTCGTCGCGGCGGCGCACAACGACGTGCTGACCGATTTGTTCGCGGTGTTCCAGGTGACCATGCGGCCGGGGCTGCTCGATCTGCTCGCGGTAATGGACGCCAAGGGCCTGCGCACCACCGCGATCGACCCGGGGGCGGACGCACACGCGGCGATGGTCACGGCAATCCGCGCGGGGGACGCGGCGGCGGCGGGCCGGGTGACCGAGACGGAACTGGCGGTGAGCTTGCGCATCCTGCGGGAGTAGCGGGGGTGGGGCCCGGCCGGCCCGGCCCCGGCCCCGGCCCCGGTTCGGCACGTGCCTTGCCCCCGTTCGGCCTGGCCCCGGCCTGGTCCCGGCCCGGCTCCCGCGCTTGGCCCGGCCCACCTCCGCTCCTGGCCCGGCCCGGGCCCGCCACCGCCTGACCCGGCCGCCTCGGGCCGTCGGGGAGGCGGTGGCGGGCCGGTGACCGATGCGGAGCCTGCGCATCCTGCGGGGATAGCGGGACGTGGGGCCTCGGTCCGATCCCCGGCCGCGGCCCCGGTCCGGCCCCTGCCCGGCTTGGCCCCGCGCCTGGCCTCGGCCCGTCTCTTCCCTCTGCATCGGCTCGGCCTGCCTCCGCCTCCGTCCCGTTGCCTCGGCCCGGCCCCCTCGGCTCCGCCCGGCCCCGGCCCGCCTCCGCGTCTCCGCCTTCGCCGCCCGCCCGCATCTGGCCCCGCCTCCACCTCCCCCCGGCCCTGGCCCGCCTCCGCCCCGGCCCCCGGCCCGCCTTGGTCTTCGGCCCGGCGCCGGCCCCCCGGCCCACCCCCGCCCCCGGCCCTTGGCCCCGGTGCTCGGGAATAGCCGGCGGGGGGTCGTGCTTTTATGGGTTGATTGAGGGTTCAACTTCTTCTGAGAGAGTGATCATCGTGCAGTTCGGGATCTTCACCGTCGGTGACGTCACCGTCGACCCCACCACCGGTCGGGCACCGACCGAGCACGAGCGGATCAAGGCGATGGTGGCGATCGCGCTCAAGGCCGAGGAGGTCGGCCTGGACGTGTTCGCGACGGGGGAGCACCACAACCCGCCGTTCGTCCCGTCCTCGCCGACCACGATGCTCGGCTATGTCGCGGCGCGCACCGAGCGGATCATCCTCTCCACCTCCACGACGCTGATCACCACCAACGACCCGGTGAAGATCGCCGAGGACTACGCGATGCTCCAGCACCTGGCCGACGGCCGGGTGGATCTGATGATGGGTCGCGGCAACACCGGGCCGGTCTACCCGTGGTTCGGCCAGGACATCCGCCAGGGCATCCCGCTGGCGATCGAGAACTACGCGCTGCTGCACGAGCTTTGGCGTACCGAAGTGGTGAACTGGGAGGGCCGGTTCCGGACTCCACTCCAGGGCTTCACCTCGACGCCGCGCCCGCTGGACGGTGTCCCGCCGTTCGTGTGGCACGGCTCGATCCGCAGCCCCGAGATCGCCGAGCAGGCCGCCTACTACGGCGACGGGTTCTTCGCCAACAACATCTTCTGGCCGCGCGACCACTTCGTGCGACTGATCAACCTCTACCGGGACCGCTTCGAGCACTACGGGCACGGCACCCGGGACCAGGCCGTCGTCGGGGTCGGCGGGCAGGTGTTCATGCGCCGGAACTCGCAGGACGCGGTACGCGAGTTCCGCCCCTACTTCGACAACGCGCCGGTGTACGGACACGGCCCGTCGCTGGAGGAGTTCACCGACCAGACGCCGCTGACCGTGGGCAGCCCGCAGGAGGTCATCGACAAGACGCTGACCTTCCGCGACTCGTTCGGCGACTACCAGCGCCAGTTGTTCCTGATGGACCACGCGGGCCTCCCGCTGAAGACCGTCCTCGAACAGCTCGATCTGCTCGGCGAAGAGGTGATCCCGGTGTTGCGCAAGGAGTTCGCGGCACGGCGCAAGGTCGGCGTGCCGGCGGGCCCGACGCACGCGGCGCTGGTCGCCCGACGGGACGCGGCGGCTGCTGCGGCGGCGGCGGCCGTGGGTGCGGATGTGCATGCGGATGCGGATGCGGATGCAGTGCTTCAGGCTCAGGCGTCCTGAGCCGTCACGAACACACCTGATTTGGAAGGGAGTAGGACAGTCATGGCACAACCGCTCAAGCTCGTGGTCGTCTCGGCCGGACTGGGCAGGCCGTCGGCCACCCGGCTGCTCGGTGATCGGCTCGCCGAGGCCGGCCAGCGGCAACTGGCCGAGCGGGACGTCCCGGTCGAGGTCGTGGTGGTCGAACTGCGCGACGTCGCGGTGGACATCGCACACAACCTGGTCACCGGCTTCCCGCCGCCCGGACTGCGCGGCGCGATCGACACCGTCACCTCGGCGGACGCGCTGATCGCGGTCACGCCGATCTTCAGCGCGTCGTACAGCGGGTTGTTCAAGTCGTTCTTCGATGTGCTGGACAACACGGCACTGGTCGGGAAGCCGGTGCTGATCGCGGCGACGGGCGGTACGGCGCGGCACTCGCTGGCCCTGGAACACGCGCTGCGCCCGCTGTTCGCGTACCTGCGGGCGACGGTCGTGCCGACCTCGGTGTTCGCGGCCACCGACGACTGGGGTTCGGCGGGGGCCGGCGGTGTTGGAAACGACGGACGCGGCGGACGCGGCGGACGCGGCGGAAGCGATCAAGGTGAGAGAAGCGACGGAAGTGACGGGCTGGCGGCGCGGATTGCTCGAGCTGGCGGCGAACTGGCCGAGCTGGTAGGGCCATTGGCCGGGGTGCCTCGATCCCGTTCGGCGGCCTCGGGCCCGTTCGGCCTCGATCCCGGGCCCGGGCCGAACGCGGCCTCCGTCGTCGATGAAGTGGTGCCGTTCGCCGAGCAGTTGGCCGCGCTGCGGCGGCGATGATCGGTGCGGCGTCGACGGGTTCGGGCCCGTCGGCGCCGCACCGAAGGGTGGTCAGCCCTCGTCGACGGCGTCCAGTCGGGCCTGGAGTTTGCGCATCCCGGCCAGCCAGCGGTCCGGGTCGGCGGCGCGGTTCGCGTACATCCGGGCCACCTCGGGGTGCGGCAGGATCAGGAACGGGTCGCCGGCGGCGACCGCGCCGACCACCACGTCGGCGACCTCCTCCGGCTCGATCGCGCCGTCGTCCAGGATCAGCCGGGCGGCCGTACCGGACGCGTCGAGCAGGGCGGTACGCACGCCCAGCGGGCAGACCGCCTGCACGGTGATGCCCTTGGCGCCGTAGGTGATCGCCATCCACTCGGCGAACGCGTACGCGGCGTGCTTGGTGACCGCGTAGGCCGTCCCGTCCAACATGGTGAGCAGCCCGGCGGCGGAGACCGTGCTGACCAGATGGCCGCGCCCGCGCGCCAGCCAGGCCGGGGTGAGCAGGCGCGCGGCGCGGACGTGGGCCATCACGTTGACGTCCCACGAGCGATCCCAGGTCTGCTCAGAGGCGTCCAGGCCCAGGCCCTCGGCGATGCCCGCGTTGGCGCAGTAGACGTCGATCTCGCCGCCGAGGGCGGTTCGGGCACCGGCGATCAGCGCCGCGACGCCCTCCTCGCCGGCCGCGTCGCCGGGCAGCGCGATGCCGCCGAACTCGGCCGCGACGGCGTGCGCGGCGTCCGCGTTCAGGTCGTTGACCACGACGCGGGCGCCCTCGGCGGCGAATCGGCGGGCCAGCGCGGCGCCGATGCCCGCGCCGGACCCGGTGATCAGCACATTGGCGCCGGCGGGGGTGGTCATCCGACACCGCCGGACAGGCTCACGCCGCCGTCGATCAGCAGCGTCTGGCCGGTGATCCAACTCGCCTGCTCGGACAGCAGGAATGCGACCGCGCCGGCCACGTCCTCCGGTACGCCCAGGCGGCCCATCGGGTAGGCGGCGGCGACCTCGGCCTCACGGCCCTCGTACAGGGCGGTCGCGAAGGTGGTCTTGACCACGGCCGGGGCGACCGCGTTCACCCGTACTCGTGGGCCGAGTTCCGCGGCCAGCTGGGCGGTCAGGTGGGTCAGCGCGGCCTTGCTGACGCCGTAGAAGCCGATCCCGTGGGCCGGTCGTTCGCCGGCGATCGAGGACACGTTGACGATCGCGCCGCCGTGCTCCCCGAGCCAGGCCTTGTAAACCCGCTGGGTCCAGGCGAGCGCCGCGATCAGGTTGACCTCGAGGATCTTGCGCCCGGCGTCCAGGTCGAGTTCCACCAGCGGGCCGTACACCGGGTTGATCCCGGCGTTGTTGACCAGCATGTCGATCCGGCCGAACGCCTCCATGGTGGCGCTGATCGCGGCGTCCTGATGGGCCGGGTCGTGTGCCTTGCCCGCGACGCCGATGGCATGCTCGGGGCCGCCGAGCGCGGCGACCACCTCGGCCAGGGTGTCGGCGCCGCGCGCGGTTACGCAGACCCGGTCGCCGCGGGCGACCAGGGCCTGGGCGATGCCGAGCCCGATGCCTCGGCTGGCGCCGGTGACGATGGCTACGGGACGGGACGAGTCGCTCACTGGGCTCACTGGGCGGCTGCCTCTCGGTAGGGCTTGAGCTCGCGGTGGGCGAGCGAACGGCGGTGTACCTCGTCGGGGCCGTCCGCCAGGCGCAACGTCCGGGCGTGCGTCCACAGCGAGGCGAGAACGAAGTCCTGGGACAGGCCGCCCGCGCCGTGCGCCTGGATGGCCTTGTCCAGGATCCACTCGACGGTGAGCGGGGTCGCGATCTTGATCGACTGGATCTCGCGATGCGCGCCGCGGTTGCCGACGGTGTCCATCAGCCACGCGGTCTTGAGGACGAGCAGGCGCAACTGCTCGATGCGCACCCGGGATTCGGCGATCCACTCCTGGATGACGCCCTGCTCGGCCAGCGGTCCGCCGAAGGCCTCGCGGGCGAGGACGCGCCGGCACATCAGTTCCAGGCCGCGCTCGGCCATCCCGATCAGCCGCATGCAGTGGTGGATCCGGCCGGGGCCGAGCCGGGCCTGGGCGATCGCGAAGCCGTCGCCGGCGTTGCCGACCAGGTTGGCGACGGGCACGCAGACGTTGTCGAAGACCACCTCGGCATGGCCGCCGTGCGGTCCGTCGGTGTAGCCGAAGACGTGCATCCCGCGCCGGATGTCGACGCCGGGGGTGTCGCGCGGGACCAGGATCATGCTCTGCCGGCGGTGGCGCGGCGCGTCCGGGTCGGTCTTGCCCATCACGACCAGGATTTCGCAGCTCGGCGCCATCGCTCCGGAGGACCACCACTTGCGACCGTTGATCACGTAGTCGGCGCCGTCGCGGACGATGCTCGTGGTGATGTTCGTGGCGTCGGAGGAGGCGACGTCGGGCTCGGTCATACAGAACGCCGAGCGGATCGTGCCGTCGAGGAGCGGGGCCAGCCAGCGGGCCTGCTGCTCGGGCGTACCGAAGTCGTGCAGCAGTTCCATGTTGCCGGTGTCCGGCGCGGCGCAGTTGAGCGCCTCGGGGGCCAGGTGCGGACTGCGGCCGGCGATCTCGGCCAGCGGCGCGTATTGCAGGTTGGTCAGGCCCGCGCCCTCGGCGCCGGGCAGGAACAGGTTCCACAGGCCGCGCTTGCGCGCCTCGGCCTTGAGGTCGTCGACGACCGGCGGGCGGCCCCACGGATCGGCGGCCGGGTCGGCCACCTGCTCGGTGAACACGGCTTCGGCGGGGTACACGTGTTCGGTCATGAACGCGAGCAGCCGCTCGCGCAGTTCCTCGGTCCGGGCGTCGTAGCTGAAGTCCACCGGCGCGTACCTCTCCGTGGGTCCTTAGGGTGCGAGAGTCGTGACGTGCGCAATTTACGGTACCGACCGGTCGGTATCTTGGCTAGGGTAGCGTCGAACGCTCCCGCGAAAGGTTGAACATCATGGCGGCAAGAGGACGCACACACGCGGCGCCGGTGGAGTCGGATGGTGACGGGGCGCCGTTGCCGCAGCGGTTGTTGCGGATCGCGTCGCGGATGTTCGCCGAGCGGGGCTTCGAGAGCACCTCGGTCCAGGAGATCGTGGCGGCGGCGGGGGTGACCAAGGGCGCGATGTACCACTACTACGCGTCCAAGGACGATCTGCTCGTCGAGATCTACCACCGGATGCTGGCGATGCAGACCGAGCGGCTGAACACGATCGCGGACGGCGCCGAGCCGGTCCTGGACCGACTGCGCGAGGCCGCCGCCGACGTCGTGGTCACCACGCTGGGCAACATCGACGACGCGGTGGTCTACTTCCGCTCGATGCATCTGCTCGCGCCGGACAAGCGGGCGGAGATCCGCGCCGAGCGCCGCCGCTACCACGAGCGCTTCCGCTCACTGATCGAACAGGGCCAGCGGGAGGGCGGGTTGCGGGCGGACGTGTCGGCCGACATCGCCACGCACAACTTCTTCGGCGGAGTGCACCACCTGAACAGCTGGTACCAGCCGGCGGGGCCGATGTCGCCGAGGGAGGTGGGGGAGGCGTTCGCGGATTTGCTCCTGCATGGGCTGGCGCCGACGCCGGGGTCGTGAAAATCCGCCGGCAGCGGCCATCGGGTGTGGCTCACAATCGACCATGCTCACCGATCATTGGCCGGTATTCGGCCTCCGAGTGACCACGCCCAGGCTGGAACTGCGCCCGGCGACCCAGGACGACCTGGTGGCGCTGGTGGAACTGGCCGAACTGGGCATCCACGCCCCCGACTACATGCCGTTCAGCAAACCGTGGACGCGCGAGGAACAGCCGGCCAAGGCCCGGAACGCGCTCAAGTACTACTGGAGTACGTGGGCCAACTGGGCTCCGGAGGACTGGTATCTGCTGCTCGCGGTGGTCCACGAGGGCCGCGTCATCGGCGTCCAGGACGGCGCCGCCAAGGATTTCGCCCACCGGCGGGAGGTGATGTCGGGCTCCTGGCTGGGCCTGGCCCACCAGGGCCAGGGCCTCGGCACGGAAATGCGCGCGGGTTGGCTGGAGTTGGCCTTCGCGGGATTGGGCGCCAGGTGGGCCGTCTCGGCGGCGCTACCCGACAACGCCCCCTCACTGGGCGTCTCGCGCCGCCTGGGCTACGCCGACGACGGCCTGGAAATCGAGGCCGGCGAGGACGGTGGGCCGAGGGAGGTCACCCGCCTACGCCTGACCCGAGAGGCATGGCACCAACACCGCACGATCGAGGCCAAGGTCGAGGGCTTGGACGCCTGCCGAGACATGTTCGGCGCGTAGGCGGGGCGGGGCGGGCCGGGGCGGGGGTTTGGTTCGTTCGGCGCTTCGCGGCCGTTGCTGCCCTGGTCGGCTTGGCTGGTTCGTGGCGGGGGCGGTCGGCCGCTTGGCATCGTTTGGTTCGGCCGCTGCGTGGTTGCCCTGGGCCGGTTCGGCGGGGCGGGGTCGTGGGGGTGGCCGCCGTGTCGTCGTTGCTCGTCCCCTCCGGGGCCGGGGTCTTTGCTTGGTGCTTCGCATCCGTTGTTGCCCGTCCACTACGTGGCCGTCACTGCCCTGGACGGCTTTGCTGGCTCGTGGTCGGGGGCGGTTGGCCGCTTGGCGTCGTGGTGTTGGGCTGCTGGCGTGGTGGCGCTGGGTCCGTTCGGCGGGGCCGACTCGTGACGGCTGCCACCGCCTCGTCGTTGCACGTCCCCTCCGGGGCCGGGGTTTTTGCTTGGTGCTTCGCATCCGTTGTTGCCCGTCCACTACGTGGCCGTTACTGCCCTGGTCGGCTTCGCTGGCTCGTGGTCGGGGTCGGTTGGCCGCTTGGGCGTCGGGGTGTTGGGCTGCTGGCGCGGTGGCCCTGGGTCCGTTCGGCGGGGCCGACTCGTGGCAGGTAGCCGCCGCCTCGTCGTTGCACGTCCCCTCCGGGGCCGGGGTTTTTGCTTGGTGCTTCGCATCCGTTGTTGCCCGTCCACTACGTGGCCGTTACCACCCTGGTCGGCTTCCCTGGCTCGTGGTCGGGGGCGGTTGTGCGTGGGGCGTCGTGGTGTTCGGCCGCTGCGCAGGCGGTCCGGCCTCGTGCGAGTTGGTCGGTTTCCGTTCGGGGTGTGGGTTTGTTGGCTCGGGTTGTGCCTGCGGGGTGTGTGAGGCGCTGGGTTCTCCGGTGGCGTGCGGCCCTTTTTGTCTTGTCGTGCCTCGGTTTCGGCCCGGGGAGCACGAAACCCGCGCTCGCCGGCCTGCGCAGATGCGGGTGCCGGGTAAAAGCGCAGGTCACGCTTCGTCTCAAGCCTTGGGAGTCTCGTCGGGATCCGGTCTCGGTCCTGAGGAGAGAGCGGGAGCCGGGATGGGCTGCGAGACGCGGCATGGCCACCGGCCGCCGAGGCCGCCAAGCGGCCGACCGCCCCCGACCACGAGCCAGGGAAGCCGTCCCGGGTGGTGACGGCCACGTAGTGGACGGGCAACAACGGATGCGGAGCACTAAGCAAAGACCCCGGCCCCGGAGGGGACGTGCAACGACGAGGCGGTGACAGCCGCCACGAGTCGGCCCCGCCGAACGGACCCGGGGCCACCGCGCACCGGCCCAACACCCCGACGCCCAAGCGGCCGACCGCCCCCGACCGCGAATCGGGGAAGCCGTCCCGGGCAGTGACGGCCACGTAGTGGACGGGCAACA
>NZ_JBMHHY010000058.1:0-21136 GCF_049739465.1 Embleya sp. AB8
GATACGAGGTCAAGGCCTCTCACTTCGGTGCGTTCGTCAGCATCGCCTCCGCACTCATCTGCTACCGGCGATACGCCAAATGAGACCACTTCTAAATACCCGACGCGCCCCTCAGGCCCCCAGCTATCCTTGCGGGGTGACAAAGAAAGCTAACAAATGGTGGCTCGACAACGATTTGAGCGAAGTTTTCGTCGATGGACTTAGTCGACTGGGGACTGGCGCTACCGACCTGGAGTTAATTGCGCGTTCCGATAAATCATTCGAGCACGCAGAGTACCGTCTTGATAACCATCAGAACGAGTATGACCGGATTGATGCAGTACTAGCCCTCAAGCGGGCCATGGATACGCGCCTTGGGCACTTGGATTCAATCTACGGATTCGCCCAGCACCCGACCGCAAAGAGTCATGGATGGCTGGCATTACTAGAAAGCTGGGGGTTTATCAAACAACGAACCTTGCGACGTCTGCGACGTCTGCGAAATTCGGTTGAGCATGATGGCGCACCACCACCAACCGTTGATGAGTGCGATGACTACCGCGAGGTCATGTGGTGGTTTCTCAAGGGGACATCCGGCCTGCTAGCCCCTGTCAGTGAATTTGACTTCGGATTCGAGAAAGGGCGCGGCTCTTGCAATATTTCATACAATCCACTCAGCGCCACTCTCACAGCGTCACTTCTACCCGAGCAGTTCTCAGACAGTCCGCTACCCGACTGGATTGAATTGGAGACTTTACCTGCGCTCGCCTTGGTTCACCAAGGGGCGCAAACACCGGTGAAGGTTCCAGCCGAAGGAACTTACTACGTATGTGCCAGGATAACGGACTGGGCATCCGTACAACCTTTTTTGATGATCGCAATGGCAGAAATCCAGTAGGACACAGACAGATCTCATACCGGCGTCGCTAATGTCGACCGTCCGCCAATGAATCAAATTAACCGTTTTCCGTCATGAGCACGGATCATCGGCGCATTCCCCTCCGTAAGCGCATCCGTCAATCTAATGACAAACGTTTCGGACACGAATTCATGCAGTTCCGCACGGTGGGCCCATCGGAAGTCAGTCACTTCGTCGTTCAGGGCGAGGGTGCCACCAACGTTTCGGCAGCGGAAGACCAGAGCCACCACTCCCAGCGTCATGTTCTTGTAGACGCCGGTGAGAGCGAGCGGCTCGACTTCCAGACCTGTTTCCTCCCACATTTCACGCACAAGACCTTCGGCAATGGTCTCGTGCAGCTCAAGAACCCCACCGGGCGCCTGCCATTCGCCATTGTCTCGACGCTTCGTGAGTAGGCAGCGCCCGACGTCATCGACAATGACGCCAGCCACGCTCACTGAATGCTGTGCGGGAGTCGTCATAGCCCTAAGCTCCGAAATGCGTGCAATATGCGACGGTCGCGTCGTCGTGGGCCTTGCCCCTGAACTTTCCCGCTGGCGTCTGCTGCTCAGCTTCCCGGACGGCTGTAACAACGGCGGAAGGCCCGGCCGTCTCCAGTTCGTCTAGGAGCTGGCTCCACCCCCATTCGTACCGCTCGACAAGGCGCGACAGCCCGTCTGTCATGAGCGCGACACGGTGTACGTCTGGCGTGGGAAAGGAACCTGTAACCGCGTGCTTGGCCGCTTCCGGCTTTGTGCTCGCGACCCAAAAGCCGCCCGGCTGGTTCCGGACCTCTTGGAGGATTTCGCGCGTGTACCCCGGGAGATGGGCGGTTGCGTCGTCGTTGATCGGGTGGACATCGCCGGACGTCGTCTCGATCACGATCGGGGAGTCACAGAGCACGAGATAGTCGACCAGGCCGCCACGACTGCGGATCAGGGCGACGGTGGTGGACGGGCTGTTCGGGTTGGACAGGTCGCACATATCGGCGTGAAGGTCGCAGACGGCGGCGATGCCGTCGGCAAGGATCTCGCTGAGCGGTGCGCCGTCGTCCGTGATGAGCCGGGCCGAGAGTTGTGCGGCTAGCCGGCTCACCACCCACGGGACGTCGTGGATGCAACCGGTGTCCAGGCCGTTCGCGGTCGCGCCGTCGAGCACGATGACGAATCGTTCGCTGGCCACGACGTAGTCGTCATTGATGCCGCCGGGGGACGGCTCACTGATGTGGCTGACCTGCAAGGTTCTTCCCGTCTACTCGGGTGCGGCGAATTCGTAGCAGAACACGTGGCTGTCTCCGGAGACCACGGACTCAAGCACTTCGAGCGGTCCGCTCGCCCCGAAGGCGATGCGCCGCAGCTCGGCGACGGGCGTCCCGGGAGTGAGCCGCAGCCCCTGCACCTCGGTCGGCGTCGGCATCCGGATTCGGATCTCTTCCCGGAAGCGCTCAAGGGTGAGCCCCTTCTCTTCCAGCCGGGCATAGCTTCCGCCCGGCCCGGTGTCCGGCGTCCGGATCGCCGTGTCCTCAACGGTGTCGAGACGGTAGTAGCTGTCGGCAAGCTGGGTCGGCGTGTCGCCTACCCAATTGCGACGTCGGCGCACGAAGACGGTGGCGCCCGGATCCACGCCAAGCCACTCGGCGACCCACTCGGGTGCCAGCACGTCGGCAAGCTCAAGAACCTCTTGCCCCCACTTCAGACCCTGCCGCTCGATCTCGGCCTCGAAGGCCGACTTGCCCTCGGCGCGGGTCTGGCGCGAGAAGCGGTGAGACCCGAGCCGGATGGTGGGCGGCTGCCGCTTTACATAGACGCCCTTCCCCCTCTCGGCGACCACTAGGCCCTCTTCCTTCAGGAGCCGCACGGCCTGACGAGCCGTGGCCGGTGCCGTCCCGAAGCGTCCTACCAGCATCTTTTCCGAAGGAAGCGCGTCACCGGGCGCCAAGCGCCCGCTCGTGATCTCTTCCCTGAGCTCGTCAGCAATCTGCCGCGACGGAGAGCGCGGGTCAGTCGGATCAATGGCCATGCACGCCATCTTAGGCGACTTCACTAGTGAGGTATTGCAGTCTTGCACTCCGTGGCGCTACTGTCACACCACTGCCTCACTAGTGAAGCAGTGAGGCACAGAACTATGCACGTCAAATCCATGCGACCTGCCAGGGAAGACGGCTTCGGCCGTACGCCCGTAAGCGCCGGGACAGCTCGGTCCTTGAGAACTCAACAGAGTGACGAACGAGATCGAAACGAGTGCTTTTGGTCCTCGGCGCGCGGCATCACGCGTGCGTCGGGGGCCACGGCCACTCGTCTCCGAAGACGAGGCACACCGATGTGTGCCGGGGCGCCCGACGACTTGGCGGAAGGCGGGCGCCCCGTGGGTCGCAACTCCGATGTGGGGAGTACGACCGTGAGAACCATTGTGAACGGCCGTCTGGCCGTGACGAGCTTCGAGTTCACCGAGTTGGCGCTTGGCGTCGAACCGGAACTGTTCATGGGTGTGGACGGGGAGTCCGCCGAAGACCGGGCCGCTCGCGTCGATGCCGCGCACGACATCCTGACCGCGTTGCGGCGTGAGGACCCCGAGTTGGCCGCCTACGCCGAGCAGCTGCTCAGCGAGTCGGCGACCGTCTGCATCCTGCCGCGCCGTTTCGTGGCGAGGCGGTGGGCAGCATGACCGACACCGTCTATTCGACGCGGGCTGGCCGACAGCTCGACAAGGCCAAGGTCGCCGAAGCGCAGGCCGCCGCGCAGGCCAAGCAAGCCGAATCCGCTCTTGCCCAGGCCGAAGCCGCCGCGCGGATCGCCGCCGTTCAGCGCGACGCCGAGCGGGCCGAGCGTGCGGGCGCCGAGCAGGACAAGGCGTCCGCCCGTGCGGAGCGCAACCGCAGGTGGCGCAAGCGGTTCGAGGCGGTGCTTGCTCGGCGCGACTTCGTGATGGTGACCGCCATCATGGTCGCGTCGGTGGGCACGGCGTGGCCCGCCCAGATGTCGTTCTATCTCGCGCTCGGGATGAATCCCGCGCTTGCCGTGCTGGTCACGTCGATGTCCGAGGGTGCCGCGTGGGCCGGGGCGGCGATGGCCTCCCGGGCGATCGAGGACGGTCGCCCCGCCGGGCTGTACCGGGTGATCACATGGGGTTCGGCGCTCGCCGCCGCAGTACTGAACGTCGCCCACACGATCCACCGGAGCGTGCCGCTCGCCATCGTGCTGGGGATCGCGTCGATGCTCGGCGTGCTGCTGTGGGAGTCCTACGCGCACAGTCGGACCGAGCACACGAGCGGGAAGACCGGCGCGCAACTGCGGGCCGAGCTGTACCGCTCGGCTCGGTTCCGCCGGGTGAGTCGGCGCATGCGCGGCCTGCTCGCCTCCGTGCCCGGTCTGACGGAGGATGCGGCGTGGATCATCGCGTGGCGAGCGATCCACGGTGCCGACCCCGGGGTGACCCGCCGGACGCTCAAGCGTCACCACAAGGCCGCCAAGCGGGTGCGCGAACTGCTCGCCAAGGCACCCGAGTCGACGGCCGAGCCGGTTGCGCTTTCAGTGGTCCAGACGCCGACCGCGACGCTCGCGGACGTCGCCCCGGGTGGGTCCGTGCTCGACTCCGATGAGGCCGTCCGGGACGCGCTCATCCTCGCGTTCGACTCCGCGCGGCCGGTCGCCGAACTGCTCGGCAAGGTCCGCTCGACTGCCCCGACTCACGCGGAGCAGTCGACCCCTGATCAGCATATTTCATCACAAAACGACAAGGCCGAATCGGGTGCGAGTCGGTCGACCGGTGCGCGTCCGCGCAGGTCGACCGGCAAGGTCCCGACGGCGGCGAAGGCGACGGGGCGAACGCGCTCGACTGATGAACTGCTCGCTGAGGCACGTAGGTTGACCGCCGGGTGGCCGGTCGACCGACTGACCGGTGAGGCGGTCCGCAAGGCGGTGCGCACGTCGTCGGCAAACGGTCGGACGTTGCGGGATGCGCTGCTCGCCGAGCGCACCGCTGCCGGGCTTCACTTGGTGGTCGACCCCGACGCTGCGGCCGAAAGCTGATGGCCCGGTTCCGCGCACGCTTCTGGGATCCGACCGGCGCCCGCTACGGCACACCCACCTACCCGTGGCGGGCCGCACCCGACGGGCTGATGACCCGCCGACAGCTCCGCGCCGAAGGGCTTCGGCCCGGCGGTCAGGAGCTGGCCGCGCAACTGATGTGGCAGTCCCGGGCGCGTGGTCTGCGGGTGGCGTACCTGTATCGCGTCGACCGCGCGCGCCCCGTGCGGCCGATGACCGTCGGTCGTTACCGGGCGCTCGCCGCCGCGATGCGCGCCCGCCGCACCTGCCCCCACTGCCGCATCGAGCAGACCTATGTGATCTCCGTCCGGCTCGGCGCGTGCGTGCCGTGCGCGGACGGCTTCGAGTACAGCGCCACCGCTTGATCGTGCGGGCACCGGCTCTCGCCTGGCAGCTTTCGCCGGTGCCCGCTCTCCACTCTTAAGAGGAGAGGTTCAGCATGACGCACGACACCTTCGACGGTCCCGACTTCGAGGACCACGAACCCGACCGCGACGACGACACCCCGCCCGGCGGCGAGGTGATCCCGTTCCCGCGTGAGATCGCCGTCGACCCCGACGCCGAGATCCACCACGACCCCACCGACGCCGACGACGCCGAGCACGACACCGGCGACCCGGTGCCCGTCGACCCGCCGGACCGGTCGCAGCCCACGTGGAGCGAATCGGTCCGTGGCGAACAGCGCCGGGACGTTCTCCCCGAGTGGCTGCGCTCGCGCGACGCCTTGCGCGAGCAGACGCGGTGGGTGCTCGACCACTACAAGCACGTGTTCGCGTTCCACGCGGTGCGCACCCCGGTGTACGCCGGGACGCTCGCGCTGCGCTCCCCGCTCGGCGCGGCCCGGCTGGTGGGTGGTGCGCTGCGTTGGGTCTCCGACGCCGACGGGCGCCCGGTCCGCGCCGAAGCAGTCCGCAAGGCCGACGCGAGCGAATACCTCAAGCTCGCCAAGCACCGCGACGGAAAAGTGAAGTTGCGCGGGACCATCCTTACCGCGGCTGTCCTCGCCGCCGGGCTGCTGCTCACCGCGTTGCTACTCGCCGGGCCGACCTGGGCAATCGTCGTCACGCTCATAGGTGTGATCGCCGGTCTCGGGTGGGCGGGCGCGCCGGATGATCGGCCGGTGATCGGCCCGGCGGTGGTCAAGCCGCAGGCCGAGAAGCTGTCGAGCGGCATGGTCCTGCGGGCACTCGGCGCGCTCGGCATCGCCGAGATCAACAAGGCCGTGGCCAAGGGCTGGGGGCCGCGTGCGTTCGTCGCCCCGATCACCCGTGACGGGCCTGGGTGGCGCGCGGACATCGACCTGCCGTACGGCGTGACCGCCGTCGACATCATCGAGCGCCGCGACCGCCTCGCGTCCGGCCTGCGCCGCCCGATGGGCTGCGTGTGGCCCGAACCCGCGCACGACCAGCACGCCGGACGCCTCGTGCTGTGGGTCGGCGACCAGGACATGTCGCAGGCCACGCCCGCCGTGTGGCCGCTCGCCGCATCGGGCGCGACCTCGTTGTTCAAGCCGATCCCGTTCGGCGCGGACCAACGCGGACGCACCATCGCGTTCACACTGATGTTCGCCAACCTGCTCATCGGCGCCATGCCCCGGTTCGGGAAGACGTTCGCGCTGCGGGTGGTGCTGCTCGCCGCCGCGTTGGACGTGCTCGCCGAGCTGCACGTGTGGGAACTCAAGGGCACCGGCGACCTGTCCGCGCTGGAAAAGGTCGCCCAGACCTACGGGTCCGGTCCGGACGACGAGACCCTTGAACGGTGCGTGGAGAACCTGCGGTACGTGTACAAGGAGCTTGAGCGCCGGGCGAAGGTGATCCGGGGCATTCCCAAGGACGTCTGCCCCGAGAACAAGGTCACCCCGGAGCTGTCCGCGCGGAAGTCCCTCAAGCTCCATCCGCTGGTGTTCGCGATCGACGAATGCCAAGAGCTGTTCTCCCACCCGAAGTTCGGCGCGGAAGCCGAGACCCTGTCCGTGGCGATCATCAAGCGCGGACCCGCGCTCGGCGTCATGCTCGTGCTCGCCACCCAGCGCCCGGACAAGGACTCGCTCCCCACCGGGGTGTCCGCGAACGTCGGCATCCGGTTCTGCCTGCGGGTCATGGGCCAGACCGAGAACGACATGGTGTTGGGAACGTCGGCCTACAAGAACGGCCTGCGCGCGACGACGTTCACCGCGAACGACAAGGGCATCGGCTACCTCGTGGGCCACGCCACCGAGGCCCAGATCACGCGCTCCTGCTACATCGACGGACCGGCTGCAGAGCTGATCTGCGAACGCGCCCGCGCCGCACGCATCACCGCCGGAACCCTCGCCGGGTACGCCATCGGAGAGACCGGCGACTCCGAACGCGTACCGGCTCACGACCTGCTCGGCGACATCCTCGCGGTCGTCGGACCGAACGAGTCGAAGGTGTGGAACGACGTGGTGGTCGACCGGCTCGCCGAGTTGCGGCCGGACGTCTACGGTCCGTGGGCCACGCTCGACGTCAAGTCCAAGCCCGCGCAACTGACCACCGCGCTCAAGCCGTTCGGCGTCGCCACCGGTCAGGTCTGGGGCACCACGACCGAGGGCGCCAAGGGCGCGAACCGGCGCGGCATCACCCGGGACGACATCGCCGCCGCTGTCACGAAGCGTGACGGAAATCGCGCCGGGGACTGACCCGGATTCGTCGCTAGGTCTAGCGGGCGCGCCTGCTAGACCTAGCGACCCCGCTAGCGATCCATCCCCGCACTGACCAGAGCACTAGTCCCTAGCACCGCCATGCCCGGAACCAGCGAAAACCCCTCTGGGAGGCACTTCGTGACCCTCACGATGCTCGTCGCGGCGGCCATCGCCGCCTTCGCTCTCGGTTACAGCCTGTTGTGCTTCGTCTCGCCGTTCGGCCCGTGCCGACGCTGCGAGGGCACCGGCAACCACATCTCGTGGTGGGACAAGCACCGCGCCCGCACCGCACCGGCCGCCAAGCCGAAGCGGCGGATCCGCAAGCCCTGCCGTCGCTGCAAGGGCACCGGCGCCCGGCTGCGGATCGGTCGCCGCATCCACAACCACGCACGTCGGCTCCGCGCCGACGGCACCCGCTGAACCGCGCTCCGACCACCCGCCAGGAGACCGACATGACCACCCTCGCCGCCGGTGGGTCCACCGTCACCATCGGCCTGCCCCTGATTCTCCTGCTCGCCGCCTTCGGCCTGCTCGCCAACAACAAGGCCCCGAAGCTCGCCGGGTTCTGCCTGTTCGTCGCCGGAATCAACCTCTCCGGGACCGCGTTCGCCGCCTCGCTCAGCAACTCCACCGGAACGTTCGTCGCGGGCGCCGTCGACGCGTTCGCCTCCGCCATCGGCTGAACGGAGACCACACCGCATGCGCATCCGCCGCTGGTTCATCTACCGCGCCCACCGCGCCGTCCATATCGAACGCGGCGCCAACCCGCGCTGCACCGACTGCTTCGGCGAGGGCGGGTGGTGGGAAGGCAGCGCAGCCCACCCCGAAGAACCCGACATGGTCGCGTGCCCGTGCAACGACGGCCCGCGCATCCGCATCCGCTACGGCCGTCGCCCGAAGTGGACGTACAGCACCGAACCGCCGTTCTAGCCCCGCCCCGGGGCGACCGCCTTCCGGCAAGTCGCCGGTCGCCCCGGGCTCCCACACCCAACAGGAAGTAGGAGACACCCAGCATGACCCATGCCCACTCGAACCGTCCCCTTCCCCGCCCACCGAGCAAGCCCGCTGCGGTGTGCTCGCGTTGGAAGGCCGACCCGTGCCCGGCGACCGAGGGAGTACGCCGCTACATGCACGGCTACTTCTGCCCCACCCACGCACCCGACTCCGGCCCGGCCCGGCGGGAAGCGCGGCCGTCCGCGCCCGTCGACAACCCGCTGAAGGCCACCGCGCTCATGCTCGCCACGCGCGGTTGGAGCGTCTTCCCCATCACGCCCGGCAGCAAGAAGCCGCCCATGGTGCGCGACTGGGAACACCGGGCGACCACCGACCCGGACCGCATCGCACGCTGCTGGGACCACGGCCGGTACAACGTCGGAATCGCCACCGGCCCGTCCGGGCTGGTCGTGGTCGACCTCGACAAGCCCAAGTCCGACACCGACACCCCACCCGCCGAGTGGGCCGAGCAGGAAGCCGCCGACGGTTTCGACGTGCTCTACCTGCTCGCCGCCAAGGCCGAACAGTCCTACCCCAGCGACACGTTCACCGTCGCCACCGCGAGCAGCGGCCAACACCTGTACTTCCTCGCACCCGACGGAATCGAGCTGCGCAACAGCACCGGCAAACTCGGGTGGAAGATCGACACCCGCGCGCACGGTGGTTACGTCGTCGCCCCCGGAAGCATCACCGGCGCCGCCTCGTACCGCATCCTCAACGACACCCCACCCGCGCCGCTCCCGTCGTGGCTGCTCGAACGCCTGCGGCCCGCGCCGATCGCGCGCGGGCCGGCGGCGATCCCGCTCGCCCGCAACGCGTCCGGGTACGCCGCTGCCGCATTGCGCAACGAGAGCGCGAACGTCGCGAACGCACCCGAAGGCCTGCGCAACGCGACGCTCGTACGGGCCGCGCGGGCGCTCGGCCGGTTCGTGGCGTCCGGCGACCTGCCGCGCGGTGAGGTCGAAGACGCTCTTAAGGCGGGGGCATCGGGGGCCGGCCTGACCGAGCGAGAGAGCGTCCCTGCCATCACCAGCGCACTGAACTGGTCGATCGCCCACAACGTCACGAGGGCCGCATGAGCCTCCAGACCACCCCCCTTAAGAGCAACCCGTCCGTTCCCGAACCGGGAGGCGAGGGAGCGGCGTTGCTGGACGAAGTCGAGGCGTTCCACCGGCGGTTCAACGTGTTCCCGGTCGAAGCGGCGTTCGTCGCCGTAGCGTTGTGGGACGCTCACGCGCACCTGCTGGAGTGCTTCGACTCCACGCCGCGCATCGCGTTCCTCTCTCCCGAACCGGGCAGCGGGAAGACCCGCGCTCTGGAGATCGTGGAAACGCTCGTGCCCAGCCCGATGCCCGCCGTCAACGCGTCCGCCGCAGCGCTCTTCCGCGCCGTATCGGCCGGGGAGAGCAAGCCGACCATCCTGTTCGACGAGATCGACACCGTGTTCGGCCCCAAAGCCGGGGACAACGAGGAACTACGCGGCTGGATCAACGCCGGACACCGACGCTCCGGCGTCACCTACCGGTGCGTGGGCGACGGGTCGAATCAGACCGTGGTCGCGTTCCCCTCGTACTGCGCGGTCGCCGTCGCCGGGCTCGGCTCCCTGCCGGACACGATCCTGACTCGCTCGGTCATCGTGCGCATGCGCCGCCGCGCACCGAACGAGCACGTCACCCCGTTCCGGGCACGCATCCACACGCCCGAGGGCAACGCACTGCGCGACCGGCTCGCCAAGTGGGCGGACACCGTGCGCGAACAGGTCTCCGGGGCGTGGCCGGCGCTGCCGGACGGGGTGACCGACCGGCCCGCCGACGTGTGGGAACCCCTGCTCGCGGTTGCCGATGCCGTCGGCGGTCACTGGCCCGAACGCGCCCGCAAGGCATGCGTCGAACTGGTCGAAGCATCCAAGGCCAACGACAAGGGCTCCCTCGGAATCCGGCTGCTGACCGACCTGCGCGACCACGTGTTCAACGGTGCCGATCGCGTGCCCACCGTCGCCATCCTCGCCGGGCTCAACGCCAAGGACGACGCACCCTGGGGCGACCTCAACGGCAAGCCGTTGGACTCACGCGGTCTGGCTCGATGGCTGCGCGACTACGTCACGGCCGACAACACCCCGATCGTCGCCCGGAACATCAAGACCGCTTCGGGATCCGTGGTCAAGGGCTACTACGCGGCCGACCTCCACGACGCGTGGACGCGCTACTGCCCCCCACCCCCCGAAAGTCCGCTACTTCCGCTACCCGACCCGCATAACCACGCCTGACCAGCGGAAACGAGGTAGCGGATGGGACCGGATTCGTCCGCTACCCATCCGCTACCTACCCGCCATCCGCTACCACCCGACCGGCCCGGGTAGCGGATGTATCCGCTACCGCTACCTCATCCGCTACCGAAAACAGGGCTCTGACCTGCGCGGTAGCGGAGGTAGCGGAAGTAGCGCACTTCTGAGGACAGGGCCGGAGCGCGGACCTACCGCGCCGGCTCTGCCCCACCAATCCCACCCGCCGCTTGGCTCTGGAGCCGCCATGTCCACCCACGCTGCCCCGCCCCAGAACTTCGTTTTCACGGTCGAAGAGGCTGCTCTCTTCCTGAAGCTCGGTCGCACGACGGTGTATCGGCTCATCGGCACCGGCGAACTCAAGTCCGTGACCATCGGCCGCTCGCGACGCGTGCCCCTCGAAGCGCTGACTGCCTACGTCCACGACCTCATGAACCAGGCCGACCAGTCGGCCGCAGCTTGACCGGGGGACACATGACTGCCAAGAAGCGGCGCCCGAATGGCGCTTCGACCATCTACCAGGACAAGGAAGGTACGTGGCATGGTCGCGTGACCGTGGGTACGAAGGACGACGGGTCGCCCGACCGCAGGCACGTGCGCGGGCAGACGCAAGGTGTCGTCATCGACAAGGTGCGCAAGCTGGAGAACCTGCGGGACGCGGGCAACGTGCCCAAGCCCGGGAAGCCGTGGACCGTGAAGCTCTGGCTGACGCACTGGGTCGAGCACATCTCGGCGCCGTCGGTCGGGGTGAACACAATCGCCGGGTACCGGGTCGCGGTCTACCACCACCTGATCCCGGGTCTCGGCGCGCACCGCCTGGACAAGCTCACCCCGGAACACCTGGAACGCTTCTACGCCAAGATGGAGAAGAACGGCAGCGCGCCCGCGACCGCGCACCAGGCTCATCGCACCATCCGGACCGCGCTCAACGTCGCCGTCCGGCGCGGGCATCTCGCACGCAACCCGGCGTTTCTGGCCAACGCACCGCGACTCACGGACGACGAAGACAACGAGGTGGAACCGTACTCCGTCGAGGAGATCGGCCGCATCCTCTACGTCGCGAAGCAGCAACGAAATGGCGCCCGTTGGGCGATCGCACTCGCGTTGGGCCTACGCCAGGGCGAAGCGCTCGGCCTGCAATGGGCTCACGTCGACCTCGACAACGGCCTGATGCGGGTACGCCGGAACCGGCTCCGTCCGAAGTACCGGCATGGCTGTGATGAGGAGTCCTGCGGGCGAAAGTACGCGGGCTACTGCCCGGAGCGAGTACCGATCCGACCCGAGACGAAGAGCACGAAGTCGCGCGCCGGAAGGCGAGTGATCGCAATCCCGGATGCGCTGCTCGCGATCCTGAAGGAGCACAAAGAGGAGCAGGAGCGCGAACGTGCCATTGCCGCACAGCTATGGCACGAGGGCGACTGGGTGTTCGCGACCGAGACCGGGCAGGCCACGAACCCCCGCACCGACTACAGCCACTGGAAGCGACTGCTGACGGAGGCCGGCGTTCGGGACGGTCCCCTGCACCTCGCTCGGCACACGGCGGGCACCGTGTTGCTGCTACTTCGGGTGCCCGGTCGTGTGGTGATGGCCATCATGGGCTGGTCGAGCGAGGCAATGCTCCGCAGGTATCAGCACCCGGTCGAGCAAATCCTGAAGGACACGGCCCGGCAGGTGGACGGCCTGCTTTGGGCACCGCTCGGCGGCAACGCGCAAGACGCCGGAAAGGTCAACTGAGACCAAAACTGAGACCGGAACGACTCAGGGCATCTACTCACGTGAGTAGATGCCCTGGGTCTGTCCTGCTCAAGAGCGGTAGCGGTGGGATTTGAACCCACGGATAGCTTGCACCATCACACGCTTTCGAGGCGTGCTCCTTAGGCCACTCGGACACGCTACCGAGAGAGAGCTTACCGGATGCCGGGGTGTGCTTCGTAACCGGTTTCCGGGGTGCGGGTGTGCGTGAAGAAGTCACGCAGGACGGCGGTGCAGTCGGCCGCCGCGACGCCACCGACGACCTCCGGGCGGTGGTTGAGGCCGCGGTCGCGCAGCACGTCCCACAGCGAGCCCGCGGCGCCGGCCTTGGCATCCCAGGCGCCGAAGACCACCCGGTCCACTCGGGCCAGCACGATGGCGCCGGCGCACATCGTGCACGGCTCCAGGGTGACCACCAGCGTGCAGCCGGACAGCCGCCACTCCCCGACCGCCTTGGCCGCCTCGCGCAGCGCGACGATCTCCGCGTGCGCCGTCGGGTCGCCGTGCGCCTCACGTTCGTTGCGACCGCGGCCGAGCACCGCGCCGTCCGGGCCGAGCACCACGCACCCCACCGGTACGTCTCCCGTGTCGACGGCCAGGGCCGCCTCGGCCAGCGCCAGTCGCATCGCCGGTTCGTACCGGCGCAACGCGGGCACGACCCGGGGCTCGGGCACCGGTGGGGGCATCGTGCTCAGCGGACCGTCTCCAACTCGTCCGCGCAGCCCAGCTGTTCCGCTATCACCGCGATGGCGTCGGCGGGCAACCCCGCCTCGCCCGCGAGGTCGGCGAGCAACTGGGCCGACACCCCCAGGTCGACGAGCACCGTCTCGTCGCCGGCCGGACCGGGCGGCAACACGGCCTCGTCGTCCTCCTCGAGACCGTCCAGCACGTCGGCCGTCAGCAACGCGTCCGCGTAGGCGCTGCGGGAGACCGCGGCCACGTCGGAGACGTAGATGCGCGGATCCTCCTCACCGTCCACCCGGACGACGGCGAACCAGGTGTCCTCCTGTTCGACGAACAGCAGGACCGGTTCGTCGTCCACCGCCGCCGACCGTGCCAGCGCGGTCATCCCCGCCGAGTCCTCGACATCGTCGAGGTCGGCTTCACGGGCCTCCCACTGCTCGTCTGTACGTACGAGCACTGCGGCGAAGTACGCCACGGGACTCTCCAAGATCGTTCGCTTCGGCGTTGTCTCTCGCATCGTGGCAGATACCGGACCACGACGACGGGAATTGGCGCACGTTGACGAACAAGGTCGCCATGACGACCGCGGCCTGCCCGATTTCAGTAACGGAACGTACGCATCCGCATCATCTGCCGTAGCCGCTCGTTCCGCACGCGTCGCGGCTGGATGCGGGCCCGCAACTCGCGCGCCTCGGCCAGTTCGCGCAGGAAGAGGGTGCGTCGACGGCGGCGCGCCGCCTCGTCCTCGCGGCGCTGGGCCGCCGTCGTTCGAGGTTCCCGACTCTCCATCACCATGCCCCTGGACTCGAAAGGCCGTCGCAACCGACGTTGCAGTGGTTCCCGGGACACGCCTGCTCAGTCATCGCACCGACGGACCATGCCGGATACAGGTCGACAAATCGGTGCAACGACCATAAAACACGCGACATTCCCGCAAACACCCGGGTCGACTCCCGCGCCGGGCCGACGAATGCTCCCGAACACGTCCCGAACCCGACAACCCCGCAGGGTCGCCGGCCCCGTCGGCCGACTAATGTCGCAACATGCGGATTCACGTCGTCGACCATCCTCTGGTGGCCCACAAGCTCTCCACCCTGCGCGACCGGCGCACGGACTCGCCCACGTTCCGGAGGCTCGCCGACGAACTCGTCACGCTGCTCGCCTACGAGGCCACCCGCGAGGTACGGGTGGACCCGGTGGCGATCAGTACGCCGGTCAGCGAGACCACCGGCGTCAAGCTGTCCTACCCGCGCCCGCTGGTGGTCCCGATCCTGCGCGCCGGCCTGGGCATGCTCGACGGCATGGTGCGCCTGCTCCCGACGGCCGAGGTCGGCTTCCTCGGCATGATCCGCAACGAGGACACCCTCGAGCCGTCGACCTACGCCACCCGGATGCCCGAGGACCTCAGCGGTCGCCAGGCCTACGTGCTCGACCCGATGCTGGCCACCGGCGGCACCCTGATCGCGGCCACCAAGCTGCTCCTGGCCCGCGGCGCGCTCGACGTGACCGCGATCTGCCTGCTCGCCGCCCCCGAGGGGGTCGAGGTGATGCAGGAGGCATTCAAGGACACCGACGCCAAGGTCACCGTGGTCACCGCCTCGATCGACGAGCGGCTCAACGAGCACGGCTACATCGTCCCGGGCCTCGGCGACGCCGGCGACCGCCTCTACGGCACGGCCGGCTGACCGGCGCTCACCCACCGCATCCGACCGGCGGGGTCACGATCCGGGCAACGAAGCCCCTTACGGGACCAAGGCCCCGCCTCGTCAGGCCGAACGCCGGATGCGCGGCCGCACTCCCCGGCGCATGCTGGAAGTGTGCCCGGGGCTGGGCAGGAGCCCCGCAGGCACCCCGGGACTGTTTGCCGATGCTGCGAAGGTACGACCCACCTTTGCTCCGGCGGGGGTCCCACAGGGGAGAGAGAGTGACCGGTCCCCCCGCGGTCGCTCCCTCTCCCCTATTGTTTCTCCCCGATACCTCATTCGGGGAGGCGGGGAGATGCAGGCGCAGACCAAACGGCTCCTGACGCTGCTCCTGATCGTTTTCGTCATCTACACGATCATCGCCACGCCCGAAAAGGCCTCGGACCTGGTCGCGCAGTGGTTCCAGGCAGTGTCGTCCGCCGCCAGGTGGTGCGGCGATCAGATACGCAGGCTCACGGGCTGACGGCGTGCGGCGAGCGGCGAGGGTGGAGCCGGGCGACGGCTCCACCGTCGATCCACACACGATCCGCAGGTATCTGCTGCCCAGCGAGACCTGCGCGGTGGCGGTGCGCCGGCACTGGGCGATCATCCTGCGCCCGCTGACCACGACCGCTCTCGGACTGGCCTTCCTCGGCCTGCTGATCTGGTACTTCCCGGCCGCGAACCTGGCCGTGCACTACGGCGCCTGGCCGCTCGGGGCGGTGTTGCTGCTGTGGTGCGCGGGTCACGTACTCGCCTGGCGCAACGACTACTTCATCGTCACCGACAAGCGGATCGTCCTGGCCACCGGGTTGCTCGCCCGGCGGGTCGACATGTTGCCGCTGGCCGTGGTGACCGACATGAGCTATCGGCGCACCCCGGGCGGGCGAATACTCGGCCACGGAACGTTCGTGATGGAGTCGGCGGACCAGGACCAACCGCTCAAGGAGGTCGGTTTCGTCCCCCGACCCGACGCGGTCTACCTCAAGGTATGCGATCAGCTGTTCGGTCCGAGTGTCGATTAGTCGGTACGACCGGCGAGTAATACGAAACGGCTGGTAAAACCTCGAATTTTCTTTGCGGTGATTCGCGGCTTTCGTACTGTCGACATGCCGCTAGATACACCCGCATCACCTGACAAATCGGGGATGTCGCAAGGGGTTTGGGGCGGTTACCCGCACCGGTAAGGGGCTACCGAACGACGGCTGCCGTTCCACCATGGCCGGCAGCGGCCAGGTTCCGCTCCAGGACCGACGAGGAGGTGGGCTCTCCAGTGCTGCTGCGAGATGCGTCCCACGAGGGCACAGCCGGCTCGACCGCCGACCGCGCCGCGCCCGCGCGCCTTCCCCGGACCGGCGTCCCCCGCGCCCGCGCGGTCAGGGGTTCCGGCACCGACACCCCCCAGGACACGCGCACGCTGTCCCGAACCCTCCTGCTCCGCCTCACCGATGTCGTCGAGGGATCGCCCGAGCACGCGTACGTGCGCAGCACCCTGGTCGAGCTGAACCTGCCACTGGTGCGCTTCGCGGCCAACCGCTTCCGCAGTCGCACGGACCAGTACGAGGACGTGCTCCAGGTGGGCACCATCGGGCTGATCAAGGCCATCGACCGCTTCGACCCGCACCGCGGCGTCGAGTTCCCCACCTACGCCGTGCCGACCATCATCGGCGAGATCAAGCGGTTCTTCCGGGACACCTCGTGGAGCGTGCGGGTGCCGCGCCGGCTCCAGGAGTTGCGTCTGGCACTGGCCGAGGCGACCGAGCAGTTCAACCACAAGTACGACCGGGCGCCGACCGTGGTCGAACTCGCCAAGCACCTGAACCTGACGGTCGAGGAGATCCTGGAGGGCATGGAGGCGGCCAACGCCTACTCGCCCGCGTCGCTGGACGCGCACGATCTGGACGACGACCGGGACAACGCGCTGATCGCCCGACTCGGCCAGGAGGACGAGGCACTCGACGGCGTCGAGTATCGCGAGGCGCTGCGGCCGTTGTTGGCCCGGATGAGTCCGCGCGACCGGCAGATCATCATGCTGCGCTTCTTCGGCAACATGACGCAGTCGCAGATCGGCGAACGGCTCGGCATCTCGCAGATGCACGTGTCGCGGCTGCTGGCCCGCGCGCTGGCCCGGCTGCGCGCCGATCTGTCCGCCTGATCGGGGCGGGCCGGACTCCCCTCGACCGCTGCCCGGCAAGGCCCCTGACGGATCATCAGTGGTCTTGCCGGGCGGCAGATCGAGGTCGGGCGAGCCGGCTCAGAAGGTGAGCAGCCGCGCCCGGAGCCGGAGTTCGGTGAGCGGGTCGATATTCAGGCCGGTGCGCAGGTAGTCGTCGAACGAGCCGTACTTCGTCCGCACCTCGGCGAACGCCGTGTCCAGGTACGACTTCTGCACGTAGAGCAGCGGATCCATCAGACTCGGGTTCTGCATCAGACCGGCGGCCTTGAGTCCGGCCTTGGTGGCCTCGTTGCGGGTCCGCAGGTTGTCGTTGCTGGCCAGGTAGTCGCCGTAGACGGTGGCGTCGTCCACACCCAGCGCCTTGAGGATGATCGCGCTCATCCAGCCGGTACGGTCCTTGCCCGCCGTGCAGTTGTAGATCACCGACTTGCCGTCCGCGAGGTCCCGCAGCACGGTGGTGAACTGCGCGCGCTGGGCCGGGTCGTCGACGAAGCCCCGGTAGATGTTCTCCAGCGCCGCGGCGGCCTTGCCGTCGCCGAGCAGTTCCTGCTGTTTGATCGGGTCCCGGCTGCCCACCGCGGCGTTGGTGATGGCGGTCAGGTTGCCGTCGGCGATCGTCAGGTTCTTGATCGGTGTGCCGGCGGGCACCTTGTCGACGCCGTTGGCGGCGATCTCGGTGTCGGTACGGAAGTCCGCCGCCTCGTCCAGGCCGAGGCCGCCGAGCCTGGCCACGTCCGCGTCGGTCAGCTTGCCGAGCGCGTCGGTGCGGAACACCTGCCCGTACTTGACGGCCAGGCCCCACTCGGTGCGGTAGCCGCCGAGGTCGCGGGCGTTCGGCGCGCTCTGCAGGCCGAGCGATCGCGGCGCGGTGACCACGCCGACGAACGGGCCGGCCGGGGTGACGTTGAAGTACCAGCGCTTGGCCGGGTCCAGGCCGGACACGGTCAGCGTGTCGCCGTCGGTGGTGCCGACGAGCTTGGTGAAGTGGTCCACGTCGGTGGAGGCGTAGACGCGCATCGGGCCGGGCCAACGATCGGTCCAGGTGATCGTGTACGTGCCGGCCGAGTCGGCCACGGCCGACGCACTGGTGACGATCCCGAGGCCACCGCGGGCCGAGACGTTCGCGTCGCCGCCGGCCGCGGCGGCCGAGGCCGGGGACGCGGAGACCGCGACGGAGCCGCCGAGCGTGAGCGCCGCCGTGACGGCGAGGGTCGCGAGGCGGGTGGTGCGTATGCGCATGCGGTTGTGCTCCCGAGGAGGAAGTGTTCCTGAGCGCGCGGGAACGACCCGGAAAACAACCGGTCGTTGCTACCGCGCGGCGGGCACCACTGTAGTGACGACCGGGTGTCTACTCCAGACGCCACCGTATGGAAAGACGATTCGATCGCTCCGTCAACGCTCGACTCCGCCCGACCGACCGCCTCCCGCTCGCCAACCAGTCGTATTTCCGGGATGCTTCGGCGACCCGATCGCACAAATACGGCCGAAGCCCGACATCCGGCGGTCCGGTCGGGAACGTCGGCGCCGGGCTCGGGAGTTTCCCTGATACGCCGTCAAATAGGTACCGAGCACCGGGATTCCGGGTAGGAGCCCGCCATCCGCACGGTAGTGGGGCGGCCCTGGGGCAAAGTGGGGGACCAACGCGCGCGCGTGCGCACCCGGGCACGGGCCGTGCACGCTATACCTGTTGATACCTGTCGCACGGGTGGGGGGACGTACGCCCACCGGCGACACGACGGGACCGGCTCGCCGGCCGGCCCGACGCGAAGGAGGAAGCCGTGCCGGACGGTACCAGCAAGCGCCACACCCCCGGCGATGGTTCGCCGGCCGAGCCCATCCCGCGAGCACAGGGCCCACGACGCCCCGGCCCGACGGGTCGTGAACGTCCCGATCCCGAATACGACCGTCGACCGGATCCCGACTACGACTACGACCGGCGGCCGGGCCCGGCGTACGACCGGGAGGGCGAGGTCGCCCCGGGGCCCATGGGCTTCACCGACCCGGCTCCGGACCAGGGCGGTCGCCGCTCCGGCCGGGCCCGCCGGGTGGCGAACTGGTTCGGTTTCGGCGCACCCCCAGAGGAGGACGAGCCGGATCCGTACGACCGCCGACCCGGCTTCGGACGTCGCGATCCGTACGAGGCCGACGCCGGGGTCTACGACTACGGGCGCGACCAGGACGCCGGATACGACGCCGACTACGACGCGGCACCGCCCACCCCGTCGGGACGCACCCGGCGACGCACCGGCTCCTCGCACTGGGAAGACGTCATGCTCGGCTCGTCCCCGTCACCGGGCACGCCGATGTCGGACAGCATTCCCGGCGACACGATGCCGCCGGACCGCCTGCACCGCGACCCGCAGGGCGTACTCCCGCCCTCGCGCGGCACCTCCCGCCCGGGACGCCGCGAGGACCCGACGCCGAGGTGGCGGCCCGAGGACGACATCGAACCCGCCGATCCGATGGATCCGGTCGATCCGCTCGACCCCGGACCGAGCCCGGCGGCCGAACGCCGCCCGAACTACCCACCGATTCCCGGCCGTAGGCCCGCGCCCGCGGCGGAGTCCGATCGCTCGGTGGCCCTCGAATCGGCGTCCGGGCTCGACGACGAGGCCGAGAACCGACGCCGCGATCACGGCCCCGACCCGGCGGCCGACGGCGACGACCCGGGCACCTCGTTCGTCCCCGTAACGGCCGAGCCTCGGGAGCCCTACCGCTCGGACCGCTCGGAGGCGGCGGACCACCCGGTGGACGAAGTACCTCGAAGGATGTTGCGCATGTTGCCACCACCCGCGCTCGCCGACGGCGGCGGCATGGTCGTCGACGGCGGCCGATTGGGCCGGCTGAACGTACGCGCCGCCGGCGTGCGGGGCGAACTGCACCAGCAGCAGGGCCTGCCTCGGCAGAACTGCTTCGCGGTCGGCCCCGATCCGAGCGCCCGCTGGACGATCGCGATCGTCTGCGACGGCGTCGACAACGCACACGCGTCCGAACTCGCCGCGCAGATCGCGGTCCGCAGCGCCTATCGCACGGTGGCCCGGATGGTCTCGCGCGAGCGGCACGAGAACTGGGACTGGGCCGGCGTGCAGACCGAGGTCGAGGAGGACCTGCGCGCGCGCCTGGCCGCCACCGCCGACCGGGCACACGAGTTGGGCCGCTCCGAACCCGCCACTCGCTTGGCGATATTGGTTACCGCCGCGGATCCCCTGGAGGACGACCGGGTGGACATGGCCGTACTCGGCGACAGCACCGTGCTACGCCTGGCCCAGGGTGGTTGGCGTGCGCCACTGGGCATCCGGGACACATCGGTGGAGACCGCACCGGCGGCGATCCCCGACCAGGCCGGGGACGAACAGCTGCGCATCTGCCGGACCACCTGGCGGCCGACCGACGTGCTGGTCATGATGACCGGCGGTTTCGCCGAGGCACTCGGGCAGCCGACAGCCGGACTCGCGCCACGTCTCGCCGAGGATTGGCGGACTCCCCCGTCGCTCTTCGACTATCTGCGCGATGTGGACGAGGGTCTGCGCCTGCGCGAGGACGACGGCTGCGTCGTCGCGCTGTGGCCGTCGCCCTGAACCGACCGAAACACCGCGGGCGGGACCCCGAGGAATTGGGGCCCGCCCGTTGGTACGTCAGCTGACGGCAATAAGTACGGCCACGGCGACCACGATGACCGCGATCACGACTCCGGCGATCAGCAATACCGGCGGGGTGCTGCGCCGAACGGGCTCGCCAGGGGCCGCAGGGCGGTCCTCGGCGACGAAAGCCCGGAACATCTGAGTGCTGGCTGCGGGATCCATCTCGTTGTCAGGCATGCGCAAGACGATACCGCACCGGAAAACGCAAAAGGCCCGCCCCCGAAAAGGGGCGGGCCTTCCACACAAAGATTCCGGCGGCGTCCTACTCTCCCACACCCCTTCGAGTGCAGTACCATCGGCGCTGGAGAGCTTAGCTTCCGGGTTCGGAATGAGACCGGGCGT
>NZ_JBMHHY010000059.1:0-17190 GCF_049739465.1 Embleya sp. AB8
CGCACGCCACTGGAAGTCCTGAACGAGCACAGGCAACTCGGACTGGCGGCGTAAACGACCGAAGCGAACGTGTCCGGAAAATGCAGGGCCCCTCAGTTCCTGGCTGCCGGGGAGCAGCCGGACGAGATGCTCCTCTCCGACTCCTACCACTTCCTGGTCCGCGTGCTCCACGCCCCACCCGCGCACGACAGCCGCGTCCTGGACCTGCTCGCCACCCCCCGCCCCCAGCGGCGGCTCCCGACTCCCCACAGGCCCGGGTACCGACCCGAAGACCACGACCCCCGACGGCAAACCATCCACCATGGACCGAACCGGCCCCGCCCCCCGGGCCGAATCGGCCGAACCGGCGGCAGCCCGAGCACAAGCACACCAACAGCCGACACGAGAAGGGCCGACCACAGGTGATCGCCGCATCACATCAAGATCGGCATCCTCGAGGCAACCCCATCCTCCGTCACGGGTTTTCCCAACGGAACCGAACACCCGTCCCAGATCCTGCCAAGCCACAAGCCACAAGCCAGACAACGTCGAACAAGACAGCAAAGCAAAACCCAGGCCACACACCCAAGATCCAAAATCCCGGATCCCGCAAACGCAATGATCAACACATGATCGATCGACAAGATCCTTCAAAGCAGCCGGGGCGGAACAATCCACATCGGGTGGGGTCGTTCGGTGTCGACGGCGTCGACAGTGGCAAGTCGGGCGCGGAGGCGGGTGGGGATGCCGACGCGGTGGATCGGGTGGAGTTTGCGTACGTGTGCGGTGGGGCGGGTGGGCAACCGGTCCTGGATCCGGCACGGTTCGGGTGGTTCGACGGCGTCGTCGAGGTCGAGGGCGAGTTCTTCCTCGAGTTCCCGGGCGAGGGCTCGGTCGAGGTCTTCGTGGGGGTCGACGTTCCCGCCCTGGACGCTGTAGCGGTCGCCCTTGGCGCGGCGGCGGTGCACGAGGCGGATGTCGTGACCGGCGAAGACGACGGCGGCGACGCGGAGTCCGACGGCGGCGCGGGTGTGGCACGTCGGCAACCGTGGTTCGCGGGCGGTCGGGGCTTGGATGGCGACCGCCCGGTCGACGATCTCGTCATCGGCGAGGTCAGGTCGGGTCAGGTCAGCGTCACCGGCAGGGTCACCGGTCCGCGCATCAGGCTGCCGTCGCGCCAGCGCAGTTCTTCCGCCGGGACGGCCAGTCGCGCCGCGGGGAAGCGTCGGGTCAGCTCGCGGAGGGCTATCCGCATCTCCGTGCGGGCGAGTTGGGCGCCCACGCAGAAGTGGCGCCCGATGCCGAAGGAGAGGTGGCGGCCGGCGTCGGGGCGTTGCAGGTCCAGTCGGTCGGGGGCGGTGAAGGCGTCCGGGTCGCGGTTGGCCACGTGCTGGAGCGCGACCACGCCCTCGCCGGCCCGCACGGTCCAGCCGCCGAGTTCGGTGTCCCGGGTCGCGACGCGCATCATGGTGCCGGTGGGGATCAGGATCAGGCAGCGCAGCAGTTCCTCCACCGCGTTGTCGACCAACTCGGGTCGGCGGCAGAGCAGTTCGTATTGATCGCGTTCGGTCAGCAGGGTGATGAGCGAGTTGGCGAGTTGTTGGACGGTGGTGTCGATGCCGGCCCCGAGCACCATCACCAGGTTGTTGGCCACCTCGTCCGGGGTCAACTCGCCCGTCTCCTCGGCGAGTCTGGTCAGTTCGCTGGTCAGGTCGGGGCCCGGCCGCGCCCGCTTTCGGACGATCAGTTCACGCATGTAGGCGTGGAAGAGGCCGAACGCCTCGATGACCTCGTCGGGGTTCTCGGTGGAGTCCAGCATCTCGGACCATCGGCCGAAGCGTTCCTGGTCCTGGTACGGGACGCCGAACAGCCGGCACATCACCCGGGCCGGCAGGGGCGCGGTGAACATCGTGACCAGGTCGACCGGTTGCGGGAGGCCGGCGATGGTGTCGAGGAGGTCGTGCACCACGTCCGTGATCCACGGGCGCATCCCCTCGACCGTCTTGGGGGTGAACGCCCGCATGATCAGTCGTTGGGTGCGAACGTGTTCCTCACCGTCCAGGCTGCTCAGCATGGCGGGCAGAGCGAGTCCCTCGGCGGAGCGGGGGGAGTCCGGCCGGGTCGCCGCCGCTCGGCTGAAGACGGGGTCCGTCATCACCTGACGGGCCAGCCGATAGCTGAGCGCCACCCAGATCGTGGTCCCGTCGGCGAGCCGGGCGCGGACGACACCGCCCTGGCTGCGGAACCGTTCCCCGACCAGGTCCCGATCCGATTCGGCGGGGCCGGTGAGCGGGAAACGGGGATGCACGGTGGGCAGTTCCATGCCCGACTCCTGTCGTGAGGTGGTCTGTCGAGCGGCGTGCACCACGGCCTGCCGGACCTTGGGCGGGGTTGCGCGGGACCGCGGCGCCGGCGCGGCGGTCAGCCCTCGGGCTTGACGAGCAACAGCAGGTAGTAGTCCAGATGCTCGCGGCTGAACGTGCGGAAGTGCTCCACCAGTGGATCGGCGTAGGCGACCGCCTCGCTGCCGTGGCGTTGCTCGATCTCGTCTCGCCGGTCCCTGAACAGGACGTGGAGCATCTCGCCGAGTACCGCGATGTTGGGGGTCATGTTCTGTACGCGCGCGATCCGAAAGCCTGCTTCCTGGATCTGGCCGAGCAGTGTCGGGAAGGGCGTGGGTGGCGGGCTGGTCCACAGTCGGGCGAAGGAGTCCAGTGCGCTGTGGTCGGGCGTGCCGCGCAGGGCGAACTCGGTGAGCAGGAAGCGTCCGCCGGGGCGCAGTACGCGCAGGGTCTCGCGCAGTCCTGCGGGGCGGTCGCACAGGTGGGGGAAGCAGTCGATGGACCAGGCGGCGTCGTAGGAGGCGTCCGGGTGGTCGAGTTCCATCACGTTGCCGTAGGTGAACTCGACGCGGTCCGCGAGGCCGGAGTCGGCCAGTCGCTCGTCGCAGCGGGCGAGTTGGCTTTTGCTGACGTTGATTCCGGTGACCCGGGCGCCGGTGCGCCGGGCCAGGCGGATGGCGGGGCCGCCGGTGCCGCATCCGATGTCGAGGAGGTGGTCGTTCGGGGTCAGGGCGATGTTGTCGATCAGGAACTCGGTCTGCCGGTCCTGGGCGAGGTCGGCGAGGCCCAGCAGGGTGGTGACCGGCGGGTTTGCGTCGAGCGGGACGAACATGCCGATGTGCACGGCGCTGTCGCCGAGTGCCATCGAGAGCAGGTCGCCGGACCGGTCCCACATGGCGCCGACCTGTTCGGGGGTCGGGGCGTTGAGGTCGGCTGTGTCGTCGGGTGTCTGGGTCATGCGGGTCCTTTCGGTACCGGGCCCGTCGAGGGGCGCGTGGGGGTGTTCCGGGTTTGGTCAGTGCTCCGCGAGTGCTCGGGCCGCGTCGTGGATCACCCGGTCCTGGCCCTGTTGAGGGCTGAGCCAGCACAGTGCGAGTTCGTCGATGCCGGTTTGCGCGTAGTCGTGGACGAGTCGGGGGATGTCGTGGGGTGTGCCGAGGAAGGCGTGCTCGGCGAGCCGACGGCCGGTTTCCGGGTCGGGCTCGGCGAGTCGGTCCCACCGGTCGGGGGCGATGACGCCCGCGCTCAGTGCCCGGGCGATGTCGGGGGGCAGCGTGCTCAGGTAGGGAAGGATCCGTTCGTGGGCCGTGGTGAGGTCGTCGGCGATGCTCACGGCGACGATCGCGCAGATGTGGAAGCTGTGTCGCGGGCGCCCGAGTGTGCGCAGGTGCGATTCGAGGCGGCGCACGGTTTGGGTCAGGTAGCGCCGGGAGGCGCCCGCGCTCAGGGAGACTCCGTCGCCCAGTCGGGCGGCGAGTTCGAGCATCCTGGGTTGGATCGCGCAGATGTCGATGGGGGGTGGGTGGGGCATTCCGGGTGTCTTGAGCGAGAACTCGTCGAACGACCAGCCGGGATGGTCGCCGGTGACGGTCTCGCCGGCGAGGGCGGCGCGGAGTGTGGTGGTGAAGGCGCCGATCGAGGCGAGGGGCTGTCGGGCGCGGAGTCCGATGCTCGCCAGGAGGTCCGGGACGCCGGTGGCGACGGCGACGCGCAGGCGTCCGGGGGCGAGTTGGTCGAGGGTGGACAGGTGCATCGCGGTGATTCCGGGGTGGCGGGAGTAGGGCGTGAGGCCCACCACGCCGACGGTCAGGTTCGGGGTGCTCGTCAGGCAGCGGGCGGCTTGGGTGATGCCGTCGGCGAATCCGATGTGTTCGGCGCACCAGACTCCGTGGAGTCCGTTTTTCGCCGCCTCCTGCACGAGGGAGTCGGTGTCCGCGGCCGGTTCGAAGCCCGACAGGGTGACGCTCAGGCGCATGGTTCCTCCCGGTGGCCGCTCTTTCGGCCCTGCAGGAGGACCGCGTGCGGGCGCGTGACGTATCGGTGCCAGAATTCCTCTCCGCATTCCTCGATCCCCTCGTTCGTGGGTGCCGGGGAGTGCCAGGACAGGTCCGTGAAGCCGGCTCGGCTCAGCGCTTCCTCGTATGTGCGGCGGCTCCAGTAGTAGGAGGTCACGGTGAAGGGCGGACCGACCGAGTGCGCCCGCATCTCCACGACGTCCCCGTCGACCGGTCGCGCCCGACCGTGGAGGGTGAAGCCGTACTCGGTGTACCACTCGGGGTCGGTGGACAGGTCCGGGTTGAGGGTGTAGGTGAGGAAGCGCCCGCCGGGCCGAACGGCGCAGTGGATGGCCCGGCCGGCGGCCCGCAGGAGCTCTCGCGATGGCGTGTAGCCCAGTACGTATGTGGCGGTGACCAGGTCGAATTCGCCGAGCTTGGCGGCTTCGGCGACATCGCCGAGTACGTATTCGATGCCCAGGGGCTCGGCGTGCTCGTGTGCTCTCGCCGTCTGGAGCATGCCGGGCGAGGCGTCCAGTCCGACGACGCGGTGCGCGCCGAGCCGTTTGAACAGCCGCGCGTACGCGCCGGTTCCGCAGCCGATGTCGAGGATGGTCAGTGCGGTCGGGTCGCCCAACGTGTGGAGCAGGCCGGGCGTTTCGAGGAAACGACGGAACGGCAGTTCCCGGGACTGTTCGTATGCGTGCCCCAGGGCCGCGAATTGGTCGGTGTTCATCGCCGGTCTCCGTTCAGGAGTGGTGGCGGCGGGTGAAGAAGCCGGTTTTCGTGAGATGGCCGACGTAGTACGGGAGGAGTTCGGCCACGGGCGGGCAGGTCGGTCCCCCGGCGGATCCGACGTGGCGCCAGGTCCGGCCGCAGCCGAGCACGGGCATGCAATCTTCCAGGTAGAGCTCCAGGATGCTGATGCGCCGGGGTGTCCACAGGTCGGTGAGCACGGGCACGAAGGGGGCGATGGGGGCGTCGGGATGGCGTTTTCCGTAGCTTTCGAGCCGTTCGCCCCATTCGGGGATGGGCAGCGTCCCCACGAGGAATCCGGCCGTGTTGATCCGGTGGACGAATTCCTCCAGGAGTTGATGGTGGGGATTGTTGAGGTGGAAGGCTTCGCCGGCGGCCGGGCGGTGGAGCGACAGGCGGACGATGGACTCGGCGACCACGTCGACCGGGGTGAAGTCCAGCGGGAGGCGGCAGTCGGGCGCGTGTCCCAGGTCGACGAAGGTCTTGAGGAGGGAGCACAGGAAGCCGTTGGTGTTCCAGGCTCCCGTGCGGGAGTGGCCGGTCACGTCGTGCGGGCGGTAGATGCTCAGCGGCATGCCGCGGTTTCCGGCCTCGCGCAGGAGCGCCTCGGAGACCCATTTCGTCTCGGGGTATCCCATGAACAGGTGATCGGGATGGGCCGGCACGTCGTCCTCGTCGACGCGGCGCACTCCGAAGGGGCCCAGGGAGGAGAACACGGCCTGGGACGAGATGTAGTGCACTGCTTTGCCGCGGCCCCGCGCGGCGAGGCGGATGATCTCGCGGGTTCCGTCGACGTTCACGGGCTTGAGCGCGGCATAGGGGTAGAGGAAGTTCACCCGGGCGCCGTTGTGATGGATCGTGTCCACGGTCGTGGCCAGTTGCTCGTAGCGGGCCGGGTCGAGACCGAGGTCGGGCGCACCGAGGTCGCCGCGGATGCCGACGATGCGGGACGTTTCGTGTGCCGACACGGGGATCTCGTAGCGGTCCAGCGCGGCTCGGATCCGGTCGCGGGCCCGGGTGTCGTCGGCGGCCCGGACCAGGCAGTGGATCCGTGCCCCGGTTCGCACGAGGAGTTCCTTGAGGATGTGGCTGCCCATGAATCCGGTGGCGCCGGTGAGCAATATCTCCCGCGGGCGATGCGCGCGGGGGTCGCGGTCGCCGGGGAAGGTGATGTCCGGGTCGAGAAGCACCTCGGCGGCGAAGTCCGGAAGCACCCGGTGTGCCTGGGCGGGTGGCCGGTGGCCCGGTCCTTCCTCCAGGGAGATCTCGCGCAGTTCGCGGGCCATCGCCGCGACGGTGGGTTCCCGGAGCAGTGCCTGCAGCAGCCGAGTGCTGTGTCGCGTGGTCAGGGCGAACTCGCGGACGATCCCGGCGACGAGGGTTGCCGTGAGCAGGGAGGTGCCGCCGATCTCGAAGAAGTCGTCGTGGACGCCGACGTGGTCCACGCCGAGGACTCGGGCGCAGAGTTCGGTGAGTCGCCGTTCGAGGGTGTCGCCGGGGCCGCCGAACGGGGTTCGGACGCCGTGTCGCAGCGGGCGGTCGGCGAGCGCCCGGCGGTCGACCTTGCCGTTCGGGTGGTGGGGCAGGGTTTCGAGTTGGATCAGCAGGTCGGGGACCAGGTGTGGGGGCAGGACCGCGCGGGCGTGCCCGCGCACGGCGGCGCGGTCGAGGACGGTGTTCCCGGCGGCGAGCAGGTAGCCCACCAGGCGGGTGTCGGCGCGGTGTCCGTGGGCGACGACGATCGCGCGGGCGACGTCGGGGTGCCCGGCGAGTGCCGTCTCCACTTCGCCGGGTTCGACGCGATACCCGCGGATCTTGATCTGGTCGTCGGCGCGGCCGGCGAAGTGCAGGCGGCCTTCCGCGTCCCGGCGGGCCAGGTCGCCGGTGCGGTACATCCGCGTTCCGGTCGGGCCGAAGGGGCAGGGCACGAATCGTTGCGCGGTGAGTGCGGGCCGGTTCAGGTATCCCCGGGCCAGCAGCGGGCCCGCGACGTAGAGCTCTCCGATGGCGCCGTCGCGGACCGGCCGGAGCGAGTCGTCCAGCAGGAAGCAGCGCGCGTGGTGCACGGGGCTGCCGATGGGCGCCGCCTCGCCGGCGGTCAGGGGGCCGCTGGTGGTGGCGCACACGGTGGTCTCGGTGGGCCCGTAGGCGTTGATCATGCGGTGGTCGTGGGCCCAGGCGGCGGTCAGGCGTGCGGTGCAGGCCTCGCCGGCGACCGTGAGGTTGATGCCTGCGGGCAGACCGCCTGCGGGGAGGGCGGCCAGGGCGGACGGCGGCAGTGTCAGGTGGGTGATCCGCTGCCCGCGGACCAGTTCCGCCAGGGCGGGGCCGGGCAGCAGCCGGTCGGCGGGGGCGACGACCAGGGCCGCGCCGGACAGGAGCGCCATGCACAGTTCCCAGAAGGAGGCGTCGAAACTGGGCGAGGCGAACTGGAGCACTCGGCGGCCGGGTCCGGCGTCGAGCCGCTCCCGCTGGGTGGCCGCGAGGGCGGCGACGCCGGCGTGGGTGACGACGACGCCTTTGGGCCGGCCGGTGGAGCCGGAGGTGTAGATCACGTAGGCGGGGTGGTCCACCGACGACGGCGCCCGCCGCTCGCGATCGTCCAGGTCCGCGTCCGGAAGTCCCTCCTGCTCGCGGACGGTGGCCGGGTCGTCGAGCAGCAGGCAATGCACACCGTCGGCGCCGGGCATGCGCTCGCGCACCGCGGAAGACGTCACCAGCACGGCCGCGTTCGAGTCGCCGAGCATGAACGCGATCCGCTTCGCCGGGTATTCCGGATCCAGCGGCAGATACGCCGCCCCCGCCTTCAGCACCGCCAGCACCGCGACCACCCACTGCGGCGAGCGCGGCAGGGCGACGGCCACGATGTCCTCCGGCCCGACCCCGCGCGCGAGGAGCGTCCTCGCCAGGCGATTCGCCCGGCCGTTCAGCTCCGCGTAGGTCGACTCCCCCGACGGACCCGCCACCGCGACCGCCGACGGCCCCGCCGCCACCCGAGCCTCGAACAACCGCGGGAACGTCGGTGGCGGGTGTTCGCCGGTGTCGGCGCGCGACGCCGCACGCTCGCCGTGGTGTCGCGCGCCTGCCGTGCCGAGTCGGGCGATCGACTGCCGGGGTTCTGCCTCGGCGGCCGTCAGCAGTCGTTCCAGCTTTTCGATCAGGCGCTCCACGGTGGCCTGTTCGTACAGCTCGGTGCTGTACTCCACGACGCAGCGAATGCCGTTCGCACGACCTCGGGCGTCGTGGTCCTCCCAGAACTCGAAGAGCAGATCGAACGTGGCCGACCCGTGGGGCAAGGGCGTGACGCGGGCCGGTTCGTCCGTGAACCGGACCGTGGGCCACGGGGCGTTCTGCAGCGCGAGGGCGATCCGGAACAGCGGGTTGCGCCCGGCGACCCGGGGCCGTTCGATCGCGTCGACCACGCGTTCGAACGGGGTGTCCTGGTGCTCGAAGGCCTCGAACCCCGTTTCGCGTACCCGGCGCACGACTTCGGCGAAGGTGGGGTCGCCGGACAGGTCCGTGCGCAGCACCAGGGTGTTCACCACGAGGCCGACCAGATCGTCCAGGGCCGGATCGTCCCGGCCGGCGGTCACCGTGCCCAGCACGATGTCGGCCCCGGCGCCTTCGCCGGCCAGCAGCGTGGCGAGGCCGGCGTGCAGGACGGTGAACAAACCGGCCCCGGACGTGCGGCCGAGCGTGATCAGTCTGCGGTGCAGTCGCGCCGGCCAGGTGACGTGGACGGTTGCGCCTCGTCCGTCGGGAAGGGCGGGGCGCGGGTGGTCGGTCGGCAGGCCGGGTTCGGCGGGGAGCCCCCGGAGGGTGTCCCTCCAGTAGGCGAGTCGGCGTGCGGCGGGGCTGTCCGGGTCGTCCTCGCCGGCCGAGGCGTGCGCCTTCCACAGGGTGTAGTCGACGTAGTGGACCGGGAGCGGGGCCCAGGCCGGCGGCTGCCCGGCGCGGCGGGCCCGGTAGGCGGTGGCGAGGTCGCGAAAGAGCGGGGCCACGGACCACCCGTCGCAGGCGATGTGATGCACCACCAGCAGCAGTACCGACTCCTGCGGCCCGATCCGGAAGAGGTCGGCCCGGATCGGCAGGTCTGCGGCCAGATCGAAAGTCGGGGCGATCCGATCCCGGACCCGGGCGTCGACCTCGTCGGCCGGCACCACGTGCACGCGCAGGTCGCAGCGCACGGTGTCGGCGGGCAGGACGGTCTGGCGCGGCGTACCCCCGATCACGGGGAAGACCGTGCGCAGGCTCTCGTGCCGGGCGACGACGTCGGCGAGCGCGTCCTGCAGTGCCCGCGGGTCGATGTCGCCGCGCAGGTTCACCCGAAGCGGGACGTGACAGCCGGTGCCGGCCCGGCCCGCCCGCTCGACCTGCCACATTCCGAACTGCCCTGCGGACAGCGGCAGTACGGCGGGCCTGGGCCCGGCCGCCAGAGCCGGACGCAATGAGGAGGGCGGGCCGGCGGCGGAGCGTCGCACGGCGTCGGCGAGCGCGGCCACCGACGTCGACTCGAAGATCGTCCGTACCGCGAGGTCGATCCCCAGCAGGGTGCGCAGCCGGTAGAGGAGCCGCATCGCCGGCAGCGAGGTGCCGCCGGAGTCGAAGAAGTCGTCGTCCACGCCCACCCGTTCCACGCCCAGGACCTGCGCCCAGACGTCGGCGATCCGCCGTTGCAGGTCGTCGCGGGGTTCGGCGAGGCGCTGTTCGGTGTCGCGTCGCAGGACTCGGCCGGCGAGTTCCTTGCGGTCGATCTTGCCGATCGGGTCCAGCGGGAGGAACTCGAGCCGCACCAGCGCCGAGGGCACCATGTGCTCGGGCAGGGCGTCCGCGAGGTCACGGCGCAAGGTCGCGACGTCGACGTCGGCGCCCGTCATCGGCGTGACGTAACCGATCAGCCTTCTGTCGTCCGACGATTGGCCGTGGGCGACCACGACGGCCTGGGAGACGTCGGGGCAGCGAAGGATCGCCGCTTCCACCTCACCGGGTTCGACCCGGAAGCCGCCGACCTTGACCTGTTCGTCGGCCCGGCCGAGGAACTCCAGCTCGCCGGCGGTGTTCAGCCGCGCCAGGTCGCCGGTGCGGAACATCCGCGCACCGGGTGCCCCGAAGGGGCAGGGCACGAACCGGGTCGCGGTCAGGCCGGGACGGTTCAGGTAGCCGCGGGCGACGCCGACGCCCGCGATGTAGAGCTCTCCGGCGGCGCCGGTCGGGACGGGTCGCAGAGCCCGGTCCAGCACGTGGACGGCCATCGCGTCCAGGGCGCGGCCGATCGGTACGTTGTCCGGTACCGGCGCGTGTTCGGGCACCCGGAAGTGCGTGGCGATGACGGTTGCCTCGGTCGGCCCGTAGACGTTGGCGAGGGTGATGCCGGGACATGCCCGCCTGACCCGTTCCAGCGCGGATCGAGAGCAGACGTCCGCGCCGATCAGGACTTCCCGCAGGCCGCGGAACGCCTCGGGTCGCTGTTCCGCCATCAGGTTGAACAACGGCGCCGTGACCAGCACCAGGGAGATGTCGTGTGCGGCGACCAGACTCTCCAGTTCCTCCGCCGCCAACCACGGTGGGGCGACGACGACGGTGCCGGCGTTGAGGAGGGGAACCCACAGCTCGTGTGTGGACGCGTCGGCGGCCAACGGCGAGTGGGCGCTCATTCTGCCGCGCCCGGGAGTGGCGTACCGGCTGTCCCGGGCCAGGGCGGCGACGTCGGCGTGGGTGACGACGACGCCTTTGGGCCGGCCGGTGGAGCCGGAGGTGTAGATCACGTAGGCGGGGTGGTCCACCGACGACGGCGCCCGCCGCTCGCGATCGTCCAGGTCCGCGTCCGAGTACCCGTCCTGCTCACGGATCATGGTCGGATCGTCCAGCAGCAGGCACTGCACACCGTCGGCGCCGGGCATGCGCTCGCGCACCGCGGAAGACGTCACCAGCACGGCCGCGTTCGAGTCGCCGAGCATGAACGCGATCCGCTCCGCCGGGTATTCCGGATCCAGCGGCAGATACGCCGCCCCCGCCTTGACCACCGCCAGTGCGGCGACCACCCACTGTGGCGAATGGGTCAGGGCGACGGCCACGATGCTCTCCGGCCCCGCCCCGCGCGAAACCAGCATCCTCGCCAGGCGATTCGCTCGAGCGTTCAGCTCCGCGTAGGTCGACTCCCCCGACGGGCCCGCCACCGCGACCGCCGACGGCCCCGCCGCCACCCGAGCCTCGAACAACCGGGCCAGCGTGGATCTCCCGCTTTCGTGGGGCGCGCGCGATACAGGGACCACGAGGGGGACTCCATTCACCTGAGCCGGATCGGAGGTGCGCGGGCCGTACGGCTGTGCACGGAACCGACCGATGGCCGGCGGACGCAGTCAGCCGGCCCGCACCGGGCCTGTCAGGACTGCCAGCGGGGTGGCGGCCGGGCGGCCCACCAGGTGCTCCGGCCTGGGGTTACGCCGCCGCTGCGGCGCGTTGTCGATTGGATTGTAGGTGGCGATAAGGAGCCTTCGGGAAAACGGGGAGATATTCGGCGCCGATCCGTGCACGGTCTCCGGATGAAAGAGGACGAGCGACCCCGCATTCCCCTTGGCGCTCACCATCTCGTGTTTCTCGACGAGATTCTTCAGGTAACGGGGCGGCACCGAGTAGTCGTTCGGATCGACGTGGTCGCGCGCTGTTCGTCCGGACGTTTCGTCGTCCGGCCCGATCTCCAGGGTGCCCAGGCGATGTGATCCGCGCAAAAAGACCACGGGGCCGTTGAACTCGGTCATGTCGTCGAGGAACAGAGCGATATTGATCGCCCGAGGACGGGGCATGTCGTCCACGTCCCGCCACACGATGAAGTCCTGGTGCCAGGACCAGCTCTCCCCGCCGAACGCCTGTTTCACGTTGACCTTCAGCTGGTGCAGGTAGAGCGCCTCGCCCGCCAGCCGACGGGCCGGCAGGAGCAGGCGATCGAGGCACACGAGCCTCCGGAAGACTGGATGCCGCAGGTGGGGGGCGTACAGGGCGCGCAGCGTACGGCCGTCCGCTTCGTGTACGACGCAGGGCCCGCCGGCGGAGCAGTCCTGGGTGAGCGCCGCGCACAGGATCTCGATCTCGTCGGGCGAGAAGCGATTCCCCAGGAAGACGAACCCGTCACTGTCGTACCGGGCAAGCTGATCTTCGGTAAGGTTCACTGGTACCCCCGGAAAAAGATCACTGAGTGATATCCGGGCAGGTTGATTCAGGGTCGCGCAATATCAACTTCACGATCGGCTCCATTGCGACACAACGCGCTTCGACGACCGTCCGCATTGTCGATCCGGCCTGACCGACCGGGGTCCGCATATCCTTCAGGCGATCTTGAACGATTCCCTGTATTGGACTCTGCCGGCGCCCGGAGGGAATGTCAACGAGGGTATCCATCGAGGATTCGACGATCCTGCCCGCGGCGCGGAAGATCCTTTCACCGGCCGCGAAGGTATGCACTTCGGCCAGATCATGAAAAACCCCAAGTCGCGGGCGCTTCGCTCCAGTTTCGTCCTGTCGAATGACGCCGGCGGAGGTGGAGAGTCACCCCGCTTGCATGGGCCCCAGCCACTGCGCGACGCGAGGTGCCGTGTCGTTCGACGGCGGGCGGGAGCGAGCGGGGATGCCTCCGAGGCTCCCGTACTCGTGACGGGGGCGCGGAGCCCCGCGGTGCGACCCGTTCCGCGCGCGCGACGACCGCCCGCCGGGCGCCCCTATCCGACGCCGACGAGCAAGCGATGCACCACGCCCTGTGCGCCGTCGCCCGAGGCTTCGCCGCCGCGACACTGAAGGCCCTCGCCCGAGGCGGGGAACTCGCACTGTCCACCGAGCAAAGGCCCGCATGGACGACCTGATGATCGAACTCGACACGAGAACCGTCGACATCCTCGGAAACGCCTGAACGCCTACGCTCCCCCACGCCGCCGGGGGTGGAAGCGGGGCGCGCCGGCTGCCGGCCTCGCCCACGGCGAGGCCGGTGCGGCCAGACGGGGACCGGGGCAGGATCGGTGCCGGATGCGATTGGGGCGCGTCGAGGTCGGCGAGGTCGGGGTGGTCCCGCGACTCCTGCGCGCGCCCGGTCCTGGATGTCCGCCTTGCGTGCGCGACGCGTTCCTGACCCCAGCTCCTCGCCGACACCGTACGAGGCACCCGGGATCCGGCGCGACCAACCCGGGACGCCAACCGCCGGCTCTGCTCACGAGAACCGGTTCTGGCTCAGGTTCTGTGGACCGCGCACGCTGAGTCACGACCGTGGGTCGTCCGTGCCTGGGGAAGTTGCCCGAGAATGGCCTGTGGCCGGGTTGGTACGGCTGACAGTTCGGTGTTGTGGATGAGATCTTGCTCCGACCGGCGGAGCTGCTGTTTCCCTCGATCGTGAACGTCGCGGTGTTGTCGATCGACGCGGACGACGAAGCCGTGCAAGTCGAGGCCCGGTGCACGACGACCGGTGCCTCGTGCCCTGTATGTGGAACCTGGTCGAACCGTGTTCACGGTTCCTACCTGCGGTTTCCCACGGATCTGCCAAGCGGAGGACGGCAGTTGGTGGTGCGCTTACGCGTTCGCCGGTTCGTCTGCCGCGACGAGTCGTGCGCGCGAAAGACGTTCGTCGAGCAGATACCGATGTTGACTCGTCGTCACGGTCAACGGACCGAACGTCTGCAGAAGGTGTTGGCCGAGGTCGGTCTCGTGCTCGCCGGGCGGGCCGGGTCCCGTCTGGCGGGTGTCTTCGGGGTTTCGGTGAGTCGCAGTACGGTCCTGCGGTTCGTCGATGCCCTGCCCGAGCCGGTCGTCACCTCTGGCACAACCTCGGCCAAGCCGCGGAACGAAGCGTCGCGGACCACCGCGGATGCCTTCGTGTCCTGGTCCCGGACGTGCCCCACACCGGTCCGGAACCGGAGCGGGCCGAAGCCGATCCGTCGGGCTCGCCGTGGCCCACCGGCCACCGGTTCGCCGACCGGACCCGGGCCAACCACGCCAAGGTGCACGCGCTGTTGGCCACCGGCAACAGCCGCCGCGCGATCGAGAGACAACTGCGGATGACCAGTCGCACCGTGAGGCTCCTCGCCGACGCGGCCGTCCCGGAAGACCTCTTCCGGGGACAGTGGCAGGGCCGACCGTCCGGGCTCGACGCCTACAAGCCCTACCTGGACGACCGTTGGAACCAGGGATGCACCAACGCGTGGAGGCTGTGGGAAGAGATCGTGCCACTCGGCTACCGAGGCAGCTACCAGCGCGTCCGCGCATACTTTCGCACCAAGCGTCTCTCGCCGGACTCGCCGGCTGCGACCTCGACTCCGCCGTCCCCTCGCAAGGTTGCCGGATGGATCCTCCGCCACCCCGACTCCCTCGACGAGACCGAACACCTCCGACTGAAAGCCGTTCCGGCCAACTGCCCGGAACTCGACGCCCTCACCGGCCACGTCCACGTCTTCGCGCGAATGCTCACCGAACGCCGAGGCGAAGAACTCCCGGACTGGCTCGACGCAGTCCGCCGCGACGACCTTCCCGCCCTCCACACCCTGGCCGCAGGCATCAATCGTGACCGCGACGCGGTCATCGCCGGGCTGACCCTGCCCTGGAACTCCGGCGTCGTCGAAGGACACGTCAATCGCATCAAGATGCTCAAACGCCAGATGTTCGGCCGCGCGGGATTCGCACTGCTCGGAAAGCGGGTCCTGCCGGCCTGATCGCAAACGGAGTTCCGGGGCAACCTCGGGCTCACAACTCGTTCCCTGGATCCCATGGATCGCTGGAAGACTCGGTTCATGCAGCGATTCTCCGCAAGCCCCGGCAGCCTGAACGGCCCGGTCACACTCGTCGACGAGCAAGGGATCCACTGGGTGCTCCACCGCAAGCGCCTGGACGTGCACGTCATCCGTCGGCTCGTCAAGGACCGGGCCACGCTCGTTATATGGGGGACATGGGTGGAATCAGTCCCCGGAACTTGCCGGAGGCCGAACGCCCCGCACTCTGGGGTCGGATCAAAGGCGAGTACCAAGGCCCGGGCGGAGTGGGGACGATGGGCCGCTACTTGGCACACGAGTTCCGAGCCGAGCCCAATCGCCGCATGCTCTACGTCGAAGACCAGTGCTGACCGCGCCACGTGCCGCTCTCGAGCTGACGGAAAGTCACTAACCACAGAACCTGAGCCAGAACCCGAGAACCGACAGCAGTTATTCACGAGTTTGAGCAGCAGTCGATCTCACGAGAAGAATTCGAACGGACCATGGCTTCGGACAACGTGGGCTCCCTGCCGAGTGGGCAGGGAGCGCACAGACGTACGAGGTGAATCCCCTGCTTTTGCGCGTGCGGAGCTCCTGGATGGGTCAGGCTTCGGGGATGTCGCGGCCGAAGGCGTCCAGAGTGACGGCGGTAGGTTCGGGGCCGCCGCGGGTGCCGGTGTCGAGGGTGTCGAGGGCTTCGAGTTCGGCGGGGGTGAGCTGGAAGTCGAAGACGTCGAAGTTCTCGGCGATGCGCTGGGAGCGGACGGACTTGGGGATGGCGTTGCGGCCCTGCTGGAGGTGCCAGCGGAGCATGACCTGGGCGGGGGTCTTGCCGTGGGCGGTGGCGATGGCGGTGATGGCGGGGTCGTCGAAGGTGCCGGTGCCGGTGCCGCGGTAGCTGGTGATGCCGCCGATGGGGGACCACGCCTGGGTGAGGATGCCGTGGGCGGTGTCGGCGGCCTGGACCGCAGGCTGAGTGAAGTAGGGGTGGACCTCCACCTGGTTGACGGCCGGGACCACGGACGCCTGCTTGAGGAGCTGGTCGAGGTGGTCGGGCATGAAGTTGCTGACGCCGATGGCGCGCACCCGGCCGTCAGCGAGCAGGGTCTCCAGTGCGCGGTAGGCGTCCTGGGTGAGGTCGAAGCGGCTGGGCAGGGCCTGGTGCAGGATGAACAGGTCGATCTGCTCGACGCCGAGCTTGCCGGCGCTCTTGTCGAAGGCGTGCAGGGTCCGGTCGTAGCCGTAGTCGCTGATCCAGACCTTGGTCTCGATGAAGACCTCGTCGCGTGGCAGGCCGGAGTTGCGGATGGCGTTGCCGACCTCGCGTTCGTTGGCGTAGGCGGCGGCGGTGTCGATGAGCCGGTAGCCGGTCTCCAGCGCGGAGGTGACGGCCTGTTCGGTGACGTCGGGGGGTGTCTGGAAGACGCCGAAGCCGAGGGCGGGCATGGTCACGCCGTTGTTCAGGGTCAGGTGCTGCACGGGATGCTCATCATCAGATCAAGTGCGGTTGCAGTACTAGTACTCCAGCAGCACTTCGGTATCTGTGCAGGTCAGAGCCTTGATTTGCCTCTCGATTGTACTCGTTCTCGGCTTACCCTTCGGAGTGGATTGCGTTTTCCGGACCGTGTGCCGTGACGTGGTCGCGTGTCTCGCGTTGGTTCGGTCATGACGGGGATCGAGGTCGTGGAGCCGTGGTCGGCCGAGTTGGAGTCGTTGCTCTCGCGAGTGGGACACCGGTTCGGTCGGCGGGAGCCGCGGCAGCGGATGCGGGACTACGTGCGTGGCCTGTTGGGGCCGGTCGGTCGCAAGAACGGGTGGCAGCTCGCCGAGTACGCGGGTCACACGACACCCGACGGGATCCAACGGTTGTTGGCGTCCACGTCATGGGATCCGGACGAACTTCGGGACGATGTGCGGGAGTTCGTCGCGGAACGGCTCGGCGAGCCGGACGGGGTTCTGATCGTCGACGACACGGGTTTCGTCAAGAAGGGCGTCACGTCGGCCGGCGTCGGAAGGCAGTACACCGGCACGTCCGGGAAGATCGACAATTGTCAGATCGGTGTGTTCGCCGCCTACGCGTCTCGTCGGGGCCGAGCGTTGGTCGACCGTGAGCTCTATCTGCCGAAGTCGTGGACGGACGATCGGGATCGGTGCGAGGCGGCGGGGATTCCCGCCGACCGGGTCTTCGCGACCAAACCGGAGATCGCCCGCGTCATGGTCGGGCGGGCCTTGGCCGCGGGGATGCCGGTGGGCTGGGTCGCGGCCGACGAGGCGTTCGGTCAGGATTTCAAGTTCCGACGTTTGAGGGGCCCTGCATTTTCCGGACACGTTCGCTTCGGTCGTTTACGCCGCCAGTCCGAGTTGCCTGTGCTCGTTCAGGACTTCCAGTGGCGTGCG
>NZ_JBMHHY010000060.1:0-14531 GCF_049739465.1 Embleya sp. AB8
GAGCTGACCGGTACTAATAGGCCGAGGACTTGTCCTCAGTTGCTACGCGTCCACTGTGTGGTTCCCGAACCGCAATCGGTTTCGGGGAACCCGTTATTGATAATTGAATCACCGCATGTGATTTCTGGTTCACCGTAACGGCCCGTTTTGCAGGGTTCGATGGTTTTCCGGTGGTCTTGGCGGAGAGGAAACGCCCGGTCTCATTCCGAACCCGGAAGCTAAGCTCTCCAGCGCCGATGGTACTGCACTCGAAGGGGTGTGGGAGAGTAGGACGCCGCCGGAATTTTCGTGTGGAAGGCCCGCCCCCTTTTCGGGGGCGGGCCTTTTGCGTTTTCATCTTCATCTTGATTTTCTTGTCTCTCGGGCCCATCCGGTGTTCCACACAATCGGGCCGATGTGGACCGGTGGGACGCTCGAGGCGCGGGCGAATTGGCTGTCGGAAATGCCGATTGTGACGCCAGCGGTGGGGGTCGCCTCGTCGGTCCGGGCGGGTGTGGGTACGACGGACGTACGCGTCGGGTTCGGTCGTTCGGCGGGGGCAGGCCGTGCTCGGTTGCGGTTATGCACGGGGTCGTGCTCGTGCTGCTGCAGGACGATGCGCACGTAGCCGGGCGAGAAGCCGACGGTGCGGGCGATGGCGTCCACGGGTACGCCGTCTCGGTGGGCGTCGGCAACCGCGGCGCGGAGTGCGGCGCCAGCGGCTTGGCAGTGTTGTCGGTAGGTGTGCTGCTGGTGGTGCGACGTGGTTGCGGGGTTTGGGTGTCCGCCCTGGAGTCGGTTGCGTTCGGCGGCGGCTGCGGCCAGGCGCACGACAGCGGCCTGTTCGATGTCGATCGGCTCGTCGGCGATGTGGGTCATCGGTCGGTGTCCTGACCTTGGATGTGACGGACGATGGCGCGGTCGCAGATCGCGGCGCGGATGTCCTCGCCGTCGAGCCATCCGCCGAGGTGGTCGTGGAGTTCGATGACCTGGTCGATGGTGAGGCTGGTTGCGGGCATCGGGTCGAGGCACAGCAGTGGCTCGGGCGGCCCGTCGGTGGGGATCAGGTCCGGGCGGTGACGGGCGATGTCGTCCAAGAGCACCTCGCGGTGATGTTCCAACAGATGGATCAGCCCGCGTGGCTCGGGCCGATCGCCGCCCACGGCGTTCACGAACAGTCGTAGCCGTAGGCCGTATCCGTCGCGGATCAGCATCGCCCGACCGGTCGGCCGGTCCTGTGGGCGCGGCGGGTACAGCAGGCTCGCGGCGAGCTTGGCTACGTCGGTGTCGGTGAGGTGGAACGCGACTCGCTGGAGTGCCTCCGGGGCGTGGAAGGACGAGGAGGAGACGGCCAGTCGCCATGGCCGGGGGTGGTCGGTCGGGTTCAGGTGGATGGCCCAGGCGGGCATCGTCACGGTCTCGACGACCGTCTTGCTCTCGGTCACGTTGGCTCCAACGGGCGGAAGGGCATGGGGTGTTCGGCGGGTGTGGGACGGGGCCGGTGCCGCCGCCCGGACGAGTCCCCGCGGCCGGCGGTCGCAGTGCCCCGGGCCCGACGGGGCGGATGTCGGGCCTCACCCGGCCGGGCGTGCAGGGGTCTTCAGGCACCCGGCCGGGTGAGGGACTGTGGATTCCGGCCCCGCGGCCTCGCCGAAGGCTGCGGGGACCGGATGTGCCGCCCGCAGGAAACGGTCGGGGCGAGCGGCGTCGGACGGGGCTCAGCCGCCCGAGTCAGGGACGCCACCACCGAACGGCGGAGGCGGGCACGTACGCATCAGGTACATCCGCGCCTCGTGCACCAGCGCAGCCAGTTCGGGCCGCGTCACGTCGAGCGGATCGCGGCCGGGTGCGGTAATTCGAACCTGCCGGTCCTCGTTGCCGGACGGGGTCACGGAAATCATGGGAGCCTCCAGCGAGGACGTGGGGGCTCGGTCCCGCAGTCACGCCCAGGACCGCGAGACCGAGTGCCGCCCGCCGGGTCGAGGTCACGGACGGGCCGCGGCAGGGGACAGGTCAGAGGTCGTCGGGGATCGCCGTCCGGCCGACCGTGGCCGGGACCGGGTACAACAAGTGGCGGCGGATCTCGTGCTGGAGCGCCACCAGTTCGTCGTCCGTGAGGTCCACCGGAACTCGGTCGGGCAGCGTCACCCGGTTCGGGCGGTGCGGGTGGCCGGACGGCTGGACGGTTACAGACTCGGACATGACGACGGCCCCTCGCGTTGGAAACCTGCTGGTCAACAACGCTAGGGGCCGTCGGGTGAAGGAGAGGCTACGTTTTGTATTCCCTCCGGTACTTGCGTCAGGCCACCCCGACGCGCCTCGCGAACTCCATCCGGCGCCCGCTCCTGCGGTACTTCGCCGTCATCAACCGAACGTTCTCCCGCACCGCCGGGTGCATCCGCGCGTGTTGCGGTGCCAGGCGCTCGGCGTGCTCGAACGCGTCCCACGCCGAGTCGTGGTCGCCCGCCAGGTAGTGCGCGCGTCCCGCGTCGATGTGGAAGTGGGCGCGGCGCTCCCTGCTGTAGTCCTGCGGCAGGACGATCCGCTCCAGCCGGCGCACCGCATCCCGACCCCGGCCCAGTTCCACAGGCAACGACACGCCCCAGATCGCCACGTTCGTCGGACCGAAGACCAGCTCGAAGTCGTTGCGGTCGGACCCCAGTTCGCTCGCCGCCGCCTCGGCCCGGTCCCAGTGCGCCCAGGCCGAAACGCCGTCATAGGCCCGCGCCGAGTTCAGCGATGCCTTGAGGTGGTAGGCCCCGGCGAGGGACACCGCGACCGGGTCCCCGCGTCGCTGCGGCCGGGACAACTCGGCCAGGCCGTCGTCGAGGATGTCCGCCGCCTCGTCGTGCTCGCCGATCCCGATGTACTCGCCCGACTCGTACCAACGCGCGGCCAGCATCCGCAGCGGATCCTCCGTGCGTTCGGCCGCCCACAGGACCCGCTCCGTCGCCAGCGTCGCGTCGCTCACCAGGCCCATCTTGTACAGGTACTGCATCGCCGCCTCGTAGGCCGAGCACAACAGGCCGTATGCTTCCCGCCGTTCGTCCGACTCCAGGACGTGCGTGGCGATGCGGGTGTCGAGCAGCAGGTCCGGCAACACCTCGCCGGTCCGGGTCATCGCCGCGGCCTGCCGCCATGCATTCGCCTCGGCCACGCGGGCGCGCAGGTCCGCGAGGTCGACGTCGTCGGCCCGTCGATCGGTGAGACGAGGCGGCCGGTTGTAGCGGAGGAGTTCGCGTTTGATCGCGGACACGGCTCCGTCGTCCGATCCGGGCACGTAGTAGGGGGCTCCGGTGATGTCGGTCGGGTGACACTTCAGCGCGCGCGCCAAGGCGAGGATGTTCGCGGCGCGGTCGAGACTGCGGGCACCGCGCTCGTACGCCTTGACGGCGGCGAGGCTGAAGTTCGTTTCCATCGCGAGGCGACTCTGGGTCCAGCCTCTGGCGGCGCGGGCGGCAGCGAGCCGGGTGCCATTGTGCTCGACGGTCGGTGTCTCATCGTGGTCCGTGGGCATGGCCTGGGGTCCCTCCGAGCAGGCCCACCCGAGCCGGCGAAGTACGCCGTCGCGCCGGTGAAGCGCTGCGGCCGGGTGACGGCGCCGCCCCGTACTCTGGCGGGGTAATCAGGTACCGCCAGCGTACGCCGACGCGCAACGCCGGCAGGCAAGTCCGCCCCGGCCCTTCGTGGGAGCGGGGCGGACTCGTTTCCGGCAACTGGAACACGCCATGGCATCGACACACCCTGCGGCTGCCGGATCGGATCGGGACCGGGCAAATTGGCGTGAAATGCGTCTGCGCGCACGTCGTCCGATGGAGCAGCATCACGTCGACTCGATATCAGGAGCGTGACCATGCCCCGTCGCCGTCTCGTGTTGTGGGACATCGACCACACCTTGATCGCCACCGGAGGCGTCGGCCGCCAGGTGTTCGCCGATGCCTTTCTCGAGATCACCGGCCTGCCCATGCAGCAGCAGGCGGGTGTGAACGGACGCACTGAGCAGGTGATTTTCCGCGAGACGGTCGTCCTGCACGGGCTGAATCCGAGCGCATACGTGTTCGCGGACTTCGCCCAGGCACTGGCGGATGGCTACCGCGCCCGCGCCGCCGAAATGCGCGAACGCGGGCACGCGCTCCCCGGCGCGGCGGCGATCCTCGCCGCTCTGGCCGACATGGAGGGGATCGTACAGACGGTCGTCACCGGCAATCCGCGCGAGGTGGGCGTGATCAAGTTGGCCGTCTTCGGTCTCGACCGGGCGATCGACTTCGCCATCGGCGCCTATGGCGACGACCACACCGACCGTCCCGAACTCGTGCGGACGGCAAGGCACTTGGCCGAGCAGCGCTACGGAACGCACTTCGGCCGGGACAACACCGTCATCATCGGCGACACACCCGCGGACGTCGAAGCCGGCCGGGACGGTGGTGCAACCGTGATCGCCGTCGCCACCGGCAGCAACGATGCACAAGCCCTGTCCGGCGCCGCCCACGTTCTTCCCGATCTCGCCGATACCGAGACTGTAGTGTCCCTCGTCTGCGGCTGATCGCACTCCGCCACGCGAGGATCTCCGACAGCGGAGCACACGCGAGGTCGCGTACTCCGCCCGTGCGCGCCAGAGATAGGACGCTGCCCGAATCAATGTGTGTGAAGGGCGAGTCTCGAAAGAGGCGGGCCTTTCGCGTTTCCCGGGGACCTGCCCATCTCGGTCGGCCGCGGCCGGGTCGTAGTCTCGTACTACCAGGCAGAGTTCGGGTTCGGGGGAAAGGTGTGCTGGTGGGCGGCGGGTCGAAGCAGCGTTCCTGCGTCGGGCTGTTCGGGCCGGACTCGGTGACATGGCAGGTGCACATGGAAGAGTCCCGCAAATTGATCGCGGAGATCGCAGAGGAGCCATGAGCATGACGAGCGCGGGCAAACCGCATGGCGCAAGTCGACCTACAGCGGCAATGCGGGAGGCAACTGCGTCGAGGTTGCCGAGCTGACCGCCGCGGTTGGTACCCGCGACAGCAAGGTCAGTGATTCGCCGGTCATCCGGACCGGAGCCAAGGCATGGGCAGCGTTCCTCGACGCCACGCGCTGAATTGGGCGTTCGGGCCCGCCTCCGCAGCAGCCGGAGGCGGGCTCGGATCTTGTCCGGACTCGACCATGTGCAAGCGGCTCCCGAAGCCATCGGGCGCGCACCGGGTTACGCAGTCCGCCCCCTCGCGGCGGGGAGGTCGTTTGTCCGGACCCGACCAAGACGCACCGACGCACCAAAGGCGGCAGCGGAACGGCACGCGGAGCAGCGCGTACTCCGGTCGTGTGCGCCGGCTGCCGGTCACGGGCGGTGCGGTGCCACCTTGGACCGCATGCCCATCACCCCTCGTTGACCACCTGGCCCCTTGGCTCGGGTTCTCCGAGTTGTACATCCACACCCTGTGGTCCCTGCTCGCGATCCGCCCGCACCTGCTCCAGGCGGCCGGCGTCGACACGGACACCCTGCGCGAACGGGTCGTTCTCCTGTTGGATGGCGGGACGCTGTCCACGCAGGCGCGGCGCGAGCTGGACGGAGTCCGCTACGCCATCCGCCTGTCGAGGACGTAGACCGGAAGCAAGGAGCACGGGGTGGGCGACGACATCCGCACGGTGGCGAACTTCCTCTTCGAGGCGGGCACGCTCAAGCACCACAAGCGCACCGGATGGTGGATCGCCGGGATCAAGGACCCGGAGAGCGTCGCCGAGCACTCCTGGCGGGCCGCCCTCCTGGCCTCGATCATCGCCGAGTTGGAGGGCGCCGACCCGGCGAAGGCAGCGCTCCTGAGCGTGTGGCACGACACCGGGGAGACCCGCACCGGCGACCTCGCGCACATCAGCCAGAAATATGTCGGCAAGGGCGACGCAGTGGCCATCGCCGCCGACCAGTCGAAGGGCATGCCCGCCGGCCTGGGCGCGCTGATGCGGTCGATCGTCGGCGAGTACGAGGCCCGCGAGACGCCCGAGGCGATCTGCGCAGGGGATGCCGACAAGCTGGAGTGCCTGGTCCAGGCCATCGAGTACCGGGACCAGGGGCACCAGAACGTGGACCGCTGGATCGTCAACTCCCGGAAGCGGATTCGCACCGAGTCCGCGAAGCGCATCGCGGCCGAGTTGCTGGAGACCGGCTCGCTCACCTGGCTTCGCGAGGCAATGGGCGAGTCGTAGCATCGACACGCCCTTCGACTGCCGGGCGGCCGGCCGGAACCGGGCAACAGGATCCCCCACCCAGGTGGCGGCGCCCCCGCGAGGCATACGCACCGAACTGCCGAATGCCCTCGCCGAAAGGCGCGAACGCGGGCGCGCGTTTTCCGGGGACCTGCCGATCCCGGTCGGCCGCGGTCGAGTCGTAGTCTCGGACTACCAGGCGGAGTTCGGGTTCGGGAAGGTGTGCCGATGGGCGGCGGGTCGAAGCAGGGTGGTGACGTCGGGCTGTTCGGGCCGGACTCGGTGACGTGGCAGGTGCATGCCGATCCGGCGATGTGGGTGGCCGGCGTACGGGCGCTCTACCTTCAGGCGTTGCATCCGCGTGCGGTCCGCGCGGTTGTACAGAACTCCGATATCCGGCAGGACTCCTGGGGGCGGCTGATCCGGACCGCCGACTTCGTCGGGGTGACGACCTACGGGGCGCGGGCCGACGCGGAGCGGGCGGGCGCGCGGGTGCGGCGGATACACGAGGTGCTCCGGGCGGTCGATCCCGTCACCGAACAGCCGTACCGAATAGACGATCCGGAGCTGCTGCGCTGGGTGCACTGCGCGGAGGTCGGGTCGTACCTGTCCGTCACCCGCGAGGCCGGGCTCCCGCTGACCGACGAGCTGGCCGATCTGTATCTGGCCGAGCAGCGTCGCTCGGCCGAACTGGTCGGGCTCGCGCCGGACGACGTACCCGGGTCGCTGGTCGAGCTGGAGCGCTACTTCGCCGCGATTCGGCCGGAGTTGGCGATGACCGACGAGGCGCGGGACGTGTTCGACTTCCTGCGGCGACCGCCGGTGCCGTTCGTGCTGTTGCTCGGGCGCGAGTTGTTGTGGCGTCAGGTCGCCGAGTCGGCGTACGCGGCATTGCCGTCCTGGGCCAAGGAGTTGTACGGGTATCGCGGCCTGCCGTCGGCGGTGGCCCGGCCCGGGCTCAAGGTGTTGCGGGGGGTGGTGCGGGTCGCGACTCCGGCGATTCGGCTGGCGTTTCCGTCGCCGCACATCAAGGGCGCGATGGAGCGGCTCGGGCCCGAGGTCGAGCCGTCGCCGGCTCGGCTGGCGACTGCCGCAGCGGTCGCGACTGCCGCCGCGATCGCGCGGGGGGCCGCGACGGGACAGGTCGGCAATAAGTAAGGTCCCCTTTCTTTCTGTGCGTGCTGCCGTCACAATGTCAGACATTGTCAAGCAACCGGGCAGCTCGAAGGGAACCGCACGTGGCGAACGGCTTCTGGGCCCATGCGCAGGCCAATCCGGACCGGCTCGCGCTGGTGGACCCCGATGGCGTCGAGTGGACCGCCGAGCGACTGGGCGCGGAGTCGAACCGGCTCGTGCACGGTCTGCGGGCGGCCGGGTTGGGCACGGGCGATGTGTTCAGCGCGATCCTGCCCAACTGCGCCGAGTACATCGTGGCGTATCTGGCGGCGGCCCAGGCGGGGATGTACCTGGTGCCGGTCAACCACCACCTGGTCGGTCCCGAGATCGCCTGGATCCTCGACGACAGCGGTTCCAAGGTGCTGATCGGGCACGAGCGGTTCGCCGAGGCGATCGTGGCCGCCGCAGACGAGGCCAAGGTGCCGGCGGCGGCGCGGTTCGCGGTCGGCGAGGTGCCGGGCTTCCGGGCGTTCGCGGAGTTGACCGAGGGGCAGTCGGCCGAGCCGCCCGCCGAGCGCGGCGTGGGTGTGACGATGAACTACACGTCGGGTACCACCGGCCGGCCGCGCGGCGTGCGTCGCCCGCTGTCCGGTGGTTCACCCGAAGAGGCCCGCTACGGCGGCACGTTGCTGATCTACGGCGTCAAGCCGTACGACGACAACGTGCACCTGGTCGGCTCGCCGCTCTACCACACGGCCGTCCTGCAGCACGCGCAGCAGTCGCTACACATCGGGCATGCCGTGGTGTTGATGGACAAGTGGCGGCCCGAGGAGATGTTGCGGCTGATCGACCGGTATCGGGTCACCACCACGCACATGGTGCCGACCCAGTTCCATCGACTCCTGCAACTGCCGGAGGAGGTCCGGGCCCGCTACGACGTCTCCTCGCTGCGGCACGCCGTGCACGGTGCGGCGCCCTGTCCCGACCACGTCAAGCGGCGAATGATCGAGTGGTGGGGGCTGTGCGTCGAGGAGTACTACGCGGCGAGCGAGGGTGGCGGCACGTTCTGCTCGGCGCAGGAATGGCTGGATCGGCCCGGCACGGTCGGCAAGGCCTGGCCGATCAGCGAGATCGGCATCTTCGACGACGAGGGCGAGCGGCTGCCGGCCGGCGAGGTGGGCACCGTGTACATGCTGATGCGGGCCGGGACGTTCAAGTACCACGGGGACGAGGAGAAGACCCGCAAGGGCCGGATCGGTGACTGGTTCACGGTCGGCGACGTGGGGCTGCTCGACGAGGACGGCTACCTGTACCTGCGGGATCGCAAGATCGACATGATCATCTCCGGTGGCCAGAACATCTACCCCGCCGAGATCGAGGGCGCGCTGCTGCGGCACCCCGCGGTCGGCGACGCAGCCGTGTTCGGCATCCCGCACGAGGACTGGGGCGAGGAGGTCAAGGCCGTCGTCGAGCCGAACGAGGGCTTTGCCGCCGGGCCCGAGTTGGCCGCGGAATTGCTCGGGTTCTGTGCCGAGCAGGTGGCGAGCTACAAGCGGCCGAGATCGATCGACTTCGTCGAGGCGATGCCTCGGGACCCGAATGGGAAGTTGCAGAAGCGGCGGTTGCGGGATCCCTATTGGGAGGGGCGCGAGCGGGCGGTCTGAGGCGATATACGAATACACCGCCCGGGATTTCCCGGGCGGTGTATTCGGCGTTGCTGTTTCACGATTCGAATCTTCCCGAACCGGATTCCGTGGGCGGTTCAGACTCCGCTTCCGGTCCCAGCCCCGCTTCCGGTCCCGGTCCCGCTTCCAGTCCCAGCCCCGGTTTCGGATTCGGTTTCCGTGGCGGGTGTGGATTCCGGCGCCGATGCTATCGCGAGCGCCCATTGCAGGTCCGGCTTGCCGGTGGGGGTGCGCTGGGTGTGGTCGACGATGCGCATGACCCGGGGCACCTTGTACCCGGCGATCTTGGTGCGGCAGTGCTCCTGGATGGCCGACAGGCTCGGCGTGCGGCCCTCGCGCGGCTGTACGACGACCGCCACCGTCTGCCCCCAGCGCGGGTGCGGGACGCCGACCACGATCGCGTCATAGACCTCGGGGTGCGCCTTGACCGCGCCCTCGACCTCCTCGGTGAAGATCTTCTCGCCGCCCGAGTTGATCGTCGCCGAACCGCGCCCGAGCAGGGTGATCCGGCCGTCGCCCTCGAGGCGGGCGTAGTCGCCGGGCACCACGTAGCGAGTGCCGTCCGGGCCGGTGCGGAAGACCTCGGCGGTCTTGACCGGGTCGCCGAGGTAGCCCAGCGGGATGTTGCCCTTGCGGCCGAGTCGGCCGACGACGCCCGCGGGCAGCGGGTTGAGGTCCTCGTCCAGGACGACCGAGTCGGGGACGGCCTTGACGGTGATCCCGCTCTGCTGCTCGGTCTGGCCCTTGACCGCGATGCCCACGCCGTTGGCACCGGACTCGGAGGCGCCGATCGCGTCGCTGACCACGATCCCGAGGCGCTCCATGAACTCCTCCTTGAGCGACGGCGAGAACAGCGCGGCGCTGGAGGACAGGGCGAACAGAGCGGACAGGTCGTAGGCCGCGCGGCCGTCCCGCGGTGCGTCCAGGGACTCCAGGAGCGGGCGGGCCATCGCGTCGCCGGTGATCAGAATGACGTTGATCCGCTCCGCCACGACGGTCTCCCACACGCTGTGCGCGTCGAATTTGTCGATCAGCACCACGCGGTGGCCCTTGGCCAGGTTCTGCAGCACCCCCCACTGGGTCGCGCCGTGCATCAGCGGGGCGATCGGGAAGGTGGTCAGTTGGCCGTTGCGGCCCTTCTCGACCATCTCCTCGGGCTGCGAGATGCGATTGCCGTTGGTCGGGTCGATGCCGCCGCCGAGGGCGAAGATCACGTCCTCCTGGCGCCACACCACACCCTTGGGCAGGCCGGTGGTGCCGCCGGTGAACAGCAGGTACAGGTCGTCGGCGGAGCGCGGGCCGAAGTCGCGCTCGGGCGATCCGGCCGCCATCGCGTCCTCGTAGCGCACCGCGCCCAGGGCCTCGGCGGTGGTCGCCTGCTCGCCGGGCTCGCTGTCGTCCTCCACGACCAGCAGGTGGCGCAGCGACGTCACCTTGGGCGCGACCTCGGCGACCCGGTCGGTGAACTGTCGCTGGAAGACCAGTGCGACCGGCTTGGCCTGGTCGAGCAGGTACGCCAGTTCGTCTGCGACATAGCGGAAATTCACATTGATACAGACGGCCCGGATCTTGTAGATCGCGAGCATCGCCTCCGGCCATTCGATGATGTTGTAGGCGTAGACCGCGACATGGTCACCCGGCTGCACACCGGCGTCCCGAAGGTGGTGGGCGAGGCGATTCGCTCGCTCCTCCAGGAGGGCATATGTACGGCGTTCACCGTTCGCGACGATCGCCTCGCGTTCGGGGTATTCCCCGGCCGCGCGCTCGAAGAGGTCGGCAAGGTTGAATTCCATGGGCGGAGCGTAAGGCGTGGGCCCGGCGATATTCCAGAGGAAATATCGTTTGGCCGCCCTCCGGAAACTGTGACGCTGTCGACCGTAACAAACACTTGACTGCGGCAAAGATATGGGCTGGGTGTGCCGGGGTTGCGGGGTCCGCGCGAGCACGCGACCGGGCGCGGGCGTGGGTGAGGAGGGTGCGGGGTCAGCGGTCCGCGTACTCGCGCAGGCGCGGGCGGGCGCCGGCCAGTACGAGGACCACGCACGCTCCGAGCACTCCGATCGGTGCCCACGGCCAACCGGTGAGCGCGTTGCGGGCGCTGTCGGTACGGCTCTCGAAGTCGGCGTTCTTCGCGTTCGCGGCCTGGCCCAGTGCGGTCTGGTAGTCGTAGAAATCGAAGGCCAGATTGCCCCGGGCGACCCCGGTGGTCAGGCCGACGACGACATCCAGCCGGCCCTGGGCGACCGCCGCGCGCAGTGCCCCGTCGTCGCGTCGGAAGGTGTCCAGGCGCGTGGCGACGCCTTGGTTCGGCACGGCCCGGCCGAGTTCTGCCTGCTTGCGATCGAAGCCGCCGGCGAACTCCCGGGCGCGTTCGGGCAGGAGTACGAAGCGACTCTCGTCCGCGTTCGCGTCGGAGGCGGTCGCCCGGGCCCGGGCCAGCGCCAGGAACGGATCGAACGCCTTGGTCTGCGCGTCGTGCAGCCGGGATGCGTGGTCGGTGAACAGCACTGCGGCGGTGCCGGTGAGTGCGGCCACCGCGATGGTCGCGGCGGCCAGCCCGGGTGCGATGACCCGGCGGAACCGGCGGGCGGACCAGACCTGGCCGATGATCAGGATCACCACCAGCACGGCACCGACGAGCCCGATCACCAGGGCCGCCCAGCGCGCCTGCGTACGGTTGGCGTCGGCGTCTGCGGCGAGCTTGTCCCCGGCGTTGCGACCGAGGTCGTCGGCGGCCTTCAGCAGGTCGTCGTGCAGGACGCCGGTCGCGCTCGCGAAGTAGTTGAGCGCGGCCACCGGCGGGCGGCCGACGACGGGGCGTACCTGGACCTGCTCGTCCGCGAGGCGGGCCTGCGCCACGAAGGCGTCGTAGCGGGCGAGTCCGTCGATCAGCGCGCGGACGGTCTCCGCGGGCGCGCCGCCGGCGGCCAGCTCCTGGAGGTGCTCGGTGATCTCGGCACGCCGCAAGCGCAACTGGCTCAGCGCCAGTTGCCGGTTGCCGATGTCCTCGTTCAGTCCCACCACGAGCACGTTGGCCACTTGGGCGTCGAGGTCGGCGAGCGCGAAGTACAGGTCGGCCGCGTTGTGGGCGCGCGGGGCCGAGGTGTGGGCGATCTCGGTGAGCCCGGATCGGGCGTTGCCGGCGCCGACCGCGATCGTGGCGGCGAGCGCCACGAGGCCGATCAGGACCACGGTGACGAGCCCGTACAGCCGGGCCGGCACGGCGCCCATCTGCCGCAGCCGCCGCGGCAGTCGAAGGCGTATGCGGGACGCCCGGCCCGGAGCCGGCGTGATCGGCGCGACCTCCGGTGGCGCCGGCGCGTACGCGGGTATCGGTGGCGCAGGCGGTGCGGTCGGGGCAGCCATGTCGAAACGGTAGGCAAATGTCGCGAAGGGCCAACGGTCAATCGGTGGCGGGGATGCGAAGGTCGCGTGAACATCCGTGTGTTCGAGGCGTGTTCGAGGATGCGCCAAGAGTGGGCGAGGGTGGATCGGGCGGATGGTTGGCGGGCGGTTGGCGAGTGGTTGGGGCGGGGTTGGCCGGTGGTTGGCGGATGGTTGGTGGGCGCGGGTGACTGACGCTTGGTCAGCCCTCGGTTGCGGCCAGTTGTGTCACCCACGCGGATGAACCGCATGCCGTGTGCCGGCTATGTCGCCCGTTAACGCCATTGGTGACGGTCGGATTAGCACTGCGAAGGGCTGTTGCGGAGCACTCGTTGGCATGTAGCGTTGTCCGCGGTTGCAGCAGTAGATGTAGTTCCCTCGCACGTCCAACGCCTGCGGACATCAACAGCCGTGGGCGTTTTTCGCTCCTCACAGCGAGGGCATCCCGGGGTAACGCGGGGAGTGGGACCACTCGACGGTTCGCGACCCGGGCATCACGAGGTGTGATGTCTGTGGGTTACGTGAAGGAATCAAGACATGGCCACCGGTACGGTCAAGTGGTTCAACGCCGACAAGGGCTACGGCTTCATCTCGCAGGACGATGGCGGCGCTGACGTCTTCGTCCACTTCTCCGCCATTCAGACGAACGGCTACCGTTCGTTGGAGGAGAACCAGCGCGTGGAGTTCGAGGTCACGCAGGGTCAGAAGGGCCCGCAGGCCGAGATGGTTCGCCCGCTCTGAATCGGTCCCGCGGCTCCGGCAACGGACCGCAGACCTAGCAAGGCCCGCGCCCGTGCAGGGTGCGGGCCTTGGGGCGTTTTCGCGGCGGCATCCCATCGTGTGGGTGATGGGTGTGGCCGGTGGCACGGTGCGGGGCCACTAGCATGTCTGTATGGGTTTCCTGCGCCGCCGCCCCCCGTCCGGGCCGGATTTCGACGTTCTCGCCATCCCGTTCACCGACTGGCCCGGCTCCGTGATCGTGGCCATGTTGCCGGGGGAGGACGGCAGTTGCCAGGGGATCTTCGTCCGGTACGACCTGCTGGCCAACCGCGGCCCGGCCATGCTGATCGGCAACCTCCCGCCGGGCTCCCCGGCGCGTGCGGAGGGCGTGGGCCGGATCGAGGCGCAACAACTGGTCGCGGCACTCGGCCACGAGGAGATGCCCGAGGAGTTGTCCACCGAGGACACCCCGATCATGCTCGGCGACGACCTGCTGATCGTGCGCAAGATCAAGTACGCGGAGGGCCGCCTGGCCTGCGTCGAATTCGACCGCAGCGACAACGTCCTGGTCCGCATCGTCACCTGGGACCGCCCGATCACGGACGACGTCTTCCAACTCCTCAAACCAATCGACGCGGACTCCTTCGGCGGCTGACCTGTCGGGCGGCTCCGCCGCTCTCCGCGCTTCGCGCGTCGATCACTTGGCGCAGCCCAACTCGCGGGCACTGACACGCCGAACCGCAGCCGGCATCGGCGTCGGCGCATCGAGGAAGACCGCGTCCAGGTCCGCAACCGGACGCCAAAGACCCGAGTCGCGCGCAGCAAGCCGGCGGGCCGAACTCGGGACAACAGCCGGCCTACAAGGCCCGGGTCTTGAGCGCAGCGAGTCAACTCGGCCGTATCGGATCCCCACCCAGAGCAAAGCACCGGGTCGCGGGCGCAGCGAGCCGGCGGCCCCGGGCCCGGGACTGCGGCCGTGCCGAGAGGCGCACGTCGCGAGAGCACCGAGCACGGTGGGCCGAGGCCGAGACAGCAACCGGCCTACGGGCCCAGCTCACAGGCGCAGCAATTCGGCGGGGTTGGACCGGGACAGCAGCCGGGCCACGCGAGCGCACCGAGCCGGTAGAGCCGGCGCCGTGACCGCAGCCACGCCGAGAGACGCAGATCGCGAACGCAGCGAGCGCGGTGGACCGAGATCGGGACGGCAGCCGGCCTACGAGCCCCGGGTCGCGGGCACACCGAGGCAACTCGGGCTGTGCCGGACCCGCACCCGCAGCCGAGCACCCGGGTCGCGAACGCGGTAAGCCGGTGGCGCCGGAGCCGAGATCGCAGCCGTGCCGAGAGACGCAGATCGCGGGCGCAGCGAGCGGGGCGAGCCGAGGTCGGGACGGCAGCCGGGCCACGGGGCCGAGGCGCGCGCAGCAAGTCGGCGGGGCCGGCGCCGGGATCGCGGCCGTGCCGAGGGACGCA
>NZ_JBMHHY010000061.1:0-8258 GCF_049739465.1 Embleya sp. AB8
AGTTGGCGTGTCGACACCGGGTGCGCGCCGGGTGCGTACAGGCGGGCGTCGCCGGCGGACGGCGACGGCCGGGTCGCGGCGGGGTCGGTTCCGGCCGTGGCCGGGGTGTGCTCGCCGGCGGTCCGGCAGGCCTCGTCGACCGTGCCCGGCAGCGCCGGTTCGGCCAGGGCGCGGTCGTAGCGGTCCGGATCGCGTCGGGCGTGCGCGGGCCGGGAGATCTCCAGGACACGGCCCGCGCGTTGCTCGCGGTGGACCGCGTGATGCCGCATCGTCGACGATGGCAGGGTATGCGTGCCCAGTATCGGCAGCACCTCGTCTGTGTGTTCCTGCATCCAGCGGTGCAGGGCCTTCACGTTCGCGCCCACATCCGACAGTCGGGACCACAACTCGTCCGTGAACGCGAATCCGCCCCGTCTCCGCTGTGGTTCCACCCGCCCCGACTCGCGGGCGATCGCCAGCCAGCGCCAGATGGTGCGCGGCGCCACCCCGGCCGCGGCCGCGGCGATCCGCACGTGGACCGTCTCCACCGTCCCGGCCTCGTCCAGCGCGAGACGGGATACCACCAACCGGCGTGTCAGGGCCCGGTCTTGTGACACGGACACGGGTGACGACGCTTGCGCGGCAGCAGCGGACGGAGGCGGCGGCGCGCGGGGCCCGCCCGAGGCCGAAGACACCGGCGGTGGAGACGACTTCGCGCTCATGGGCGCAAGCACACCCCGCCCTCGAACCGGCCGACACAGGAATGTGCATCCCCACGACAGCCAGGCCACGCATGTGCCAGCCGCTGTCGGGCAGGCCACGACAGCCGTTTAGTCATCCCGTGACAGCCGAGATCCCCGCGGTCAGTCGGACAAAGCCCAGCTCAGCAAGGGGAAACCACAAACCGGAAGCGCTGTCACCAACCCCGCCCACACCACACCACACACTCACAATGCCGACCGCCCCCGTCCCCCGCACGTGGTCCACGACTTCGCACAGGTGCGGTCGGAACCGCGCGGGGTTGGCTCCGGCCCGTATTTCGTGAGTTCAGGCTTTCGTTGACACCACACGCGCGTCGTCGACGTGCAGGCACAACATCCCGTCCTCCGGGCATTCGAGGCCTACCGACACGCTGCCGACACCACCGTGTGCAGCGAATGCGTACGCGACGCCCACGAGGAACACGCCGTGCCCGGCGGGGCAGCATTCGGACGACGGCTTCCGAACGACGGCTCCCGACTCCGGAGGCGAAACGTCGGCCGACAGGAGCTTCCATACGGGTGTACCGGAGTACACCTCGCCGTCCTCGATGCCGATCGGCAGGCAACAGCCGACGCAGTGGCACTCGCCTGCGGCCACCTCGAACTCGTCATGGGCGCAGTACCGGCACACGACGGGCACGATCACCTGCCGCCGTCCGTCCGGAATTGCGAGGCCGGTCCCGCTCAGCAGCGCTCGCAGGCTTCCGCGACCTGTCACCTCGTCGTCCACCGTCCCGGAAATCCAGGCGCCCGCCTCGTTCACGTAGGGATCGTTGCACGAACCGGGGCCACGCAACAGCGGCGATGACGCCTCAGGACACGGGGGCGTCGGCCTCGGCGTCCAGGGGGCGTCGAGCCGGTCGGGGGGTCGCTCGTGCCGGTACCACCGCGGCGCGCCCGGGGGAGGTCACTGTGGCGACCGCGCCGGAACCGGCGTCAGGTTCACGTCGCCGGACCGGTGCAGGCGCCCGTCCGGCGGGCCGGGCCGGCTCCCGTGGGGTGGGCCGACCCGCCGCCGCGTGGTGGGTGGCCGGTCGTCGTCAGGCCTTCTTGCAGTCCTGGCCGCGGACCCACAGACCGCCTTCGGCCCGGCCCGTGACGCACTTGTACGCCTGGCCGGTGCCGCGGTCGCGGATCACGAAGTCCGAGACGGGCCCCACTGGCCGCTGTCGCAGTCCCGCCCGAAGGCGTCGGGCAGGTCCGCCTCCATCGCGTTGCAGGTGATCGTCGTCGCCGCGCGAGATGTGGGTGCGGCCTGGGCGGCGGCCGGCAGGCCGGTGATCAGCACGGCGGCGACGCCCGGGACGATGGTGCGCGCGCCGATGCGGGACGCGGGTCGTCGAGTGTTCACGATGGTTCCCTCCGGGACGGGGCCGCGCGAGGTCTCGGCCACGGGTGGCCGGTTCCGGTCGTGTGGCCTCGCGGGGGACTCGGCGGCGGGGCGGGCATGTGGTCGTCCCCGAAACCAGCAGGACCGGACACCGGACGCCAGAGCGATCGGGCCGGCGTCGGCCCGACGGGTGAACGTCAACACCCGAACGGCCCCGCCACGGCCCGGGTTCGGCGCGAACGGGTACGGGCGGTGCGAGGGGCTCGACTCCCTCGTCGGGGACGAGTCGCGGACCGCGGCACCACCATGCGGAGCCGGATCCGTGAGGAGAACTCCGCGATGTACGAGGCGGAGGTGGTCCGCAGTCCCGGCGCGGCGGCGTCCGGGTCATTGGCCGCCCGTGGGCGTTTCTTGTTCTGCTTGGTGACGCAGAAGCGGATCAGGTCGCCCATCACCAGGTCGAACACCCCGATCGCCTCGTCGACGGCAACCTGCGGCATCGCGGCGGAGAAGGCGACCAGGGTGGCGAGGCACCGGTGCCCGGCGAGGCCGCACCACAGGTCGAAACACCGCTCCTCGCGCCCGGCGTCGAGACGCAACCGAGGACACGGCGTTCGAGAACGCTCTGGAGATGTGCCCGGCGTATCGCGGGGTGCACGGGCACCCGGCCGCGCCGAAGGCCGCCGCCGTCAACAGCCACCACCCGTAGGGGAGTTCCTCGCCAACGCCCGCAAGCCGCTGGAGACACGCACGAACACCGACCGGTGGGCACGGCGCCGGCCGCGACTGGACGCGATCGACCCCGGCTGGAACCCCGCCGGCCACACCGACCCGGCGCGGCGGTGGCCGCCGGCGTGGCAGCGGATGCTCGCGGTCGTGCGCCTACACCTCGAAAGCGGCGGCACCCTCGCCGAGTTGGCGCCCGGCCACTCCGTCGGCGGCGAGGACGTCGGCGCCTGGCCGGCGCGGCAACAGCGCCCCGGGGCCGGGCTGACACCGGCGCACCGGGCGGCGTTGGCCGGGCTGGGCGTCGAGCCGGCCGCCGAGGTTCCGGCGCAGCGGGCGGCGCCGGATCGGTGGACGCTCACCCTGGCCGCGGCGGCGAATCCGACGGTCGTTTCGCCAAGCGAACCCCCCGGAAAGGGCTGGGGGTGGCCCAAACAACGGTGACGCGCAGCACGGCCTTGGAGATCTCGTAGCGGATGACCACGTCGGCGACGGGGGCGTCACGACAGTCCTCGTAGCCGGGGCGCGCGGGAGCGGGAGCGGACCCGTACGGGTCACGGGCGAGTACGGCCATGCCCCGCTCGAACGCACGCAGCCGATCCGGGCCCAGCCGGTTCGGCTCGACCTCGGCGGCCGGAGCATAGGCGACCGTGTGGGCCGGTACGCCCGGTGCCGGCCGGGGCATGGCGTAGGCATGGGTCGGGTCGGTGAGGTGGGCATCGCCGGGCCGCGCGGCGCAGGCGAGACCGGGGCGGGGTCGGCGTTGACGCAGCCCTTCGCCGCGGGTCGGGCGGCCGGGTCGGGGTCGGTGTCGGCGGAGTCCCGGCCCCCGAATTCTCCTCGATCCCGGCGGTACCGCCCCCGCCATTGCACACGACCGTGGCCGGTCGGCGGCGTGCTCCCGTTCGGTTCCGTTGGGAAAACCCGTGGACGGAGGATGAGGTCGTCTCGAGGATGCCGATCTTGATGTGACGCGGTGATCACCTGCGGTCGGTCCTCGGGTGGCGAGCAGGTCGTGGTTGCCGTCGTCGGCGATCGACTCGGTGATCGCCGGGTGCGGTTCACGGAACCGGGTGGGCTCGTTGCGGGCCGGCTTCCACCGCGGTTGCTCCGGCGTGTTGCTGCTGCCGCGGCGCCGGCAGGTGTACTGCTGCGCCACATCGCGGGAGGGCCGGCGGGACTTCGTCGTCCCTCCCGTGCCCGACGCCGAGCCGCGGGGTCCGGAGGAACGCCTCGCCTATCACTCCCGGTTCGTCACGGTGCGTACCCCCGCCATCGACGCGCTCGCGAAGGGCGTGCGTACCCTGATGTTCCCGGGCCGGCACCAGGACGCCGGCGCACGCCCCGGGCTTCCGCGTGGCCTCGGAGTTGCTTGTCGATGGCGTCGATGGTCGCCTGTTTCCGGGCGTTCTTGGGTGGTGGCCGGGACCGGGTGCGCGGCATCCGTTCGGGAGCTTCCCACGGCGCTGACAACCGGAGACGGCCGGACTAGGGTGAGGCCGACCAACGAGGGGGTGGACGCGGCGTCCAAGGGCATTCAAGAGCTGCTGCACCTGCATGATGCGCAGTTGCGCGGGCGGATTCCCCCGCGACTCGCGCCGATCGGCTCGGTGGTCGATCAGGACGGCCCCGTCGTCCGCACGCACTACGGCACGCACGGAACCGTCGACCACCGCGAGTTCACCGGCGTCGACTTCGCCGACCTGATCCGTCGGCAGCAGTGCGCCTTCGCACAGCGCCACGAGCCGGTCGAATGGAAGATCTACTCCCACGATGCCGGCGCGCCGCAACTGATCCGCGAACTGCGAGAGGCGGGCTTCACTCCTGGCTGGGAACGCTCCGTCCTGGTGATCGGCGTCCCCGACCTGCCCGATCCCGTTCCCGCTCGATCAGGGCACAAGCTGCGGCACCTTGGTCGTGGTCATGGGGAGCGTCTCGCGCGCGAACAGATTCGTGACCTGGCTGCCCTGACCGGGCCCCATCGGCGACCCTTCACCGAGGTGGAGGCCGACGGACGTCTGCTGCACCGGGAAGTGAACATACCCCTGCTCGAACGTGACGGCCGCGTCGTGAGCGCGGGCTGGGCCGAGTTCGTGGACGGGACAGAGTTCGTTGCCCTCGGCGGGATGACCGGCCCGCACGCGGAGTTTTTGTCGATGTGGGCGTCGTGGGCCAAGAACGGCCCCTCGCGCTACCTCGGCTGGCAGCCACCGGACATCCGCTTCATCGTCGCCGAAGCCGACGGCGCGCTCCGGCGGGAACTGCTTGACGCAGGGTTCCTTGGGCTCACGTCGGTCCGGTCCTACCACGGGGCGCCGCCCACGACCCCGGCACGGGATCGGCCGGTCAGAATGTTGTTCGACGACCCCGAGCACGACGATGTCCGGGATCGGTTCGAGGAACGTTTCACCTTCAAGCCCGGCATCTCCGTCTTCCCCGGCGTCGTGGAGCCACCCGAGTCGATCACCTGGCACCTGGCGGCCATTACGGACGACCCCGACGACAGCACGCTCGAGGAGCTCCAGGCCGTCATCAAGCGCGGCCTGCGCGCCTGCACCAGCCCTGGTGAAGTCGTCTATGCGCTCGATTGGCAGCACCAGGGCTACCGCTTCGACCCGCACCGAGTCGGGGGGCCCGGCCGGCCACGCCGGCCCGGCAGCGCCTATCCCGACGGGGACTACCACCTCTACGTCACCCGCGACGTTCGCCTGGGCACATTCGGACACCCGTGGGAGGACTCGCTCTGCGTCTTCGGCGACGGGCTGCCGGCGGAAGTCGAAAGCCGGCTCACTGCACTGCTGGGCACCGTCCTTCGCCGCGGGGGCCGCAACGTCGGCAACATCTGGACGTTCGGGCCCGAGTAGACACCCGGCGGGCGCAGCCGCACCAAACGCACCGGACGATGCCGCCCGCTCTCGACACGAACCTCGGCGATGAGGCCACCGGAAAACCGGATGGAGCACCTGGTCCTCCGGATCCGCAACCCGGCTCGGTTCCCCCAATGGCCGACGAACCGTGCCCGTGGGGATCACGACCGATCGTGGCGTCGGCGGCGGAGACGATCTCGCGTGCGCGGGAATCCGACAGCTTCGCCAGGGCGGCCTCCGCCGCGTTCGCGTACCGGACGCGGTAACTCACGGTCCCTTCCTCTCGGATGGCTCGACCGGATCGCCCAGACCGTCCGTCATCCCCGTGTAGTCGCCGGCCCCGATCCGCACCGGGTCCTCCTCGGACTCCTCGTGCGCCTGCGGCGGCAACGCCCACCCCGGGGACCGCGCGACGCGCCGGGTGCTCCGACGGGGTCGCGTACATCTCCTCGTCGAACGCCGCCCGCCGAACCTGCGGCAACGCGGCACGAATCCCCCGAGCGTCCCCGGCGGAACCTCGAGCTCTCCACGCACGACATGGGTCCAATCAGGCATGCCCCCGGCATCGCACCACATCCACGAAGACCGGCCGGAGACAGCCGAAGCGAACACGACACCACGACGGCAGCCACACCACACCCCCGCCACACCGACGACCGCGACCACCAGCCCCCGATCCGGACCGACACCGGACCAAAAACCCGACACGGAATTCCTCACAACATTCGACCCGAATTCCTATCCACTCCCGCGAACCGGGCTGTGCCCGAGCGCGCCGGTTGTCACCAAGACGGGCCTGTCGTCACCAGGATCGTCGGTGCGCAGCAGGGTGCCGCACAGGTGGAACTCCCGTACAGCTCGAGCGCTCGGTGGGAATCCGCGACCGGTGACAACCACCCTGCCTCACCGCGCATCGGCGGCAAGAAGCGCGCCGATCCGGTGACAACCATCTTGCCTCGTCAACGCGAAGCGGCAGGTCGGCAACCGTCGTTGGTGACAACCGGCATGCTTCGACACAGTCGGGCGGTGGGGTGGGCGAAGCCGGCCGCACTGTCCCGTCTCGCTGGACCTGGTCCCGATCTCACGTGATCCGGTCCGATCCGCCCGCGACGGACCGGATCACGTGAGATACGCAGGTCATCCGTCCTGTCGCGGTGAAGCCGGCTGATTCTCACGCAGTCTCAGGCGATGTGTCGGATTCTCGGTGGCACGCGGCCGGAGCGGAGGTTTTGCATTCGGTCGTGGGGTTCGATCTCACTGTGCCGGCCTCGTTCTCACTGCATCTGTCACCCTCGGTTTCCGCGGCGATGAACCGCGACAGGACAGTTGCGACCACCGACGGCCGAGGTGTCAGGGAACCACCCGGCGGGCGCGAAAGTCGTAGCCGTCCTGCCGGAAACCGGGGGCCTCCCATTCGAGCCGGACCTGCCGACCCGGGTCGAGAGTGCGGAAGCCGGCCATCTCGATATCGCTGAAATGCGCGAAGCAACCCCCGGGCGTTTCAGCCGAGTCGAGCACTCCCCAGCCTTCTTCCTCGTACCACTCGCGCACGGTCGCCGTGATCATGGACGCACCCCCTGGCACGACGTCGGGCAAAACGAGGGTAGGTCCCCCGTGAAGGGCCTGCGACGCACGCGAGTGAGCATAATTCGCCGTAGGAAGGCGCCGCGACCGAGTATGCGAGGGAGTGCGGCTACGGCAACGGAAGGCCGGGCCTCGCCGCAGGTCCGCACCGTCGTCGTTGAACCGGCAGCAGACCTCCGCGAGAGCCATGTCGTTTGAGAACGCCGGGGGCGATGTTCCCAAACGACGTGGCACCTCGGCAGGTCAGCAGCCCTCTGCCCGCCGGATGGACTGCGCCAGGACATCATCCGGCCGAACGTTCGCCCGATGCCGCACTGCGAACGCCTCCGGCGAACCGGACGGACCGGGATTTGCCGCCTCTCGGCGTCTCGGTCGATCCGGTCGTCGCTGATCACCGCCGGGTATTGGGGCCAGATCATCCGAGACGGGACACGCACGGCCGCAGCGGCGGGTGTCGCACGCGTGGGCGCGGCGGTGGGCGCTGTCGGGGTGGGCGAGGGTGGCGGCGGTGCGGGAGGTGGGTGTCTCCGGGCCCGGGACGGTGCATCGCAGTGTCGCGATCGGACGCCGGGTCGGGCGTCGGGCGTCGAGCGTGGGGCGTGGGGCGTGGGGCGTGGGGCGTGGGGTGGGCGCGGTTGAACGCGGCGCAGCGGGAGGCGCTGCGTGCGGTGGTCGTCGTGGACGGCGTGCCGTGGATCGGGAACGACGAGGAGGACCTGGTCGTGGTGGTCGACGGCGCCGTCGTGGATGGCGTCGTCCACGACGCGCACCGGGACGGCGCCGGGCGGATCCGGATCGACATCGACATCGACATCGACAAGGCGGGTGCTCTCGACGGCTTCGGTGGGAGCACGAAACGCCGGGCCGGCCGTGATCGGAAGCCGGACGAGGCATCCCCGCCGGCTTCCTGCCGTACCTGGGCTTGATCCGTTTTGACGGACACCCTGGCTGAGGGGCTGCGGTCCCTTGGGGAGGATGTCCATCATGGAGAGCATGGGGAAGAAGAAGCCT
>NZ_JBMHHY010000062.1:0-8091 GCF_049739465.1 Embleya sp. AB8
GCGCGCGGTTCGCTCCGCGAACACGACGCGCGCACCTACGGTGCGCAAGGGTGTTGGTTGGAAATGACTCCGTCATTTCCAACCAACACGCAATCGCTACGCGATTGCCCGCCGAGACTTCCCATGAACGCTGCGGTGCACGCGAGTTGGCAATGCATTCGGCTGGCAAGGAGGTTGGTGACGAGTAGAGCGGGCTTCCCGTTTCCCTTTCGCGGTCGATTCCTTACCTGTTCGGGCGATCTCGACGGCCGACGAGTCGTCAGTCGTCGTGACTCCGAGGCAACTTGCCTCAAGTGATATGTCAACCACCCTGGATGGAAGGGGAGTTCGAGCGATCGACCCAATCCCGGGCGTCGCGCCACCAGGATTGTCGCCGCATGTCGTGCATCATCTGCCGATGAGGGTACGATTTGGGAAAATCCAAGGGTCCCGGGGTCGGCGACGTCCGGATCTCGGGCCTCCTCGGGCCGGCAACCCGGGCCGGCCGTGGCCATATCGACCCTACCGGTCGCACGGGCCCGTGAACATCCCACCGGGACGACATCCATACAGAATTCCTCACCACTTTTTCGTAAGGAATTTCCTGCGGGAAAACCGCTCAACTCCGACGGTCGTTCCGTGAAGCGAACCGTCAGAAAGGGCTGGGGGCGGCCCGGACGACGGTGACCCGCAGCACGGACCTGGAGATCTCGTAACGGATGACCACGTCGGCGACGGTGGCATCGCGACAGTCCTCGTAGCCCGGACGGGCCGGGGCGGATCCGTACCCGTAGGGATCACGAGCGAGCACGGCCATGCCACGCTCGAACGCGCGCAGCCGGTCGGACCCGAGCCGATGGAGCTCGACCTCGGCAGCCGGGGCATACGCCACCGTGTAGGTCACGGCGTGAAGGGGGTGCCGTCGAGGTTGCGCAGCCCGGAGAAGTCACCCGCGCGCACCCGCTCCCGAACCGCACGGTCCTCCGCGCGTTCCTCGGGCGTCAACACCCACTCCAACACGATCTTCGCGTACAGCTGGTCGAACGGAGTGTGCGCGAGCTGCTCCTCGAACTCGACACGCTCCTCCGAGGTGAGCCGCTCGCGAATCTCCGCGATCGTCACCGGCCTACCGCCCTCCACCACGAAACCTCCCCGATCCGTCGGTCCCTCCCCAGTCTGCCCGCTCCACGCGCTCCGTGTCCGACCCTCCGCCCGAACCCGGAAACCCGAACCCACCGAACCGCAAAGGGGCGTCGACGCCCACGCCGAGGACGAGCCGGGCACAGCGCACGCACCACGACCACACGTCCCGTCCGTCACGAAACCGCCCCCACACCGCCGCGAACACCACACCCGGCCACACGATCCCGCGTCCGACAACCGGCCCCGATGCGACGCGGACCCGACGGCGGCGCAGCGGCGGGCGGATGCCACCGGCCGGCCGGCCGCGGTACCGCGAACCACCCGCCCCCCTATGAATCACTTACAACATTTCCTCACAACTTCTTCGGCTGCGGGATGGGCCCGACGTGCCGAAGCACGCCGGTTGTCACCAAGATCGTTGGCACACGGCCGGGTGCCACCCGGGCGTGCTTCCCCGCGTGCCTCGACGTCCCGGCGTGGCCGGGGCGAGGCCGTGGGGTGGCGGGGGTCGGGCGAGGGGCCGGGCAAAGGTGTGGCGGCGGGGGCCTCGCTCGCGTGAAGTGCGCGCGGGGGGTGGGTGGTTGCCGGCAGGGTGGGCGGGGTGACCTTCGCGGGGGTCCACACATGTCCGCCTCGCGGCGGCTGTGCGGGCTGTGCCCCCGCGAGGGAAACCCGGAAGGCGTCGACCGCGCGCGTGCGGTCGACGCCTCGCTCGGGTCCGGGCTTGGCCGGGCCGCCGCGCCGGCATCACCCGGGGCCGGGTCGCTCGTCGAGCCGACCGCGGCGGCCCGGCGCATCCCCGTCGCCGGCCACCACCACACCCGACGGCCCGTCCCCCGAGGCCACCGGGCGAGTCGCGCCGGTCGGCACGACACCGCCGCCGACCACGCCCCTCGGGGCGGGGCGGGCGGGCCGACGCGCGGCACATCGCCTCCCGGGTCGGGTTTGCCGGAGTCTTGAGGGTTGGATGGGGGCCGTGAGCCACGAACCTGCGTTCGAAGACGTTGCAAACCCCACGGAGGCGGAGATGCGCTCGTGGGCCTATGACACTTCGTCGGCCGACCCGATCAACCAGGACTGGGACATCGTTGCTGCTCGACGCTCGTTGGGGTCGCTGTTCCTTCGCCTGGTTTCCGATGGATGCTGTCCGAAGCGGCGATTCTTCCTGGGCTGTCTCTACCTGCCGGCCGGAGATGCTGTTCGGACGGCCTATCGCGCCCAGCCTCAGGACCATCTGCTGGGCCTGGTCCGGGAGGCGGAGGGGCTGGAAGAGCCTTGGGTCCGGACCTGGGCACAACGAACGGCCATGCTCGTGAGGGAGCCGGCATCGTTCGGCTACGAGGCGTGGTGCGATCCTGCCGGGCCGGCCAGTACCCCCCAATAGGCATGCCCGCCTCGCCTCCGCGCCGGTGGAACGAGCAGGTGGGCGGTCGCGCAGTGGCGCCGCCCCACCTGTCACAGCCATCCCTCGGAGGAATCCGCAGGTACCGCGCCCGCCGCCCGGCGCGGCGGCGCCCGGGAACGGGCCGTTTCCCCGGGGCCTGTTACCAGTCGACGTCGCCGGCGGCGGCGTGCAGTACGCGGTACGACGGCGCGTCCACGAGCAGTTCCTCCAGCGATCCCGACCAGTCAGACGATCATGCCACGCGGACTCCCGCGCTCAACCTGACAACACCGGGCTGGGCCTGCACCGACGACGTCCGCGCCATCTCCGCACAACGCCTCACCGGCCTCCCGCTCGGCACCGTCACCGACGAGGAAGCCGACGAGATCCGTACCTACCTGCGCCTGATGATCGACCTGTGACCGCCTGGCCCCGGGCCGCCGCCGGGTGCCGTACGGTGTCCTGGGCACCTGAGAGGGAGGTACCGATGAGCGCTCGGCCGATCCATGGTCCCGAACTGATTCCACAGCCCGCCCGAACGCCCCTGGCCCTGTACGAGGCGGTCGCCGCTCTCATGCCGGGCCGGCTGGCCGAGATGACCGCAGACCAGGCCCGGTCCATGACAGAAGCGGTGGAGCGTCGGAGCCTCAAGCCCTTGCTGCGCTTCACCACGAAGTGGGCGGTCGACGTCGAGATCGCACGCCACCCGGAGACGCTCGCCGAGCTGCACCGCGCCGAGTACCTCGCCAACCATGCCCAGAGCCCGGAAGAGCGCAAGCGGCAGGCCGCCCTCGCCGGAGTCATCGTGAACGCCGCCGCCGAAGCGGTGCGCGGGTGACCTGGGCTTGGGAGTACAACCCGGACGAGGACAACGTCGTCGCCGGAGCGCCGCTCGCGTTCATCGCGCAGGTCGAGAAGAAGGCCGACGAGGTCGTTCGCGCCGCCGCCTTCTTCCTGGACGGCACCACCTACCAGGGGGCCGGCGAGAAAATGAAAACCGCCGACGTCGAAGACGGCATTTTCTGGTACATGATCGTCCCGCGCGACGAACGCGTCTACATTCTCCGAGTCCAGTCTCTGTAGGGGGTGTTGTCGGGTTGATCGTGGGCTTGGATGTTCGGGCTGGGTCGGGGCGTGCCCGGCCCTGGTGGTGGCGGTGGGTCAGGCCGTCCGGGGCGCGGTGATGGTGCCGGTGATCTGGTCCCGGATGGCGAAGCGGATGGTCATTTCGGCGCGGTAGCGGGTGGCGGTGAGCAGGTGGCGGCGTGGCCGGAGGTGGGGGCTGATGCCGCTGAACGCGGACAGGAACCGTTGTGCGGACCCGGGCGAGCGGAAGCCTTTCACAGCGCGTTCCCGCTCCCGAGTGGGCAGGTGGCTGTTCTCGGCCCGGTTGTTCAAGCCCTTGGGCGAGCGGTGCTCGACCGAGAGCATGATCTCGCGGTGGGCGGCACCGTAGGACGCGAGCTTGTCCGTGACGACCACGTGGGGCTCACCCCGCCTCGCCTTCCGCCTCCACCAACGCACCGCCGGACGGATCGGCAGCCTCACCCGCCTCATCCGCCAAGCCGCCGTCACCGCCATCGACGACGGCACCGAACGCATCACCAAAAGCAGCCTCGACGCGGTTCGTTTGGATCACCTCGCCGAAAACACACCGCCACCCGCGATCACGCACATCCGGGCGGTAGGCCGCCCTGTAATCCAGGTCAAAACGCCGTGACCAGCACAGACACGATCCGGGCCTCTAGACGCACAGGGCTATGTGCACCACACCCGGGTGTTCTCAACGAAGCCGCGACACCCCCGGGTCAGGCCCCCACGGCCCTCAGCCGGACGGCCACGAAACGTTCTCAACCAACCTGCAACACCCCAGTCCACACCACCACGCACACACCAACCACCACCCGCGGAATCACATGCGCTCGGTCAAAACCTGGACGAGGCCCGATCAAGCCGGGGAGGCCGGCTTGTCGGTGCTCGGATCTAGCATGCGGAGCATGACGCGGTACGTTGACGAGGATCTGCACGGTGCGGAGTTCCGCGAGTGCGATCTGACAGGGGCACGCCTGATCGGCGTCGTCATGCAGGATGCCGTGATCGACGGGCTCGTCACCAACCTCGTGGTGAACGGTGTCGAGGTCGCCGAGCACGTCGAGGCCGAGCTCGACCGGCGTCATCCGGTGCGGGTGCTGATCCGCTCCGAGGACCCCGCCGATCTGCGCGAGGCATCGCGTCGGCTCCATGCCGACTGGGCCGCCACGATCGAGCGAATCCGCCGTACGCCCGGCATCGAGCGCCGCACCGTGAACGACGAGTGGTCGGCGGCGCAGACGATGCGCCACCTGGTCTTCGTCCACGACTCGTGGTTCCGCCGCTGCTGCCTGGGCTCGACGCAGTCGTTCACACCGATGGGCATCGGGACGACCGTCGAGCCCTACCGTGAAGCGCACGGGCTCAACCTCTCGCTCGATCCGGGGCTCGACGAGATCGTGAGCGTGCGTGACGCACAGGCCGCCGAGTTCGAGGCATGGCTCGACGACACCACCCCTGCGCGGCTCGCAGCGCGAGCGCCGGTGCCCGACGACGATGTCTGGCCCCCGTACGCCCGGGGCCGCTCGGTGCGGCGGTGCCTCGGCACGGTGCTCAACGAGACCTTCGAGCACCACCGCTTCTGCGTCCGCGACCTCGACCTGATCGAGGCACAGGACACCGAGTAGTGCCGGCCGCAGACTCGGCATCCTGTGGAAGCGGGAATCGCCGACCGTCCGCGCGATGCCGAGCCGCCGAGTGCCGAGGACGGGCGCCGAACCGCGGCGGGCCGTGGCGGCGGGACGAATCGTGGCTCATAACCCGACGAGGGCGCGGTTCAGTCGTGCGTCTCCCGCGGCCGCGTCGATGCCCGGTCGCGCGGAACCTCGACGATGGACCGGTCCCCCGCGATGGGTACGCCGAGGACCTCGTGTGCGCGACGCTGCACCGTGTGTGCCTCGCGCAGGCCGTCGCGGCCCCAGCCCAGGAGGTCGACGGCGGTGGCGGGGTCGACCAGGAAGCGGCGCCATTCCCGGCCGGTCGCCGGATCCGGGCGGGGCGGGCCCAGACGGGCGGGGCGGGCCGCGTAGCGGACGCGGGCCACCGGGGTGCCGCCGTGGACCAGCGCGTCGTGGTCGTGGAGGTAGCCGAGGTAGACGCTCGCGCCCGGTACGGCGCCGGCTTCCTCGAGAGGAACGGCCCGGCCCACGGCGCCGACGTGGACGCTCGACGCCGTCCGCTGGCCCGGACCCGCCGGGGGGCGGCCCTGCGGTCATTCGACGGTGCCCGCGTGGTGGGACGTTCTCGGAGCAGGCGATCTCCCGGCCTGTGCGGAAGAGGGGCGGGTCAGCACAGGATGAAGATGCTCTTCCAACCGCCGACGGTGTCGGGGTTCCTGCTGTTGTGCGTCAAGTCGCCGGCGGCCCTGCCCTTGCAGCCCTTTTGCTTGTAGACCCTTGCCGTCTGTCCCGAGTACTCGAAAATGTAGGATCCCCCGTACTCGATGCTGTTGCAGCCACAGGCCGCGACGGTCGACGCGGCGCCGGAATAGTTCGCCTTCTCGTAGCTCTCGAAACGGCTGGCGAATGCCATGCCGGTACCCACCACGAACAAGGCCGCCGTCGCGCCGGCGGCGACGACGGGACGCACACGGTTACGCCTCCACATGGGTGCTTCCTCTCCTTGCCGTCGAAACGCCCGGTCGAACCCGACCGGGTCCCTCCGACCCCAGTAGAGTCGGCCCCGGTCCACGTCGGAGGGCAAACGCCCCGTGCCCACCCGTATGGACCAGCACCGAACACGGGCGACGGTCCACGACGACCGGCGTCCGCCGGTCACCGGCCGAACCGGGAGCCGCGCATCGCTCGACGGCAACCCACCGGCAGGGCGCGAGGTCCGCCGAAGGGGGCGACGACCTGGACGACGGCGACGACCACGACGTTCGGGCTCACCTCGTAGGTGAGGATGGCGTTCGCGAGGGTGACGTCGCGCCGGTCGCGGTCGCCGCGCACCGACGAGGAGCCGTTGCCGTACGGATCGGACCCGAGAGCGCTGTCGGCGGCGCGCTTGATCCGCTGCCGGCGTGCGGCGGGGAGTTTGGCGATGTTGTTCTCGGCGCTGTCGGTGAACCGCACGCGATAGCGGGCCACGATCTCTCCTACGAAGTGGGAGGTCCGGTCACCGGATTGCCGTCGGCGTCGACCACACCGGTGTAGTCGCCCCGGCGGACGCGTTCGAGGGCTTCCTCGGCCTCCTCGTGGGCCTCGGGCGGCAACGCCCAGTCCAGGACCACGCGCCGCACCAGGTGCTCCAGGGGCGTGTCGTACACGACCTTGTCGAACTCCTCACGCCGCTCCTCCGGCAACGCCGCGCGGATACCGCCCAACGTCCCCGGCAACGTGACGACTTCCCCCCGCACCACATGCGTCCAATCCGAATCCGCCATGACACCCAGCCTGCCGGCCGCATGGCGAAGATCGGTAGACGGCACGCACACCACCCACGCGACACGAGCCCCCACACGACGACGATTGCGCGAGCGCCGCCCGGGCACCTGTCCTCACGGGCCGTCCATGCCTCGGGCAATCGCGATGCCGGTGAGTTCGTCGGACAGGTGGGCGGTGGCGTCGTGTGCGCGGGAGCCGTTGTGGACGACGGCGTTGATCACGGCCTCGCCGAACCACGGGCGCAGGTCCTTTTCCAGGGCGACCCCGTCGCCAGTCCGATGCGGATGCCGACCGGCGTGGACGGCCGGGCCCCGCGCCGCGGTTCGACGCGTGTGCCACGACCGGGGTCCCGACGCCGGGCGCAGCCGGCAGACGCCTTCGTCGGGGTGCGCGAATTCGCTTCGGCGACCGACGGGCCGCGGAGACAACGCTCGAACGACCTCGACAGCAACGGCACAACACCGAGAAACGGCGCCGGCACAACACCGAGAAACGGCGCTCCATCGCGTCGCATCAACGAAATCGCAGCACTCTTCTCAGATCATGCTGCACCACAGGTCAACACCCCTACACACACGACCCCCGACCCCCACCATGTCATCGACACAGCTCACAGACTCACACCACTCCCCCACACGAATTCTCACAGTTTGCTGCACCACAGTTCAAAGACCCCACCAACCAAGGACTTCAGGCAACCCCATTGAGACGACACAGGTGCAATCGCCCCCACAGGCCGTCGTCGGACCAGATCCGGAACCGGCGGCGCACCGTCGGCTTCGACGCCCCGAAACACGGCGGCAGACGCCGCCACGAACACCCGCCCACCAACACGTACACCACCGCCGCGAACACCGCCTCGTCGTCGATGTCCACCGTCCCACCACCCTGCGGACGCACCCTCGCCGGCGGCAGCAACGGCCGCACCACGTCCCACAGACCGTCGGGAACGATCCAACCCCACCCCGAACACCCCACGACAGGAACAACGCCCCGAGACCACATAGGACACGGTCTTAGAAGTCGTCTCATTTGGATTGATCGGTAGTCTGATGCGGTGACGCTTGTGGAGCGGTTGGTGCCGGACGAGTTGTGGGAGTTGTTCGAGCG
>NZ_JBMHHY010000063.1:0-5242 GCF_049739465.1 Embleya sp. AB8
CGCGGCAGGCGCGGCGAGCGCGGCAGGCGCGGCGAGCGCGGCAGGCGCGGCGAGCGCGGCAGGCGCGGCGAGCGCGGCAGGCGCGGCGAGCGCGGCAGGCGCGGCGAGCGCGGACCCGTCACCCGGCAGTCGGCACACCCGGACCGCCGGGACGGAACGCATTCCGCGCTTCCCCTGGCGGCCACGACACCCCCTCGCCGTCGAGGAAGGGTGGCCGGCCTCGCGCGGGTCGGCGCTTCCGGGCCGCAGTCGCCGGAACGCACCCCGCGCCTCCGCCGGGATCGGCCACGGCGCCACCCGCCACATCCCGGCAACGAGCCGAGCGCAGCGAGTGGCCCGAAGGACGGGCGGTCGCGCGCGAATCGGTGCAGGCGACCCGCCGCCGTCGGGACGCGTCTCGCGCCTCCGCCGGCGCCGACCGCGACACCCCACGCCACGCCCGACAACCGGGCGAGCGCAGCGAGCGGCCCGAAGAGCGACCGGTCGCGCGGAAGTCGGCGCATACGGTCGCCGGCGCCGGACCGATCGCGGCGTCCACCGGCGCACCTCGGCAGCGCGGCCCGGGGTCGGGCGGTCGGGCGGTCGGGCGGTCAGGCGGTCAGGCGGTCAGGCGGTCAGGCGGTCAGGCGGTCAGGCGGCGGATGGTGCGCGGCGTGGCGGGCGTAGGACGGGCCCGTGCCCCCGGCGGGGGTGCGCGGCGCGTCAACGTCAAGAGGTTTCGGGTTGTCGGCGGATCGGCCTCGGTGGGTCGAGGACGAGCCGAAACGTGAGCCCCCGCCGGTGGGTTCAGAAGTCGCCGGCCGAGCGCTTCTTGAGGTTGTTGCCGCCGGCTATCGGGTTCCAGAGGCCGACCACCTTGTTCTTGGCCGTGGTGGCTCGGCCGCCCGCGCGGTCGGCGGCGCGTTTGTGGTCGGTGTAGTCGGCGCGATGGTCGCGGCACCCGCCCGAGGCCATCTCCGTTCCCCAGGCCGCGAGTTCGCGGTCCGACTCGGCCGAGGCGGTCCATGCCTCGCGCAGGCCGGCGACCAGATCGGCGCCGCTCGGGAGCTTGTCGGTGGTCAGCTTGCCCAGGCCGGCGATCTGCTGGTCGCGCTGCTGCGCGGCGGCGGCCAGTGCCTGGGCGCCGGCCGCCGGGTCCTCGCACTTCTGGATCTGCTGGACGGCCTGCGACACGGCCTGCCTTGAACCCGCCCCGGACTGGAGGAGTTGGTCCACGGCGGACGCCTGCGCGGCGGTGTCGTCGGCCTTGGCGGGCGGCGGCGCGGCGGTCTGCGGCGCGGCGCCGCCCGCCGGGTCCGGCTTGGTGCTCGAATTACTCGCCGCCGCGCCCTTGTTCGCCGCCGGGTCGCTCTTGTCGTCGTTGCCGAACGCACCGCTGGCGAACACCCCGATCGCGGCGACCACGACGAGCGCACCGACCCCGGCGGCGATCAGCGGCGTCCTGGACCGCCCGGAGCCCGGGCCGGGGTCGGCGTACCCACCCGGCCCGGCCGCGGGCGGCGGGGACCCGGCGGGCGGCGCGTACGACTGGCCGTAGGACGGCTGTTGGGCGTACGGCTGGGGCGCGGGATACCCGCCGGTCGCCGCCGGTTGCGCCGAGTGGGCCGGCGGCATCGGCTGCCCGGGCGGCGGCGCGCCGTCCTCGTCCCGGAACAGTCCGGCCGGGAACACCTGCGTGGCGTCCGCCGGCCCGACGGGCTGCGGACCGGCCGCCGGCGCCGCCCCCATCGGCGAGCCGACCGCCCCGGGCGGCGCGTGCGGCGGGCGCGGCGGCACACCCCCGGGGGCGCCAGGCGCACCGGGCGCACCGGGCGGCGCGAAGCCGGGCGGGTTCGGGGCGTAGGCCGGTGCCGGTGCCGGTACCGGCGGCTGTCGAAACGCCTGCGTCGCCGCGTAGTGCTGTTGCTGCCCCGGATATGGGTGCTGTTGCTGCCCCGGATATGGCGGCTGCTGCCCGGGCCCGGGATAGTGCCCCGGGTCGTACGGCTGCGGTGGCCCCTGGTCCGCGTAGTCGTCGAACCTCGGCAGCGCCTCGGTCTCGTCGCGCGGGAGTTCGAGCGGGCCGAAGGGCGAGGGCCCCGGTTGCCCGCCGTTGCGGCCCGGTCCGCCCGTGCCGCCGTCCGCTCCACCGGATCCCATGCCATCCACCCGTTCGTCGCCTCGAAGCCGTCGCGCCGGGCGGTCGCCCGACCGGCCGGATCGCCCGGCGGCCGGTGGCCCCGACCGCCCGACGGTAACTCAGACGTTCGAGTGACGAACAGCGGCGCATCCCTCGGGCCTCCGAGGGCGTGTCTTCGGGCCCCGTCGGGCGCCTGAAGACACGCCCCCGGCCCGATCCGCCGCGGCGGCCCTCAGACCGGGACGGCGTGTACGGCCTCGGCGAATTCCCGGACCACGAGCTCCTCCCGATACGGCTCGAGCCGGCGCTGGAAGTCCTTGAGGTATTCGAGCCCGCGCGCCGAGTGCAGCCGGCCCACCAGGTCCAGCGCCTCCGAGCCGACCGCGCACGCCTCGTCGAGCCGGTTCTGCTGCAGATGCGCGGTGGCCAGGAGCAGGGTGTCCACCGCCCGGCGCCGCACCCGCGTGTCGGCGTGCCCGCCCAGTGCCTCCCGGGCCGCGCTCTCGGCCTGCCGGGGCCGGTCCAGATCGCGGTAGCAGTGCGCGAACTCGTCCGACAGATACGCCTGCGAGAAGTGCTCGATCCAGGCCGGGTCCTCGCCCGGCGTGGCCAGGTCCATCGCCGACTGGGCCCGGGACAGCGAGGATTCGCACGCGCGCAGGTCGCCGAGCAGCGCGTGCCCGCGCGCCTCGGCGGCGTGGAACATCGCCTGCGTGGTCGGCGTGGCCTCGTGCTTGGCGCCCTCCTGCGCGGCGCGCGCGAGCTGGGTGATCTCGCGCGGATTGCCCAGGCTGCCCGCGAGATGGCTCATCCCGGCGGCCAGTACGTAGCCGCCGTAGGCCCGGTCCCCGGCGGCCTGGGTCAGCCGCAGGGCCTGGATGTAGTAGCGCTGGGCGAGACCCGGCTGGCCGGTGTCCACGGCCATGTAGCCGGCCAGCTCGGTGAGCCGGGCCACCGCCGCGAACAGCGCGCGGCCCGTCTCGTCGGAATAGGTCCCGTTGAGCAATTGGGTGACCACGCTGCCCAGGTAGTGCACCACGACCGGCCGGATGTGCCCGGCGCCGAACCGGTGGTCGAGCGCGGAGAGCATGTCCGTGGTCGCGCACACCGCCTCGATGTCCGAGGCGCCCACCCGCGGCCCGCCGATCCGGGCCACCTGCGGGTCCGGCTCGGTGATCAGCCAGTCCCGGCTGGGCGCGACCAGGGCGGCCACCGCGACCGAGGAGTTGAGCAGGAAGTCGCGCCGGTTGACGTCGCTGCGCCACAACTCGGTGACCACCTCGACGGTGCCCGCCGGGGTGGCGGCGAACTGGAGGCCGACGTTGGTCGCCAGCGAGCGACCGTCGGCCATGCCGATCTCCTCGACGGTGACCGGCCGGCCGAGCTTGCGCCCGATCGCCTCGGCGATCAGGTTCGGCACCGCGCCGCGCGGCTGCTGGCCGCGCAGCCAGCGGGCCACCGAGGTCTTGTCGTAGCGCAGGTCCATACCGTGCTCGGCCCCGCACATGTTGACCCGTCGGGCCAGCCCGGCATTCGAACAGCCGGCCTCCTGGATCAGTGCCGTCAGCCTCTCGTTGGGCTGCCTCGTCGCCTGCGTTCGCGCGGCCATCGGCGTTCCCTCCCCGACCGTTGGTGCGGGTTCGCGACATGCGGGATCGGCGCGACGGGAAGTTGCCCGGTCCCGTCGTGTCCGCGCCTCGATGCCTGGTGAGTCCGTTATGCGATCAAGCGGACGTCATCCCCGGGTCGGAACTCGATCCCGACCGGAATTGCCGATCTTGCCCGGCAGTCGTATGAAATGTCATCCGAGTACGGAGCGTAGTGACCCGTATAGCGCAGCGGATAGGGCACCCTTCGTTGCGCCCCCCGATCTGCACCCATGCGCCCCCCTTGCGCCGGATGGCGACCGGTGATCCCGTCGCGCCCGATCATCCGGTTTCACCGGTCCCGAGCACAGCCGGGCGGCGCCCGACCCGAAGCCGCGGCGGCGCCGCCGTACGGATGGCCGGGAGCAGAGGGCCACCCGGCCGTAACCATCGCGCGGTCCCGCAGTTGTGCAGCACGTGGAAGACACCCTGGGGGCCCGGCAGCTCGCCCGCGACACGCTTGTGGAGACCGCAATCCGCTACGCCGAGGATCGGCACTGGGACGTGGTTCCCGGCGCCTCGGTGGTCGAGCACAGTGCGGGGCGTCGTTGCAGCTGCGGCCATCCCGGTTGTGCCACCCCCGGCGCACATCCGATCCTGCGCGACTGGGCGGTGGAGGCGGCCGCTTCGCCCGCGCTGATCCGGCGCTGGTGGAGCGAGCACCCGGACGCGGCGATCCTGCTGCCCACCGGCCGCGGCTTCGACGTGATCGACGTCCCCGAACAGGCGGGCTGTCTGGCGCTGGCCCGACTGGAACGTATGGGCCTCCCGCTCGGCCCGGTGATCGCGACGCCGACCCGCCGCCTCCAGTTCCTGGTGCTCCCCGGCGCGCGCGACAAGATGGCCGAAATGCTCCGCCGGATCGGCTGGGGCACCAGCCCGATCGACCTGATCCCCAAGGGCGAGGGCGACTGGGTGGTGGCCCCACCGTCCCGAATGGGCACCTCCGGCAGCGCCACCTGGGCCCGCGAACCCACCGATCTCAACCGCTGGCTCCCCGAGGCCCGAGAACTCGTCAGCCCGATCGCCTACGCCTGCGGCCGAGCCATGACCGAAACCAGGTAACCCGGCCAAGCACCGGCCGGCCTCGCCGGAGGGCACAGCCGAGCCGGGTCCGGTGACTACATCGGACCCGGGCTCGGCGGAAGTCCGGACGCCGAAGCCGCGTACGCCCGAAGGCCAAGCACCGAAGCCGACTCGCATCCCGAGCCGACGGACCCCACCGAGCCGGGACCGGAGAGATACCGTGTCCGCGCACGCCCAAGAGCCGAGCACCGAAGCCGACCCGCGCCCCGAACCGCAAGCGCGGCAAAGCCGGGTCCGGGCTCGGGCCACGGGTCGCCCACGGCCCCGAAACCCCCGCAGCCCGGGTCGCGGGCCCAACCACGCCACCCCGCCGCCCGTGAAACCGCAGGCGAATCAACGGGCACAGCCGAGTCCGGGCCCGAACCACTCGCCGCCCACGCCCCCGAAACCC
>NZ_JBMHHY010000064.1:0-2007 GCF_049739465.1 Embleya sp. AB8
GTATTCTCTACCTGACCACCTGAGTCGGTTTGGGGTACGGGCCGCCACGACACTCGCTAGAGGCTTTTCTCGGCAGCATAGGATCATCCACTTCCCCACAATCGGGTCGGCATCAGGTCTCAGGCTGTATGTCGTGCGGATTTGCCTACACGACGCCCTACACCCTTACCCCGGGACTACCACCGCCCGGGCTGGACTACCTTCCTGCGTCACCCCATCGCTCACCTACTACCCGATTGGTTCGGCGGCTCCACCAAAACCGTTCACCCGAAGGATCCCGGCGGCTTCACGGCCTTAACATCACGAGGTTCGGCGCTGGCGCATCGTAGCGGGTACGGGAATATCAACCCGTTGTCCATCGACTACGCCTGTCGGCCTCGCCTTAGGTCCCGACTTACCCTGGGCGGATTAGCCTGCCCCAGGAACCCTTGGTCATCCGGCGCACACGTTTCCCACGTGTGATTCGCTACTCATGCCTGCATTCTCACTCGTGCAGCGTCCACCACTGGTTTCCACCGCGACTTCACTCGCTGCACGACGCTCCCCTACCCATCCGTACGCCTGAACCACGAAGGCTTGGCTACATGCACGAATGACACGACTTCGGCGGTGCGCTTGAGCCCCGCTACATTATCGGCGCGGAATCACTTGACCAGTGAGCTATTACGCACTCTTTCAAGGGTGGCTGCTTCTAAGCCAACCTCCTGGTTGTCTCTGCGACTCCACATCCTTTCCCACTTAGCGCACGCTTGGGGGCCTTAGTCGGTGCTCTGGGCTGTTTCCCTCTCGACCACGGAGCTTATCCCCCGCAGTCTCACTGCCGCGCTCTCACTTACCGGCATTCGGAGTTTGGCTTATCTCAGTAACCTGGTGAGGCCCATCAACAATCCAGTGCTCTACCTCCGGCAAGAAACACACGACGCTGCACCTAAATGCATTTCGGGGAGAACCAGCTATCACGGAGTTTGATTGGCCTTTCACCCCTAACCACAGGTCATCCCCCAGGTTTTCAACCCTGGTGGGTTCGGGCCTCCACACGGTCTTACCCGCGCTTCACCCTGCCCATGGCTAGATCACTCCGCTTCGGGTCTTGGGCGCGCGACTCAAATCGCCCTGTTCGGACTCGCTTTCGCTACGGCTACCCCACACGGGTTAACCTCGCCACACACCGCAAACTCGCAGGCTCATTCTTCAAAAGGCACGCAGTCACGGCCACCCACACAAGGCGGATGACGACGCTCCCACGGCTTGTAGGCACACGGTTTCAGGTACTATTTCACTCCCCTCCCGGGGTACTTTTCACCTTTCCCTCACGGTACTAGTCCGCTATCGGTCACCAGGGAATATTTAGGCTTGGCGGGTGGTCCCGCCGGATTCACACGGGATTTCTCGGGCCCCGTGCTACTTGGGAAATGCGCAAGCAAGCCGCACATGTTTCGTCTACGGGGGTCTTACCCTCTACGCCGGACCTTTCGCATGTCCTTCGACTACACATACGGTTTCTGACTCGCCGACCGGCCGGCAGACCGATCAAGCACACTCCCACGACCCCGATCACGCAACCCCTGCCGGGTATCACACGTAACCGGTTTAGCCTCATCCGATTTCGCTCGCCACTACTCTCGGAATCACGGTTGTTTTCTCTTCCTGCGGGTACTGAGATGTTTCACTTCCCCGCGTTCCCTCCACACACCCTATATATTCAGGTGCGGGTGACAGCCCATGACGACTGCCGGGTTTCCCCATTCGGACACCCCCGGATCACAGCTCGGTTGACAGCTCCCCGGGGCCTATCGCGGCCTCCCACGTCCTTCATCGGTTCCTGGTACCTAGGCATCCACCGTGCGCCCTTAACAACTTGGCCACAGATGCTCGCGTCCACTGTGCAGTTCTCAAACAACAACCGATTCCCACAGACTCCATGGCCGACGCCTACCCGTCACAGTGACGAGCGGTTCGTGGACCGTCCGAGGATCGGAACCTTCCCGAGACAACAGACCGGCCCCA
>NZ_JBMHHY010000066.1:0-1504 GCF_049739465.1 Embleya sp. AB8
GTGGTGTTCGCCGCCGCGTGCGTGGTGGCCACCCTCGCGGTGGGCGCCGCCGCGGCCGTGCTGTTGACGAGGGTCGGCAGGTGGCCCCGGCTGTTCCTGTTGTTCGCCGCGTTGGGCGCGTGGGCGGCGCCGGCGATGACCGGGTCGACGGTGTGGATGTTCCTGTTCGACACCAACCTGGGCCTGGTCAACGAGGTCCTGGGGATGCCGGGCCACAACTGGTTCTACGACAAGTGGTCGGCGTTCGCGCTGGTCGGTGTCGTGGTGGTGTGGCACTCGTTCCCGTTCGTGATGATCTCGCTCTACGCGGGCATCGAGTCCATCCCGGTGTCGGTCCTGGAGGCCGCCCGGCTGGACGGCGCCTCCACGTGGACCACGTTCCGACACGTGATGTTGCCGATCCTGCGACCGATCCTGACCATCGTGGTGATCCAGTCGATCATCTGGGACTTCAAGGTCTTCACCCAGATCTACGTGATGACCGGGGGCGGCGGCATCGCCGGCCAGAACCTGGTGCTCAACGTGTACGCGTACCAGAAGGCGTTCGCATCCTCGGACTACAGCCTGGGCGCGGCGATCGGCGTGCTCATGACACTGATCCTGCTGGTCGTCACGGCCTTCTACATCCGCGCGCTGCGCCGCTCCGGGGAGGAACTGTGAAGTCGGGAACGGTCGGGAGGGCGGGCGGTGTCCGCACGTCGAGGGTGAACCGCACGGTGTCGCGGCGGATCGCGAACACCGTCGCGATCGTGGTCGCGCTGGTCACGGTGTTCCCGCTGTACTGGATGGTGCTGTCCGCGCTGAAGCCGGCCGGCGAGCTGAGCTCGGTCGACCCGCGTCCGTGGACGTGGCATCCGACGCTGGAGAACTTCCGGAACGCGTTCGGGGTGAGCGGCTTCGGCGGCTACTTCCTGAACAGCCTGGTCGTGGCGGTCGTGGTGGTGGTGCTGTCCGGGCTGGTGTCGTTCCTGGCGGCGGTGGCGCTGACCCGGTTCCGCTTCAGGTTCCGCACCACGATCCTGGTGATGTTCCTGGTCGCGCAGATGGTGCCGGTCGAGGCGCTGACCATCCCGCTGTTCTTCCTGGTGCGCGACATCGGCACGGTCGCGCCCGGGTTCGGGCTGAGCACGCTCGGTTCGCTGATGCTGGTCAACCTGGCGTTCTCGCTGCCGTTCGCGATCTGGATGTTGCGCGGGTTCGTCAAGGCGATCCCCGAGTCGCTGGAGGAGGCCGCGCGCATCGACGGGGCGAACCGGTTCACCATCCTGTGGCGCATCCTGTTCCCGCTGGTCGCGCCGGGCCTGGCGGCCACGTCGGTGTTCTCCTTCATCACCGCGTGGAACGACTTCGTGTTCGCCAAGACGTTCATCCTCGACACCGAACACCAGACCCTGCCGGCGGCACTGATGGTGTTCTTCAAACCGGACCAGAACGACTGGGGCGGCATCATGGCCGCCTCCACCCTGATGACCATCCCGGTCCTGATCTTCTTCGTGTTCGTTCA
>NZ_JBMHHY010000067.1:0-1320 GCF_049739465.1 Embleya sp. AB8
AACGGGTTCCCCGAAACCGATTGCGGTTCGGGAACCACACAGTGGACGCGTAGCAACTGAGGACAAGTCCTCGGCCTATTAGTACCGGTCAGCTCCACCCCTCACAGGGCTTCCACACCCGGCCTATCAACCCGATCGTCTCTCGGGGGCCTTACCCAACCGAAGTTGGTGGGAGTCCTCATCTCGAAGCAAGCTTCCCGCTTAGATGCTTTCAGCGGTTATCCCTCCCGAACGTAGCCAACCAGCCATGCCCTTGGCAGAACAACTGGCACACCAGAGGTTCGTCCGTCCCGGTCCTCTCGTACTAGGGACAGCCCTTCTCAAGACTCCTACGCGCACAGCGGATAGGGACCGAACTGTCTCACGACGTTCTAAACCCAGCTCGCGTACCGCTTTAATGGGCGAACAGCCCAACCCTTGGGACCTACTCCAGCCCCAGGATGCGACGAGCCGACATCGAGGTGCCAAACCATCCCGTCGATATGGACTCTTGGGGAAGATCAGCCTGTTATCCCCGGGGTACCTTTTATCCGTTGAGCGACGGCGCTTCCACAAGCCACCGCCGGATCACTAGTCCCTGCTTTCGCACCTGCTCGACCTGTCGGTCTCACAGTCAAGCTCCCTTGTGCACTTACACTCGACACCTGATTGCCAACCAGGATGAGGGAACCTTTGGGCGCCTCCGTTACCCTTTAGGAGGCAACCGCCCCAGTTAAACTACCCATCAGACACTGTCCCTGATCCGGATCACGGACCCAGGTTAGACATCCAGCACGACCAGAGTGGTATTTCAACGACGACTCCCACGACACTGGCGTGTCATGCTCACAGTCTCCCACCTATCCTACACAAGCCGAACCGAACACCAATATCAAACTATAGTAAAGGTCCCGGGGTCTTTCCGTCCTGCTGCGCGAAACGAGCATCTTTACTCGTAGTGCAATTTCACCGGGCCTGTGGTTGAGACAGTCGAGAAGTCGTTACGCCATTCGTGCAGGTCGGAACTTACCCGACAAGGAATTTCGCTACCTTAGGATGGTTATAGTTACCACCGCCGTTTACTGGCGCTTAAGTTCTCAGCCTCGCCCCGAAGAGCTAACCGGTCCCCTTAACGTTCCAGCACCGGGCAGGCGTCAGTCCGTATACATCGTCTTACGACTTCGCACGGACCTGTGTTTTTAGTAAACAGTCGCTTCTCGCTGGTCTCTGCGGCCACCACCAGCTCGGGGAGTAAATCCCTCCACCGGCAACGGCCCCCCTTCTCCCGAAGTTACGGGGGCATTTTGCCGAGTTCCTTAACCACAGTTCACCCGAACGCCT
>NZ_JBMHHY010000068.1:0-1288 GCF_049739465.1 Embleya sp. AB8
TGGGCTTGATCCGTTTTGACGGACACCCTGGCTGAGGGGCTGCGGTCCCTTGGGGAGGATGTCCATCATGGAGAGCATGGGGAAGAAGAAGCCTCGGCCTCGTCGCTCGTTCACGCCGGAGTTCAAAGCCGAGATCGTCGCGTTGTGCCGGCAGGGCGACCGGTCGGTGGGACAGGTCGCGAAGGACTTCGACCTGACCGAGACCGCGGTGCGGGACTGGGTGAAACAGGCCGAGGTCGATGCTGGCGAACGCGACGGCCTGACCAGCAGCGAACGCGAGGAACTGGCCGCGCTGCGGCGGGAGAACACCCGGCTGCGGCAGGACGTGGAGATCCTCAAGCGGGCCACGGCTTTCTTCGCGAAGGAGACCCGGTGACGGTGCACCCGTTCATCGAGGCGGAGAAACACGCAGGTCACAGCGTCAAACGCGCGTGTGAACTCCTCAAGGTCTCCCGTGCCGCCTACTACCACCGCCGCACCGCGGCCCCGGGACCGCGCGCGGTCCGGGACACGGAGCTGACCGAGCAGATCACCGCCGCCCACCGCGCCTCACGCGGCAGCTACGGCGCCCCGCGCATCCACGCGGTCCTGGTCCGCGGCGGCGCCCGCATCGGGCGCCGCCGCACCGCCCGGCTCATGCGCCAGGCCGGTCTGGCCGGCCGGCACCGCAGACGCGGGCACCGCACCACCATCCCCGACCTGGGCGCCGCCACCCGCCCCGACTTGATCGGCCGTGACTTCACGCCCGGACCGGTGCGGGAGGGAACCGCGCGGTGGTGCGGCGACATCACCTACCTGCCCACCGAGCAGGGCTGGCTGTTCCTGGCCACCGTCATCGACATCGCCACGCGCAAGGTCGTCGGCTGGGCCACCGCCGACCACCTGCGGACCGAACTCGTCGCCGACGCCCTGCGCGACGCCGTCCGCAGACAGCGCCCACCACGCGGAACGATCTTCCATTCCGATCGCGGATGCCAGTACACCAGTCAGGAATTCGCTGTCCTGGCAGGCAAGTTCGGGATTCGGCTGTCCGTCGGGCGCACCGGGGCCTGCTGGGACAACGCCCTCGCCGAGTCGTTCTTCGCGACCCTCAAAAGCGATCTCGGGGCTGACCGGCCCTGGCCGACCCGGGCCGCCGCCCACGCCGAGGTCTTCGAGTGGATCGAAGGCTGGTACAACATCCGCAGGCTGCACAGCAGCCTCGGCTACCGCACGCCCGTCGAATACGAAGCCACACTCGCGGCCTGACCACCACAACGACGGTGTCCGTCAAAGCGGAGCAAGCTCA